>NZ_NWTA01000004.1:0-401144 GCF_002531955.1 Rhizobium sp. M10 | reverse complement strand
TCCGCATCGTTATCGGACTGACGCAATGATCGCGCTCGGGCAGTGGTTTTTGGCTTGGGGCCCCTCATTGAAGTCGTTCCATGTGATTTGCCCCTCACCCTAACCCTCTCCCCGTTTTACGGTGAGAGGGGACGCCAGAGATTCGGTTCGAACCAGCCTCAAGCCGCCTTTGTCACCGCATCGAGCGGATGCTGCGAGCGGAAGCCGACCGCCAGCCGGTTCCAGACATTGATCGCGCCGATCGTCACGGTGATCTTCGTCATCTCCTCCTCGGAGAAATGCGCCTTCAATGTCTCGTAGTCGGTATCCGGCGCGCCGGTTTTGGCGATGTTGGTGACGGCGTCGACCCAGCCGAGCAGGGCGCGTTCGCGCGCGTCATAGACCGGCGATTCCCGCCAGACGCACATCAGGTTGATCCATTGCTCGCTGAGACCGTCGTGGCGGGCTTCCTTCACATGCATGTCGACGCAGTAGGCGCAGCCATTGATCTGTGAGGCGCGCAGCTTGATCAGGTGGATGAAGCGGCGCTCCAGGCCAGAGGTCTGGACATATTGTTCGAGTGCGGCGACGGCCTTGTAGGCATCGGGAGCGGCTTTGGCGAAGTTGAAACGCGGTTGCATGTCTTTCTCCTTTGATAGGGCTCAGCGAGCCGTCTTGCGTTCGTGGAGTTCGAGGAAGGCGCAGCCTCTCGCTGCGATCGATCCGTCGTCGAGGGCATTCAATTCGATGCCGAGATCGGCAATGCTGGTCTTGGCGAGCTCGGCCCGGTAGATCCGTTCGGCCCGTAGCATCGCCGCGCTTATGGTGCAGGGCTTGGCGAAGAAGCGGTCGGAGACCGGGTTCGGGCCGCGCTGGCGGATTTCGGCGCAGCGGAAAGCCGGCGCCGGCCCCTCGACGGCGAGCAGGATGTCGAGCAGCGAAATCTCTTCCGGCGGCTTCGCCAGTCTATATCCGCCCCGCGGGCCCGGCACGGTGTCGAGGATGCCGGCACCCGAGAGAGCCTGCAGATGTTTCAACAGATAGCTCGTCGACACACCGTGGAATTCCGCCAATGCCGCGGCCGACAGCACGCCGCCTTCGGAGAGGCCGGAAAGCATCGCAACGCTGTGAATGGCCTGTTCGACGCCATCGCCCATCTTCATGCCGGCATCTCCTTAAATCATGGATAAAAGATATCCATGATTGTCGCCGCTGTCAAGAACTGCCCTTGCTGCTTGCCGCTTGCCTTTATTGTGCCGGCGGATAGAAACGGAAAAATCCGACAGGGGAACATCATGGCATCCAACGCCTTCGCAGGCCTTCTGAATTCCAGCGCCGACCGCCACTCGCTGTTCGACGACGCGCAGGGCATCGTTGCCGGCAGCATGCTCGCCGTGCTCGGCGTCACGCTGCTCTCCGGCGCCGGGCTGCTCGCCGGCGGCACCGCGGGCCTCGCCTTCCTTGCCCATTATGCGACCGGAATTAGCTTCGGTCTCTGCTTCTTTGCCGTGAACCTGCCCTTCTATTATCTGGCCTTCCGCCGCATGGGCCCTGCCTTCACCATCAAGACGTTTGTTGCGATCGGCCTGACCTCGATCCTGTCCGAATTCGCGCCCGCCTTCATCGGCGTGACACATGTCCATCCGGTCGCCGGGGCGCTCTTCGGAGGCCTCGTCATCGCTGCCGGCATGCTGGCGCTCTTCCGCCATCGCGCCAGTCTCGGCGGCATCGGCATCCTCGCCCTCTATATCCAGGATCGCTTCGGCTGGCGCGCCGGCCTCGTCCAGCTCGGCTTCGACGGCATCGTGCTGGCGCTCTCCTTCCTGGTCGCCAGCCCTTTCATCATCGCCTGTTCGGTGCTCGGCGCGGTCGTGCTCAATCTCACCCTCGCCGTCAATCATCGCAAGGACCGCTATATCGCGATGTGAGCGATCGGCCGCCCTTCTTTTTCGCCCGTTTTTCACTACCTTCGGGATGTGGACCAGATCGATTCCGAAGCCCGCGCCCTGCTTCCTGCCGCCTTTACCCGCTGGTTTGCGGAAAAGGGCTGGCGTCCGCGCGCCCATCAGGTGCAACTGCTTGCCCGCGCCGAAGCCGGCGAAAGCACGCTGCTGATTGCCCCCACCGGCGCCGGCAAGACGCTCGCCGGTTTTCTGCCATCGCTCACCGATCTCACCCGCCGCGGCAAGAGTCCGCCGGGCTCCGCCTTCACCGGCATCCACACGCTCTATGTCTCGCCGCTGAAGGCGCTGGCGATCGATATCGAGCGCAATTTGATGAAGCCGGTCGCGGAGATGGGCCTGCCGGTCACCGTCGAAAACCGCACCGGCGATACGCCGAACGCCAAGCGCCAGCGCCAGAAGCTCAATCCGCCGGATATTCTGCTGACGACGCCCGAACAGGTCGCCCTGCTTCTGGCCAACCGCGAGGCCGAGCGTTTCTTCAAGGATCTGAAATATGTGGTGCTCGACGAATTGCATTCGCTCGTCACCTCCAAGCGCGGCCATATGCTGTCGCTCGGCCTTGCCCGCCTGCGCCGCCTTGCCCCTGATCTGAAGACCATCGGCCTGTCGGCGACCGTCGCCGAGCCCATGGATCTGCAGAAATGGCTGGTCGCGCAGGAGGAGGGCAGGAAGCATCACGCCGGCCTCGTCGTCGTCGAAGGCGGCGCCAAGCCGGATATTTCGATCCTGTCGACCGAAGAGCGCATTCCCTGGGCCGGCCATTCCGCCAAATATGCCATTCCCGATGTCTACCGGCAGCTCCTCGACCACCAGACGACGCTGCTGTTCGTCAACACCCGCAGCCAGGCCGAAATGCTCTTCCAGGAACTCTGGACGATCAATGACGACAACCTGCCGATCGCACTCCATCACGGCTCGCTCGATGTCGCCCAGCGCCGCAAGGTCGAGGCGGCGATGGCCGAGAACCGGCTGCGCGCTGTCGTCGCCACTTCGACGCTCGATCTCGGCATCGACTGGGGCGACGTCGATCTCGTCATCCATGTCGGCGCGCCGAAGGGTGCCTCGCGTCTTGCCCAGCGCATCGGCCGCGCCAATCATCGCATGGACGAGCCCTCGAAGGCGATCCTCGTGCCGGCCAACCGTTTCGAGGTGATGGAATGCCAGGCGGCACTCGACGCCAATTATCTCGGCGCGCAGGACACGCCGCCGGTCGGCCGCGGCGCGCTCGACGTGCTCGCCCAGCACGTGCTTGGCATGGCCTGCGCCGAACCCTTCGACATGCTGGAACTCTATGACGAAATCACCAGCGCCTCGCCCTATGCCGATCTCAGCTGGGAAAACTTCGAACGCGTCGTCGATTTCGTCGCAACCGGCGGCTATGCGCTGAGGACCTACGAGCGTTACGCCCGCATCCGCAAGACCAAGGAGGGCCGCTGGCGGGTCTCCAATCCGGCCGTCGCCCAGCAATACCGCCTCAACCTCGGCACCATCGTCGAAAGCCCGATGCTGAACATCCGCATGGTCAAGCGCGGCGAGGGCGGCCGGATCGGCCGCGGCGGCGCCACGCTGGGCAAGGTCGAGGAATATTTCCTCGAACAATTGTCCCCGGGCGATACCTTCATCTTTTCCGGCAAGGTGCTGCGCTTCGAAGGCATCCGCGAAAACGAATGCCTGGCGTCGCAGGCCTTCTCGCTCGATGCGAAGATCCCCTCCTATGCCGGCGGCAAATTTCCGCTGTCGACCTATCTCGCCGAACAGGTGCGAGCGATGATCGCCGATCCCGACCGCTGGCGCCAGCTGCCGGATCAGGTGCGCGACTGGCTGTCGCTGCAGACGGACAAGTCGATGCTGCCGAAGCGCGACGAGTTCCTGATCGAAACTTTCCCGCGCGGCAGCCGCTTCTATATGGTCGCCTATCCCTTCGAGGGCCGTCTCGCCCATCAGACGCTCGGCATGCTGCTGACGCGCCGGCTGGACCGGGCGGGCGCCAAGCCGCTCGGCTTCGTCGCCACCGATTATTCTCTCGCCATTTGGGGGCTGGAGGATATGGGCCTGATGATCGGCAACGGCCGGCTCAGCCTGTCCGACCTCTTCGACGCGGACATGCTGGGTGACGATCTCGAGGCCTGGCTCAACGAATCCTTCCTGCTGAAGCGCACCTTCCGCAATTGCGCCGTGATTGCAGGCTTGATCGAGCGCCGCCATCCCGGCAAAGAAAAGAGCGGCCGCCAGATCACCGTCTCCGCCGATCTGATCTATGACGTGCTGCGCAGCCACGAGCCGGATCACATCCTCTTGCAGGCGACGCGGCAGGATGCGGCGACCGGACTTTTGGATATAAGCCGACTTGGCGATATGCTGATGCGAATCAAGGGCCATATCACCCATCGCCCGCTCGACCATATTTCCCCGCTCGCCGTGCCGGTGATGCTGGAGATCGGACGCGAAGCGGTGCCGGGCGAGGCCCATGACGCATTGCTCGCCGAAGCGGCGGACGATCTGATCGCCGAAGCGCTGGCCTGAGACCTGTTTGGGAATAACGACCGTGATGAACCGCCTGGCGCTCGCGCGCGACATTTCAGGATTGGCCGCGGTGCCGGGTATCGAGACGTCGATCCATGGCATCGCCGCCGTCTGCGATCCGCTCGGCGCCCTCTATCTGCCGGATGCCGGCCTGCTCGTCGTCTCCGACCTGCATCTGGAAAAGGGTGCGGCCTTCGCTCGCCGCGGCATGATGCTGCCGCCTTACGATACGCTGGCGACCCTGACCCTGCTGGCCGCCGTCATCTCGCGTTATGATCCGAAGCTCGTCATCTCGCTCGGCGACAATTTCCACGATCGCGTCGGCTCCGCGCATCTGCCGGAAAATTTCCGCGCGCTGATCGTTGGCATGGCGCGCGGCCGCGAATGGATCTGGATCAACGGCAATCACGACCCCGACGGCGTCGTCGATCTGCCCGGCGCTTGCACCGACGAGATGCATTATGCCGGCCTGACCTTCCGCCACGAGCCGAAAAACGGCCTGCAGAGCGGCGAAATCGCCGGCCACCTGCACCCCTCGGCGACCGTGCGCCGCCGCGAGAGATCGATCCGCCGCCCGTGTTTTGCCACCGACGGCGCCCGCCTGCTGATGCCGGCCTTCGGCGTCATGAGCGGCGGCTTGGATCTCGGCCATCAGGCAATGAACGGCCTGTTCGACAAGGCGGCGCTGGTGGCGCATCTCCTGGGGCGGGACCGGATTTATTCCGTCAGGTACGGGAATTTGCGGGGGTAGCGGATAGGACGTGCCGTGCCAGCCCCCCTCTGGCCTGCCGGCCATCTCCCCCACAGGTGGGGAGATTGGCTGGGCGCGCTGGCTCCCCAAACAATTGACGTCACAACGCGGTGAAACGCTAGACGGATGCGAAGGTTTGGCCACTTGCCAATCTCCCCACCTGTGGGGGAGATGCCCGGCAGGGCAGAGGAGGGCGGCCACGGCAGGCCGTCAAATTATATCAATCACACCCCTGCAACTGCTGCTGATAGGTCCCTGCCATCCGCGCGAACTTCTGCGCCGTCTGCTGCAACTGCCCGTTCGAGCGCCAGTCGCCGCGCTTATATCCCGTCGGACCGGAATAATAGGCGAGATAGAGATTATAGGCGTCGTTCAGCGGAATGCCGATCTCCACGCTGTTCTGGTAATGATACCAGCCGATGAAATCGATGGCGTCGGTGAAGTTCGTGCGCCGCGCCGCCCAGTTCCCGGTCTGCGACTGGTAGTGATCCCACGTTCCGTCGAGCGCCTGCGAATAGCCGTAGGCGGTCGATGGCCGGGTCCAGGGAATGAAGCCGAAGAGCTTGGTGCGCGGTGGACGCGCATAGGGCTGGAAGCCGGATTCGGTGTACATCGTCGCCATCAGGATCGGCACGGGCACGCCGTATTTCTTTTCCGTCCGTTCGGCCGCCCTCTGCCAGCTGGAAAAAAGCCCCTCGCGCTGGTCGAAGACAGCGCAGATGTTTCTCGTCTGCTTCGGCGCCGTCGCGCAGCCGGCAAGCAGCGCCAGACCCACGGCGGTCAGAACGATACGAGTACGCATAACAAAACCTCTCGTTTCAGAGAGATTACTAACTCGTAAACGTTAAGAACCGGTTTTTACTCAAATACGAAGCTTTTTGGAAAGGGCTGCCGCCGTCGACCGGGGAGAGCCACGATCTAAGACCCCTCCCCAACCCCTCCCCACAAGGGGGAGGGGCTTGAATGCCGCGCCCACGTTATTCCCTTCACCGTCTCATCCGCAGAAGCGTTGATGTTTGTCGTAGGACGGTGCCGCGCATAGCCCCTCCCCCTTGTGGGGAGGGGTCTTCACCCAGAAACCGGACGGCCGTGGCCCGCAGCCTGCTACACCTTCACCGGCTCATAGCGCAGGATCACCGCGCCGCTTGCCGTCGTTGAAGATTCCATGAGTTTCAGCGGCAGCTGGGCGTTGGCCGCCTTGAAAAGCGGATTGCCGCCGCCGAGGATGACGGGCACCACGCAGACCCTGATTTCATCGATAAGACCCGCTTTCAGCAAGCTGTCGGCAAGCTCGGCACTGCCGAAGATGAAGATGGTCTTGCCGTTCTCCTGCTTCAGCTTCGTCAGTTCGGGGATCGGATCGCTGACGATGCGGGCATTGTTCCAGCCGGGCTCGGTCATCGTCCTGGATACGGCGATCTTGGGGATGCCGTTCATATAGGCCTTGATATTGCCTTCGCCTTCGGCGGTCGGCCAATAGGAAGCCATGCCCTCATAGGTCTTGCGGCCGAAGACCAGGAGATCGCCTTCTTCGCCGAACTGCTCGGCCAGGCGCTGCAGCTCCGGCCCCCAGGCGAGATTGTGGAAATCGATATCCCACGGTTTCGTACCCTCGAAATACCCGTCGAGCGTCATCAGGTTCCAGACAACAAGCTTTCTCATTTCCATCCTCCTTCCAGCAACAATCAGAACCGGTTGCTTTTGGCAACTGGTTGAAAGCTTAATAGACCGATAGCGAATTGAAAGCGGTTTTTTGGGAAGGATGAGGGCCGTTGGCCGGTCGATGGCGGCCAGCGAACCAAAGCCTCACCCTTGTCAGGAAATTTGCGGGGCGTCGCTTTGCCCGGATCAGTCCTTGCGGAAGATCAGGCTGGCGCCCCAGCCGGTGACGACGGCGAGCAGCACCGCTGCACAGCCGTAGAGGATCGGCTGGTCATGTGCCGCATCGGTGATCGTCTGCTCGATGCCCGTCTTGATGACGCGCAGCGGCAGCGATTTCTCGGTGACGAGATTGCCGCTCTTGAAGAGATAGGCGCGCACCGTATGCACGCCGTTCGGAATATTTGCCGGCAGGCGCAGGCTCGCCTTGAACAGGTTCGAGGAAACGAACCGCACGCCGCTCGGATTGCGGTCATAAAGTGCGCCTCCCTGCTGCAGCCGCAGGAAAGCCTGGCGGAATTCGCCGAGATTGCTGCCGTCGCCGACGAAGCCGACCGGCGTCAGCGGAATGTGATCGATGCCGATCCCCTGATCGGTCAGTTCGAGCGGCGTCGTCAGATCGTCGATCATCCGCGAGCTCGACATCGAATAGGAATGCGGCACCGCCTCGAAGGTCATCGAGCGCGTATTCACCCAGATGCCGAAGACGCGTTCCTTCTTGCGCACCGTCGCATCCTCTCGCGGGCCTTCCAGCACCACGACCACGTCATATTGGCCGATGGCGAGCAGCAGCTGATCGGTGTTGGAGAGCGCCCCGAAGATCGTCAGATCGGCGCCGTGAAAATCAGAGGTGATGGCGATTTCGCTGGTCGACGTGCCGATCTCAAGCCCTTCGCGCACCGTTTCCGTTGATTGTCCCGGCAGCCATTGCGCGCCGGCCACCGCCGGCAGCAGGCAAAGAAGCGCGAGGAAGGCGGCGAGCAGACGCATCAGTTACCCCCCATCACCACCGAATAGACGTCGGCCGGCGTTACCACCAGCGCGATCGCCAGACGCAGGCCGACGGCCAGCACCAGCAGGCCGAGAAGGGCGCGCAGCTGTTCGCCACGCAGCTTCTGGCCGACCCGCACGCCATATTGCGCCCCGATCACACCCGCGACCATCAGGATAAAGGCAAGCACGATGTCGACCGAGAAGTTCGTCGCCGCCTGCACGATCGTCGTATAGGCGGTCACGAAGATGATCTGGTAGAGCGAGGTGCCGACCACGACATTGGTCGGAATGCGCAGGAGGTAAATCATCGCCGGCACCATGATAAAGCCGCCGCCGACGCCCATGATCGAGGTGAGGATGCCGATCGCAAAGCCGAGTGCCACGATCGGAATGACGCTCAGAAAGATCTTCGATTTCTTGAAGCGCACCTTGAGCGGCAGCTTGTGCACCCAGTGCTGGTGGCCCGGCTTGCGCGGCACCGGCGGTTCGTTGCGGGCGGCGCGCCGCATGGCATTGATGCTTTCCAGCAGCATCAGCCCACCGACAGTCCCGAGGAAGATGACGTACATCAGCGAGATTATGAGATCGAGCTGGCCCACGCGGCGCAAAAGCGAAAAGATCCAGATACCGACCGTGGCGCCTGAAAGACCGCCGACCAGAAGCACCGTGCCGAGCTTGACGTCGAGCGTGCCGCGCCGGAAATGGGTGATCGCGCCCGAAATCGACGACGCCACCACCTGGTTGGCGCCGGTGGCCACCGCGACGACAGGGGGGATATTGTAGAAGATCAGCAGCGGCGTGATGAGAAAACCGCCGCCGACACCGAACATTCCTGACAGGAATCCGACGGCCGCCCCCATGCCGAGAATGATGAAAATGTTCACCGACAATTCTGCGATGGGCAGATAGATTGTCACAACCGACCCCGAATGATGACCGCCCCTGCCGGGCGGTTTCCGTCACGTCCCCGTTCGAATGCGCACCATACTGCGAAATCGTTGCCAGAGGCTTTCGATCAGCCCCCGGGAGCGATGGAGATCGAGAGTGGACGATTCGATGGGTGCGCCGAGCGATCTGTCCCGCATAATCCGGCTTTTTTCAGATTGCGTGACAGGCGGCGGAAAAAATCGAGATGTCTTTGTGCCGCAAGCCTTCTGTAGCGCAATTCCCGCAAAAGGGCGGCGCGGTTTGCGCCCGGCTTGGCGCAAACAGGACATCGTCATATCAGTAGCCGGCGGGAACCGTTCTAGATCGCCTTGGCCACCTGCTTGTTGCGCTCGAGCAGCGCCCTGACCGTCGCGTCGGTCACCTTGCCGTCCGGCTGCTGGCCGATCGACTTCTGGAAGTTCTTGATCGCGGTCACGGTTTTTGCGCCCATTTCGCCGTCCGGGACGCCGGCGTCGAAGCCGTTATTGTTGAGGATGGCCTGGATGTTTCGGATCGCCTTCTTCATGTCGACGGAGGCCGTCTTCGCGCCGGTGCCCGCCCATTCGTCGGGGATGTCGATGCCGTTGGCTCGGTGGTCGAGCGGCTCCGGCTTCCAGAGATCGGCCTTGGCGCGGGCGCGCTCGAGCTGATCGGGCTTCATCGCGTTGGCGACCTCGTCGCGCTTCTGGGCCGCATCCTTGTCACCGGCCTTGGCGGCGACTGCAAACCACTTGTAGGATTCTTCGAGGTCGGCCGGAACGCCGTTGCCTCTTGCGCAGAGGATCGCCAGGTTGAACTGGCTGTCGGTGATGCCGAGATTGGCGGCCTTGATGAACCAGGAGGCGGCCGTCGCATAGTCCTGCTGGCCGAGCGCGCCGGAGGCGTAGAGCACGGCGAGATTGTGCATGGCACTGGCATTGCCCTGGTTTGCGGCCTGCTCGTAGAAGGTCTTTGCCTTGGCGATGTCGCGTTCGACGCCGTTGCCCTTTTCATACATGCTGCCGAGCCGGTACTGCGCCGGCGCAAAACCCTTGTCGGCCGAAAGCTGGTACCAGCCTGCGGCCTGCTTCTGATCGACGGCCATGCCGTTGCGGCCGTCCGAATAGCGCGCGCCGATCTCGAACAGCGCCAGCGCATCGCCGCCCTGCGCCGCATCGGCAAGCGATTTCGGCTGCACGGTGTCGGGAATGGTGATGGCGGCCTGCGGTGCTGCGGCCGGCGTATTCGGTACGAAGCCCGATGTTTCCTGCGTCGGGCTGGACGAAGCGGCGGGCGCAAGAGTTGCCGCTCCTTCGCCGTCGAGCGGGGCAGCATCGGTCAGATGATCGCCGGCGGCGGGTGCGGTTGTATCCGGCTGCGCCTGTTCGGCGGCCGGGGGAGCCGTCTCGACTGCGGGAGCGTTCACCTCCGCAGCGCCGGTGTCAGGCTGGGCGGACGTTGCTTCGGGCAAGGCCGGCTGCGGGTTTTCCGCTGCTCCGGTCAGCGCCGAGACCTCCGCCGGCGGCTGCGGCGCGGGTTCGCCGCTCGTCAGCGTCCGGGCCAGCGGAAAGGCCATGATGGCGAGCAGCACGGCGCCGATCGCCAGCAGGATCGGCCGGCGGTAGCGCGAAAAGGCGCTGACCTTGCCGGTTTTGCCCGTCTGGTCGTTCTTGCCCAACTTGTCAGCCTTGGCAGTCGCGCCCTTCTTCTCGGCCTTGCCAGCCTGCTTCGGATTGGCGTCCACTTCCATTGCGGCTGCCTGCGCCGCCCGGCGCGCAGCGGCGATGTAATCGGCGCGATCGGTCTCGACGGGAGGTTTGCCGCGTGCGGCACTCTGGCTGGCGCGCACCCGTTCAAGGATCTTCTTGACGTCAGGCGCGCCCGAACCCGGCTCGAGCAGCTCGTTCGCCGCATCCGTCGGCACCACGTCGGCAGGATCGATAGACGGCGCGGGGTCGATCACCGCCCGTTCGGCCGCCTTCGTCTCGGCTTTCTTGCCGGGCCGCAACCGCTTGCCGAGGCTGGCGAGCAGACTGGATTTTGCCGTCGCCGCCTCCGGCGTTCTGGTCGCTGCTTCGATGGCGATCGCGCTCGCTCCGCTCATGACCGCGGCCTGCGCCGGGGCGGCAGGTTCGGCTGCGACCTCAGCCGGGCGGATGACCGGAGAGGCCATCGCTGCCGGGGCAGCTTCCGGCGTCCGGGCGGCCTCGGCCACCATCAGCGCGTAAGGGTCGACATCGAAATCGACGTCGGCGACCGGCATCGGGGCGACCGGCCGTCCGCGCTCTTCCATGCCGTCGAGACGGTCGGCGATATGCACCAGCGTCTCGTGCAGCGCCTTGAAAGTCTTGTGCGTGCGCTCCTCGCTGTCACGGCTGATATCTTCGAGATGGCGCAGATCCTCGGCCAGCGCCGTCAGCGCCGACATGTCGGCGGCCGGCACGCCGCCCTGCAGGGCGCCATTGCGCGAATAGGCCTCGACGACGGCTTCCGCCGCCTGACGCGCCGCTTCGATGATATATTCGTCGCTCGTCGCCATATAATCTTCGATCGCGCCCATGCGCCGGTCGAGATCGGCGGGGATCGCCGCGCTTTCGCGCGGCTCGCTCATCAGCGCCGAAAGATTGGCGATCTGGTCTTCGAGGTTTTTCAGCGCCCGCGGATCGGTCGGGGCTGCTGCGGTGCTCTCTTCCAGCCGGGCGGCGATATCGCTCAGCCGTCCTTCGAGACGCCGGAAGGCGCCGTCGTCGACCGCCGCGGCCGCCGGCTGCGGATGGGCCATCTCGTCGATGCGCCGGGCGAGATAATCGAGCCGCTGCGCCAGCACGTCGTTGACGGCGCCGTTTTCGAGCGCGTCGATCTTGCGGGAGATGTCGGACAGCGGTCCGGTGAGGTCGGGCTGCGCGGCCGTCTGCTGCGTGCGCTCCAACAGATAGGAAAGATGTTCCAGCCGCTCGTCGAGCCGCGACGTCGCTTCCGCCTTCGTCAGCTCCTCGACACGTTCCGTCAGCGCCTCCAGCCGCATTGCCAGCTCATCGGCCGGCGTCGCCCGGCTGGCGGCATCATGGCTCATCACGTCGATCTGGTCGGCGAGCGCCGAAAGCCGGCTTTCCAGCCGCTGCATCAGCGTCGGATCGCTGTTGGCGGCCGCACGTCCGCTAGCCGCGATCGCCCGGCTGATCTCGTCGAGCCGCATGTCCATGGCGGCGAACTGTTCGGCCATGACCCGGTCATGCGGCTGGATCATATTGCCGAACTGCTCCATCGCCGTGGCGATGGCAATGAGTTTGTCTTCCAGCGCGCGGACCGCCGGGCTTTCGCCCATGCCGCCGATATGGCGCTTGATGTCGTCGAGCCGATAGGCGAGCGAAACCAGCTCTTCCTGCAGCCCCTCGGTATCGAGTGCGGCAAGCCGGTTTTCGAAGCCGTCCCAGCGGGTTTCCATGTGACGCAGCGATTCCTCGCGCGCCAGCCCGTCCATCAGCGATCGCAGATCCTCGAAATCTTCACGCAGGCCGGTCGCTTCCGCGCCGCCCGAGCGTCCGGTCAGCTGGGTGATGCTCTGGGCGAGGCGGTTCATGTCGGCGCGGATGTCATCGGCGAAGCGGCCGTCTCCGGCACTTGTTTTGATCTCGCGCAGTTCCGTGCGCAACGCGTTCATCTCGCGGGTGACGCCTTCGGAAATGTCGCGCTTCAGGTCCTGGCGCAGGTTGACAAGCGCCTGGGCGATCTCCGTCATCGTATCGTCGCCGGCGCGGAAGGCGGGTGCCGGCTGCGACGCTGCGGCGCGCGGCGCGGGTTCGCGCAGCTGCGGGGCCGGCTCGCGCCCGTAAGGCCGCTCGCGGCCGGCTTCCAGCGCGCGCTGGCGCTGGCGAATTTCAGCGAGCGGATCCGGCCGCGGCTCGATCGGCGCTCTTGCCGGGCGCGGCGAATTGGCGCCGGCGTAAACGTCGCGCTCGGCCGTTGCCGTGCGCGGCCGCTGTTCGCGCCCGCTGCCCATGAGCCCTTCGATGCGCGCCTCCAGCCCTTCGATCGTGCGGTTCAGCGCATCGAGCGAGGTCCTGTCGGACTGCCGGGAAGGATTTGATCGCGATCCGTTCATCTTCTTGCTCGCTTCGACTGCTCGACCTCTCGTCAGAGCTCGATCCGTGGCTTTTCCGTCTGTGGCCAGCGTCTTCACGCCGACCGGAGCGCACCATCCATAAGAAGATCGTCAATTAGACTTTCCTCAGGCTGAACGATGTAGCGGCATTCCTGGGAAACGCGAGACGGGGAAAAGGAATGCGGGTCGCTACTGCTCAACCCGCACCTTTCACGAAACGTGGTAAACAAGCCGTTAATATCGATGAGAATTTTTTAACGTTTGTGTCTCAAACGCCGTTTTTGGCGGCAATTGCCGTTAGCCCCGCCCGACGGTGGCGCTCAGGCCGGCCGCGGATATTGCAGTTCGATCTTCACGCCCTCGGGACCGTAAACGAAGACCTGGCCAAGATCGGTGTCGGGAATATCGTAATATTCATAGCGATAGCCGCTCGCCTTGATGCGCTCCAGCGCCGGGGCAAATTCGTAAAGGCTGAAGGCGACATGATTGAAGATGCCCGGCGGAAAATCGGTGCTGCGCGATGTCAGGCTGAGATGAATGACCGGGCGGTCGTCCAGATAGAGCCAATGGCCGGGCGAGGGGAAGGGCGGCCGGTAGCCTTCCTTGACGCCGAGAATGGCTTGCAGGAAGCCGATCATCACAGGCGCATCGCGGGTATTGATCGTGACATGGTCCAGGCGCGGCATCGGTTCCTCCCTGCCAGCTCCGATGAAACGAAGCCTATCCTGTTCGCCTCCGTCGCGGAAGTTGTTTCGCCGCAGGCGCTACCCTCACCGGAAAGAAGCGGAGCCGCAATTCAGTGCGGCCCTCCCGCATCGATCGAATAGGCGCTGATGCGCGACAGATGGATGAAGGAAAGCCCGGTCTCCTCGGCCCAGTCGTTGAAGGCCTTCTGGATCAGCGGCTGGTCCTTCTTCGCCGTGCCGGAGGCAGACAGCGGCACGCCGGCCGATCTCAAGCAGGCAAGCACATCCATCGTCGCAACGAAGCTGTCGCGGCCGATGCCCCGCAGGAAATATTGCCCGGTCATGCCGCCGAGCCGGCTGCCGCGTTTGCTCAACAGGTCGAGGAGGCCGATCTGATCTTCCCGCGGCCAGTCGGCGAAGAAGACGCCGGCGCTGCCATATTCCTTCGCCAGCTCCCTGACGAAAGCGGCATTGGCGCGAACCGATATGATTTTCGCGCCGTTGCGGATGATCCGCTCGTCCGAGGTCAGCTCATGCCAATAATCGTCGGGCGCGATATTCAGCATTGCCGGATCGAAACCGGAAAACGCCGCCTCGAAACCCGGCCACTTCGCATCGATCACCTTCTGGACGAAACCGCTGTAGAAGATGCGCCGGGTCATGTCGGCAAGAATGCGGTCGTCGGGCATGGCGCGCAGCCTCTCGTGATCCGGCCGATGCTTTTCCAGCAAGGCCTGCAGCGCCGCCGCGCCGCCTTTCCGCTGTTCCGCACGCTGCCTTATCGCCTCGAAACTGATCATCCCGGCGCCCCTCCTCTGGCATTCCCGAACTGCGGCCCAAATTTTACGGATCGAAAGACGCCGGCACTTATACCCCGTTCCACGATGGACAAGGAAGGGGAGATGACATCTCGTGCCTTCGGGCATTTGATCGTCCGCAGGTTCGCCGCTCGCGAATTTTTTCGAAAAAGATGGCGAAGCTGCAGAATTTGACGTTTACGCAAACGTCAATATTTTGTAAGACAGTGCCCGAGGCCGGTGCGACCCGGTCAGTCGAATGGAGGAATTCGCGAAATGCCAGTCTACAAGGCCCCGGTGAACGATACGCTCTTCGTCCTGAACGACGTGCTGGGCCTCGAACGCTACAACAATCTGCCGGGTTTTGCCGATGCGACGCCTGACATGATCGAGGCGATTCTCGGCGAGGCCGGAAAGGTTGCCGAGGAGGCGCTCTTCCCGGTGAATTATTCCGGCGATCAGGAAGGCTGCCATCGCAACGACGATGCCAGCGTCTCGACGCCGAATGGCTTCACAGAAGCTTACAAGGCTTATCGCGAAGGCGGCTGGATCGGCCTTGCGGTGCCGGAGGAATTCGGCGGGCAGGGGCTTCCCTATACGCTGCATTGCGCCGTCGGCGAATATACTTCTGCCGCCAACATGTCGCTGATGATGTATCCCGGCCTGACGCAGGGCGCGATCGCCGCGATCCTCGTCCATGGCACGCAGGAGCAGAAGGACACCTACCTGCCGAAGATGGTCGACGGCTCCTGGTCGGGCACCATGAACCTGACCGAGCCGCATTGCGGCACCGATCTCGGCATGCTGCGCACCAAGGCGGTGCCGCAGTCTGACGGCAGCTACAAAATATCAGGCCAGAAGATCTTCATCTCCGCCGGCGAACACGACCTGACCGACAATATCGTCCACCTGGTGCTCGCCCGCATCGAAGGCGCGCCCGAGGGCACCAAGGGCATCTCGCTGTTCATCGTTCCGAAATTCCTGGTCGGCAAGGACGGCGCGTCCGGCGCCCGCAATGCCGTTTCCTGCGGCGCGATCGAACACAAGATGGGCATTCACGGCAACGCTACCTGCGTGATGAACTATGACGAAGCGACCGGCTTCCTGATCGGCGCCGAAAACCGCGGCCTCAATGCCATGTTCGTGATGATGAACGAGGCTCGGCTGATGGTCGGCTTGCAGGGCATCGCCATTTCCGAGATCGCCTATCAGAACGCCGCCGCCTATGCCCGCGACCGCATCCAGGGCCGCTCGCTGTCCGGCGTCAAGGCGCCGGACAAGAAGGCCGATCCGATCATCGTCCATCCGGATATCCGCCGGACGCTGATGACCATCCGCGCCTTCAACGAAGCCGGCCGCGCCTTCCTGCTCTGGACCGCGCTGAAATCCGATATCGCCCACCGCGCCACCGACGAGAAGGAGCGCCAGACGGCCGACGACATTCTCGGCCTCGTCACCCCCATCCTCAAGGGCGTGATGACCGACAAGGGCTTCGACCATGCCGTCATGGCCCAGCAGGTCTTCGGCGGCCACGGCTATATCGAAGAACACGGCATGAGCCAGTATGTGCGCGATGCCCGCATCGCCATGATCTATGAGGGCGCCAATGGCATTCAGGCGCTCGACCTGGTCGGCCGCAAGCTCGCCTTGAACGGCGGCCGCGCCGCCATGGCCCTCTTCAAGGAGATCGGCGATTTCTGCGAGGAGAACCGCAGCGACGAAAAACTCTCCTTCTTCACCAAGCATCTGAAGAAGGGCTTGAACGACGTCCAGGGCGCGACCATGTGGTTCATGCAGAATGCCATGGCCAAGCCCGACAATGCCGGTGCCGGCTCGACCGACTATATGCATCTCTTTGGTCTCGTCGTCCTCGGCTATATGTGGGCGAAGATGGCGAAAGCCGCCGAGGACGGACTTGCATCCGGCGATGCGAGCCGCGAGGATTTCCTGAAGAACAAGCTGGTGACCGCCCGCTTCTTCATGGAACGCATCATGCCGGAAACCGCGCTGCGCAAGGCCCGCATCGAAGCCGGTGCCGACACGGTGATGGAGCTGGCCGCCGAAGCGTTTTAATTGAGGTTCCCCCTTCTCCCCAGCGGGGAGAAGATGTCCGAAGGACAGATGAGGGGGTGAGCGACGAAGGAGCGAACGGCCGCGCGCAAGCAAGGCCGAGTTTGCCGCGAGCGCCCCCTCATCCGACCTTCGGCCACCTTCTCCCCGAGGGGAGAAGGGGAGTTGAAATTCACCGGCGCCGCCGCGCCGTCAGGGAGACGAGACAATGACCGAGGTTTTCATTTACGATCACGTCCGCACGCCGCGCGGCCGCGGCAAGAAAGACGGCGCCCTGCATGAGGTGCCGTCCGTCCGCCTGGCGGCCAAGACGCTGGAAGCGATCCGTGACCGCAACGGGCTCGACACTACCACCGTCGACGACATCATCATGGGCTGCGTCGATCCGGTCATGGATGCCGGCGCCGTCATCCCCAAGGCCGCCGCCTTCGAAGCCGGTTATTCCACCAGGGCGCCCGGCATGCAGATCTCCCGCTTCTGCGCCTCCGGCCTTGATGCCGTCAATTTCGGCGCCGGCAAGATTGCCCAGGGAGCCGACGACATCGTCATCGCGGGCGGTGTCGAAAGCATGTCGCGCGTCGGTCTCGGCATGTCGGGGGGCGCCTGGTTCATGGACCCCTCGGTGAATTTCCCGGCCTATTTCATGCCGCAGGGCGTATCGGCCGATCTCATCGCCACCAAATACGGTTTCAGCAGGACCGATGTCGACGCCTACGCGGTCGAGAGCCAGAGGCGCGCTGGACATGCCTGGGAGCAGGGCTGGTTCGACAAGTCGGTCGTCCCGGTCAAGGATCAGAATGGCCTGACGATCCTCGATAAGGATGAGCATATGCGCCCCGGCACCGATATGCAGGCGCTCGCTTCCCTCAATCCGTCCTTCCAGATGCCCGGCGAGATGGGCGGTTTCGAGGCCGTCGGCATCCAGGCGCATCCTGAGATCGAGCGCATCAACTATGTCCATCATGCCGGCAATTCTTCCGGCATCGTCGATGGCGCAGGCGTCGTGCTGCTCGGCTCGAAGGCGGGTGGCGAGAGCATGGGACTGAAGCCGCGCGCCCGCATCAAGGCCTTCGCCAATATCGGCTCCGATCCGGCTCTGATGCTGACCGGTCCGGTCGATGTCACCGAGAAGCTGTTGAAGCGGACAGGCATGCGCCTTGCCGACATCGACCTCTTCGAGCTGAACGAGGCCTTCGCCGCCGTCGTGCTGCGCTACATGCAGGCCTTCGACATCGACCACGCCAAGATCAACGTCAACGGCGGCGCCATCGCCATGGGCCACCCGCTCGGCGCCACCGGCGCGATGATCCTCGGCACGGTGCTCGACGAGCTCGAACGCCGCGACCTCAATACCGCGCTGGTAACACTCTGCATCGGCGCCGGCATGGGCACGGCGACGGTTATCGAACGCGTTTGATCGGATCTGAACCCTCCCTTCTCGGGGAGGGCTTCACCGCGAGAGAATTCAGGGAGAGGAATTCCCAAGATGAGCACCTACACCAATTTCACGCTCGAAACCGACGCCGATGGCATCGCTCTGGTCACCTGGGACATGCCCGGCAAATCGATGAACGTCTTCACCGCCGAGGTTATGGAAGAGCTCAACGGCATCGTCGACGCAACGACCGCTGACGCCGCCGTCAAGGGCGTCGTCTTCACCTCAGGCAAGTCCTCCTTCTCCGGCGGCGCCGACCTGTCGATGATCAAGTCGATGTTCGGCTCCTATCAGGAGGAGAAGGCAAAGAGCCCGGAAACGGCCGTTCAGACGCTTTTCGGTCTCGTCGGTCGCATGTCCGGCCTGTTTCGCAAGCTCGAAACCTCGGGCAAGCCCTGGGTATCCGCCATCAACGGTACGTGCATGGGCGGCGCTTTCGAACTGTCGCTCGCCTGCCACGGCCGTGTCGCCTCCAATGCCAAGAGCGTCAAGATCGCGCTGCCCGAGGTCAAGGTCGGCATCTTCCCCGGTGCCGGTGGCACCCAGCGTGTGCCGCGCCTCGCCAATGCCCAGGATGCGCTGCAGATGATGACGACCGGCCAGTCGCTCAGCGGCTCGCGCGCCAAGGCGATGAACCTCGTGCATCAGGTGGTCGAGCCGGACCAGCTGATCCCTGCCGCCAAGCAGATGATCAAGGACGGCCTGAAGCCGGTCGCCCCCTGGGACGAGAAGGGCTTCAAGGCGCCCGGCGGCGGCATCTGGACGCCGGCCTCGGCCCAGCTCTGGCCGGCAGCACCGGCGATCCTGCGCCGTGAAACCTCCGGCAATTATCCCGCCGCGCTCGCCATCCTGAAATGCGTCTATGAAGGCCTGCAGGTGCCCTTCGACACTGGCCTGAAGATCGAGCAGCGTTATTTCACCGAAGTGCTGCAGACCCGCGAAGCCTTCTCGATGATCCGCTCGCTGTTCATCTCGATGCAGGAGCTCGGCAAGGGCGCCCGCCGCCCCGCCGGCATCCCCAAGACGGAACTGAAACATGTCGGCGTCGTCGGCGCCGGCTTCATGGGCGCCTCGATCGCCTATGTCACGGCCGCTGCCGGTCTCCCGGTGACGCTGATCGACCGCGACATGGAAGCGGCCGCCAAGGGCAAGGCCGTCTGCGAAGGCCTCGTCAAGGATTCCGTCGGTAAGGGGCGGTTTACGCAGGACGAGGCCGCAGCCCTTCTTGCCCGCATCACGCCTTCCGCCGACTATGCCGGTCTCGCCAACGCCGATCTTGTCATCGAGGCGGTGTTCGAGGATCGCGAAGTGAAGAAAGCGGTTATCGAGGCGGTCGAAGCCGTGCTGCCGGAAGGGGCGATCTTCGCCTCCAATACCTCGACCCTGCCGATCACGGGACTGGCGAAGAATTCGAAGCGCCCGGCCGATTTCATCGGCATCCACTTCTTCTCGCCCGTCGAAAAGATGATGCTGACCGAGGTCATCCTCGGCAAGGAGACCGGCGACAAGGCGCTCGCCGTCGCGCTCGATTATGTCGCCGCCATCAAGAAGACGCCGATCGTCGTCAACGACACCCGCGGCTTCTTCGTCAATCGCTGCGTGCTGCGCTACATGTCGGAAAGCTACGACATGCTGATCGAGGGCGTGCCGCCTGCAATGATCGAGAATGCCGCCAAAATGGCCGGCATGCCGGTCGGTCCCCTGGCGCTCAACGACGAGGTCGCCATCGACCTGTCGCTGAAGATCCTCAAGGCCACCGTCGCCGATCTCGGCGAGAAGGCCATCGACCCCAGGCATATGGAGCTGATCTCCCGCATGGTGGAAAAGGAGGGCCGCTTCGGCCGCAAGAACTCCAAGGGCTTCTACGACTATCCGCCGAAACCGGCGAAGAAGTCGCTCTGGCCGGAGCTCAAGGACTTCTATCCGCAGAAGAAGGCGGATGAGGTCGAGGTCGCGGTGCTGAAGCAGCGCTTCCTCGTCACCATCGCGCTCGAAGCCGCCCGCACGGTCGAGGAAGGCATCGTCACCGATCCGCGCGAAGCCGACGTCGGCTCGATCCTCGGCTTCGGCTTCGCGCCCTATACCGGCGGGGCGCTGAGCTATATCGACGGCATGGGTGTAAAGGCCTTCGTGGAGTTGGCGGAAAAGTTAGCATCGGCTTACGGGGATCACTTCAAGCCGACGGCGCTGCTGAAGGACATGGCCGCCAAGGGCGAGACGTTTTATGGGCGGTTTGATCCCTATGCGAAGATGGGGGCGGCGGCGTAAGTCGTTTTCGCGGTGTGGGTTTTACGGGACGGTCTTTGCCGTTGTGCCGTGTAGGCCCCCCTCTGCCCTGCCGGGCCCGGCAGGGCAGAGGGGGCGGCCACGGTACGACGTTAAAAAAATGCTCCACCAAGCTGAACTCGACTTTTCCGTGTTGCCGCCTTGTCACGGACACAATTCCCGATTAAACGTTCTCGCATCGATCTTGCTAGATGAACTTTGAAACGGCGTTCGCGTCGTTCCTGGCGACTTTCCTCCAAAATCGGTTTTCATCGCCGCTTGGGCTTTGCCCGGGCTGCAATCTTCTATGAGCGATTCGAAAAGGATATCGTCATGAACACAGGTACCGTTAAGTGGTTCAACGCAACCAAGGGCTTCGGCTTCATTCAGCCGGATGACGGCGCTGCCGACGTTTTCGTCCACATCTCGGCCGTTGAGCGCGCCGGCATGCGTGACCTCAAGGACGGCCAGAAGCTGTCTTACGAGCTCGTCCGCGACAACAAGTCCGGCAAGATGTCGGCAGACCGCCTCCAGGCGGCCTGAGCCATTACAGCGCCGCGCGTCTTTTAGACGCGCAAAGGACGCTGTAACACTTTGACTTGCTGCATAATTTTGTCCTTAAATCGATTCCGATTTAAGGAATTATGCAGGAAGGCTTTGAATATCATCTCCGGACCGTGACCACGGATGTACTGGCACGGTTCGTTGAGATGGCAGGGAAGGTCGGGTTAGCCCGGCCTTTTTTTGTTTTGGCTTCGGTCGCATCCACCCAAGGCGAATTGTTCAGCCGCCCGACGCCTCATCCAGCATCGCCATCAACCGCGCCATTACCGCCCGCGCCGCATCGAGCTCACCCGATGTAAAGGCAGCGCCGAGTCCATCCGCCCATCCGGCCTGCGCCACCTCGATCACCCCCAGCCGTGCCGCTCCTTCCGTCGTCAGCCGCACCAGCTTCGCCCGCTGGTGCTGCGGATTGTCGGCATAGGCGATCAGTCCTTCGCTCTCCAGCACGTCGGCAAGCCGCTGCACACCCTGGCGGGCGAGGCCGAGCGCACGGGCGATCTGCGCCACCGACATGTCGCCGCGCCTTGCCGCCGCCAGCACCTGCCAGCGCGCGCTCGTCTGTCCCGCGGGCTTTGCCAGCCGGTCGCCGGCCGCCGTCAGATGGCCGGCGAGACGAAGGGCCGTGATCGCGAAAGCGGAAAAGGCATCCCCTTCCATCGTTCGCTCCGGTCGATTCTGTTTGACAATATGTTGTCGATTCTGTATCTCATCCATAGTGACAACATATTGTCATATGCCGATGGCTGATGCAACGCCGAAGGAGGAGAACGTCATGAAGAAAACCTACAAGGGAAGCTGCCATTGCGGCAAAGTGCACTATGAGGTGGATATGGACCTCGAAGCAGGCACCGGCCGCTGCAATTGTTCGATCTGCGCCAAGCGGCGCTATTGGGGCGCCAATGTCAAGCCGGAGGATTTCCGGCTGATGTGCGACGCGGCGGAAACTACTGACTATCAGTTCAATACGATGAGCGGTCATCACCGCTTCTGCCGCACCTGCGGTGTGCCGGCCTTCGGCGACGGTTATGTCGAGGCGATCGGCGGGGCCTATGTCTCGATCAACATCGCCTGTCTCGACGATATCACCCCGGAGGAACTGGCGGCCTTGCCCGTCCGTTATGCCGACGGCAGGCACGATGCCTGGTGGAACGAACCGGCGGTGACGGGTTACCTCTGAAGCAATTCAGCAGTCGATGTCGGATCGTCGTCCTCCCGTTCGTCCTCTGTCCATAGCGAAAGGAGAACGACCGTGAACGATGAAGCCAATGCCAGGCACGAAGAAGAGGCAATCATCGCCATGCTGATGATGCGGGCCAAGGCGCTCGGCGAAAAGAACGCCGCGGAGGCGCTTTCCTATGAGGCCGAGGATTCCGTCGAATTTTCGCTGGCGCCGCCGCTCGCCTTCACCGGCAAGGACGAGGCGGGTCTGCAGGCGTGGTTCGACACGTGGGAAGGCCCGATCGGCGGCGAAGTGCGCGATGCCAAATTGACCGTTGGCGGCGATGTCGCCTTCTGGAGCGGTCTCCTGCGTATGACCGGGACCAAGACCGACGGCACCGAGGTCGACCTCTGGTTCCGCCAGACCCTCGGCCTCGTCAAGCAAGACGGGCGTTGGATCGTCGCTCACCAGCACGCCTCCGTGCCCTTCGCCATGGATGGCAGCGGCCGCGCATTGCTCGATCTTAAGCCGTGACGGGCCTCGGATGTCAGGCGGCATTCTCCGCCGTCTTTCGACGGCCGGAGCGTACTCCGATGATCCCGACGCCCATCAACAGCAGGATCGCCGTCGCATAGATATCGGTCGTCAGGCCATAGCCGGCCGATTTCGCCAGGAAGCCGGCAAGGATCGCCGGCAGGCTGAAGGCGAGATAGCTCTGGACGTAGAAGGCGGCAAGCAGGCCGGCGCGCTCGTCCGCTTTGGCGAGCGGCATGATGGTGCCGATCGCGCCGAGGAAATTGGTGCCGAACCCGGCGCCGGTGAAGACAGTGCCGATCAGCAGCAGCGGCACATTGGCAAGATGCACGCCGGCGACGACCGTCAGGATGCCGAGCGTCTTGGCCGACACGCCGAAGAAGAGATTGGCCGATGCCGTCTTGCCGCGCCTGAGATAGACGGCGATCGCGCCGCTGACCATCAGCGCGGTCACGACAGCCCCGCCCGTCAGCGGCGCGCGGCTGCCGGTCGTGCTGGCGACCAGCGACGGCACCAGCGAAAGGTAGAAGCCGGCGAGCGTCCAGTTGGCGATATTGATCGGCGTCACCAGCGAGAGCGGCCGTTTGACCTGCGGCGGAATGGCGACCCTGGGGATCAGCGAGCCGAGGGCGCCCGGCCGCCTGTCGCCGGTCTCGCGCGTCAGCCAGATGGCGGCCGCCAGCAGCGTGAAGGCAAGAAGCAGCAGTGCATAAATGAGGTGCATCGGGAAGGGGCCATATTGGATCAGCGCGCTGGTGCCGACCGCGCCGACCGCCATGCCGCAAAGCGGCGCGATCGAATTGACGATCTGCCCCTTGGCCCGGTCCACATCGACGAGAGCGGCGCCGAGCGAGGCGCCGGCAATCCCGGTCGCAACACCCTGCACGATCCGCGCCGCGATCAGCCAGCCGGGGCCGCTGGCGACGACGAAGAGGGCCATGGCGGCGATTTCGAGCACCAGGGCGAAAAAGATCACCGGTTTGCGGCCGAGATGGTCGGAGATCGACCCGGCGGTCAAAAGGGCTGCCAGCAGCGCGAAGGCGTAGACGGCGAAGATGACGGTGATCAGCACCGGCGAGAGCGAGAAGTTCTCCTGGTAGATCCGGTAGAGTGGCGTCGGTGCGGCGGAGGCGCCGAAAAAAGTGGCGAGCGTCAGCGCATGAAAACCGATCGAGGGACGCGGCGCATTCTCTGTGGATTTGGCTGGGGCGACCATATATAAGCCCTCTTAAAGCTAAGCCGTTGCGTTAGCTCCATGTAGGGCGAATGCATCGTAAAGGCAAATTATTTGCGTTTATGGTTCTGTCAAAGATTTTGAACCATAAGTGTTGGGGGGCGGGCGTAGGAATGGCAGTGAAAGAGAATCTTCGGCCGGGCGGCAGAAGCGCCCGGGTTCAGGCCTCGGTGCACAAGGCTGTCCGTGAGTTGCTGGCCGAGATGAACCGCGGTGAGGTGACGATCCCGTTGATCGCCGCCAGGGCGGGTGTGACGCCGTCGACTATCTATCGCCGCTGGGGTGACCTGCAGGAGCTTCTCGCCGATGTTGCCGTCGAGCGGCTGCGGCCGGATATGCAGCCGGTCGATGCCGGCAGCGGCAAAGCCGATCTCGAAGCCTGGGCCGAGCAATATGCCGAGGAAATGTCCTCCGGGCCGGGCCGCGAGATGATCCGCGACGTGCTGGCGGCGCAGGCAGGCGCAAATGCCTGCAAATGCTGCGAATATACCCGCCAGCAGATCGTCGTCATCGCCGAGAGGGCAAAGGCGCGCGGTGAGGCTTTTCCCGATGTCGACCGCGCCATGGATGAGCTCGTGGCGCCGATCATGTATCGCATCCTGTTCGGCGACGTGCCGGATGTCGCGCTGGTGCGCGCCCTGGTGGCGCGTGCCATGCAATCTGCGAGCTGAGCCTACTCCGCGGCCGCGCGTTTCAACCCGGAAATCTGGGTTATATAGGCGCGTAGCGCCGCCGGCCGCACCGGCTTGTGCTGAACGGCGATGTCGTGCCGCTCGGCCTCGCCGCGCACCTCCGGCGTGCGGTCGGCGGTCACGAGCAAGGCGGGGATATCGGCGCCGAACTGCCGGCGCAGATGCAGGATCGCGGCGATGCCGGTGCCGTCGTCGAGATGATAATCGGCAATAGCGAGATCCGGCGGTCCGTCACGGCCGTCGCCTGCGATCACATCGGCCAGGCAATGCACCGCCGTCACCTCGCAGCCCCAGCCGCTGAGCAGCAACCGCATGCCTTCGAGGATTTTCGGCTCGTTATCGATGCACAGCACCTTCAGCCCCTTGAGCGGCTGTGACGGTCGGTCGGCAGGTGCGATGGCCGCGACGGCCTCGGCCGGGCGCGAGATGTCGAGCGGTATGGCGATGCGGAATTCCGTGCCCCTGCCATGCGTCGACTGCAGCTCGACCGGATGGTTGAGCACGCGGGCGATGCGGTCGACGATCGAAAGGCCGAGCCCGAGGCCGGAAGCGGTTTTCGCCCCTTCGTCCAGCCGCGCGAATTCCTTGAACACGGTGCGGAATTTTGACGGCGGAATGCCGATGCCGGAATCGATCACCTGGATGATCACCTGATTGCCGCGCCGCCGCGCCCCGACCAGCACCTTGCCGGTAATCGTGTATTTGATGGCGTTGGAAACGAGGTTCTGCACCAGCCGGCGCAGAAGGTTGGGGTCGGAGCGCACGCGCAGCGATGTCGGCATGACCACCAGCTTCAGCTGTTTTTCCCGGGCGATCGGCGCGAAATCGGTCTCGATCCGCTCCAGGAGGTCGGAAAGCGCGACGGAGGCGAGCCGCGGCCGCATGGCGCCGGTATCGAGCCGGGAGATATCGAGCACCGCGCCGAGAATGGTTTCGACCGATTCCAGCGCGGAGTCGATGTTGCGCACGATCGGGCTGTTGTCGGATTGCGCCATGCGCTCGACCAGGGCGGAGGAATAGAGCCTGGCGGCATTGAGCGGCTGCAGGATGTCGTGGCCGGCGGCGGCAAAAAAGCGGGTCTTGCCGATATTCGCCTCGTCGGCCGCCGCCCGCGCCTCGGCGAGTTGGCGGTTGACGCGGGTAAGCTCGGCCGTGCGTTCGGCGACGCGCTGCTCCAGCGTCTCGTTCGCCTGCTTCAGGGCCTGGTCGGCGTTGACGCGCTGGGTGATGTCGGTGAAGGTGGCGACGATGCCTTTGTCGGGCATGGCGTTGGAGCGCACCTCGATGATCCGCTCGCCGCCGCCGAGCACCAGTGAGAAGGGCTTGTCGAGCGTCAGGAAGTGCCGCACCGTCTGCTGCTGATCGCCGGGCGCGATGTCGCCGCGCTGGCTGAGAATGGTGACGATCTCGGAGAGGGGAAAGCCGACCTGGCCGGCATTCTCCGGCAGATCGAGCAATTGCCGGAAGCGCCGGTTCCAGATGGTCAGCCGGTTGGAACTGTCGAAGACGGCAATGCCCTGGTCCATCTGCGACAGTGCGGTCTGCAGCATGTCCTGGTTATATTGAAGCGCCTCGCTCGCTTGGTCGAGCAGCCAGGCGGTGTCGGAAGAAGCATCCTCGATCTTCTGCAGGATCAACGACAGCACCAGGCGGGCCGACGATGAGCCGATGGCGCTGCCGAGCAGCTGTTCGCTGAAATGGATCAGCGCCATGTCGGCCGGCTGTTCGTCCTCCAGCTTGCGGCCGGAGCTTTGCTCATAGGTCGTCAACGAGCGCTGCATGCGCTCCTCGCCGAGATAGCGCGAGATCGCCGCCTTGAGGTCGCCGACGCTGATGCGGGTCTTCCAGCCGCGCGTGGCAAATTGCGAACGCGAATGCCGCTTGACGAAGATGCCGGCCTGGATGCGTTCCAGCGGCCTGGCATTGCGGGTGAGCGAGCCGACGATGACGAAGGCGGTATTGACGAGCAGGCTCATCACGGTCGCATTGACCAGCGGATCGGCGTCGGGCGCGGTAAACAGCGTCGCGCCGGGGAAGATGAAGCCGAGCACGGCGCTTGCCACATAGGAATAATCGGGGCCGCCGAGCGAGGGCAGGAACAGCAGATAGACCCAGATGACGAAGCCGGACGTCAGGCCGAGGATGGCGCCGCGCGCATTCGCCCGCCGCCAGATCAGCCCGCCGAACAGGGCAGGGGCGATCTGCGCGATCGCCGCGAAGGAAAGAAGGCCGATCGAGGCAAGGCCGGCCGTGCTGTCGGTCGAGCGGTAATAGGCATAGCCGAACAGCAGCACGGCGAAGATCGCGCTGCGGCGGATGTTGAGCAGCGTCTTGGCGAAATCGTCGCGCTGGCCGGTGCGGCCGGCAAGTTTGCGCCTGAGGAAGATCGGCATGATGATGTCGTTCGACACCATGATCGACAGCGCCACGGAATCGACGATGACCATCGCGGTTGCGGCAGAAAAGCCGCCGATGAAGGTGATCAGCGTGATGACAGGCATCTCGCCGGCCAGCGGCAGCGACAGCATGTAGAAATCGGCATTGCCGGTGCCGCCGAAGGTCAGCAGCCCGCCGATCGCCACCGGCAGGACGAAGAGGTTGATCGCGACGAGATAGGTGGGAAACAGGAAGCCCGCGAGTTTCAGCTGTTTCGCCGTCCGGTTTTCCACGACCGTTACGTGGAATTGCCGCGGCAGCAGGATGATGGCGAAAGCCGACAGCATGATCAGGGTGATCCAGCGGCTGATCGGCGTATGGTAATTCAGCGCCGACATGACCAGGCTGTTTTCGACGGTCTTCTGCCAGAGGTCGGCGGGACCGTCGAAGAGAAACCAGATGACGCAGACGCCGGCCGTCAGGAAGGCGACCAGCTTGACCACCGATTCCATCGAAACCGCGAGGATGAGGCCGTCCTGGTGTTCCGTCGCATCCGTATGCCGCGTGCCGAACATGATGGCGAAGCAGGCAAGCACCAGCGTCGCGGCGAGCGGCAGGTCGAGGAAGTAGAGATTGCCGCTGCCGATGCCGTAATCGGACGGGTTGACCATGGCGCTGACGGTGCTGGAGATCGCCTTCAGCTGCAGCGCGATATAAGGAATGGTGCCGATCAGCGAGATCAGCGCGACGATGGTGGCGACCGTCGGGTTCTTGCCGTAGCGCGCGGCGACGAAATCGGCGACCGAGGTGAGTTTCTCCGCCTTGGCAAGCTCGATAATGCGGCGAAGCAGCGGCATGCCGAGCGTGAAGACCAGAATGGGACCGATATAGATGCCGGCAAATTCCAGGCCGCGTTGCGCGGCAAGCCCGACGCTGCCGAAATAGGTCCAGGAGGTGCAGTAGATCGCCAGGCTCAGCGCATAGACCACGGGCCATCCGCCTTCCAGCGCACCCGGGCCGCGGTTCTTGCGGTCGCCATAGCTGGCCACGGCGAAAAGCAGCAGCAGATAGCCGAAGGCAGACGCGAATATGACCCAGCCTGGAAGCATTGACTCTCCGCCGGCGAGAAGCCGCCGGCACCTCCCGCAATGCAGATGAGCTTAAGTCATTTCAGGAGCCTTGAAAATTCCCGCCCGTCTACGCCTTAAGTCAAAGACTGCACGCGGGAGTTCGGCCCGATTGTTGCGATTTGCAATTGATTAATTGCAATGAAGATGTAGCTAATGAAAACAACTGCATATCTCTGAAATGGATCGAAGGGAGACGGATCGGATGCTCAATGAGTTCAAGGCCTTTATCGCCCGCGGCAATGTCATGGATCTTGCAGTCGGCGTCATCATCGGCGGCGCCTTCGGCGGCATCGTCAAATCGCTGGTCGATGACCTTATCATGCCGATCGTCGGCGCCATTATGGGCGGCTTCGATTTTTCCAATTACTTCCTGCCACTCTCCTCGGCCGTCAACGCGCCCACACTTGCCGCCGCCCGCGCCCAGGGTGCGGTCTTCGCCTATGGCAGCTTCCTCACCGTTCTCATCAACTTTCTGATTCTGGCCTGGATCATCTTCCTGATGGTCAAGGGCGTCAATTATCTGCGCATGCAGGTCGAGCGCCAGGAAAAGGCCGCACCGGAAGAGCTGCCCCCACCGCCGGCGGATGTTCAGCTGCTGACGGAGATCCGCGATCTCATCGCCAAGCGCCCAGCGGTTTGATCGGGCTGGCGCCGGCGGCTCCGCCCTCCATGCCCAATGCTGTCCGTTCGCGTCGATAGCTGCCCCTCACCCTAACCCTCTCCCCGTAAGAACGGGGAGAGGGGACGTGCCTTGCGAGAGGTAGGTGGGGACTGGAGAGGTCACGGCATATCCCCTTCTCCCCGTCAGAACGGGGAGAAGGTGCCGGCAGGCGGGTGAGGGGGCAGGCGTCAATCTCCCCAGCGGGATTTTTCCGTCGCACGCCCCGGCCATTCATCACGAAAATCGATATGCCATCACTCGATATCATGGGATTTGCCGGCATAAATCTTTTATGAAGGCGGAAACCGGAGATATGCATGTCGATCATGAACAGCCTCAGTCCGCGCGCCGTAGCGGCGCCCGAAAGCGGGATCGTCGAAGTCGTCAATTATGCCCGCGGCCGGCAAGGCCTGCTGCCGCTCTGGGTGGGTGAAGGTGATCTGCCGACGCCCGATTTCATCAGCCGGGCGGCGATGGAGGCGCTTGCATCAGGCGAAACCTTCTATACCTGGCAGTGCGGCATTCCCGAGCTTCGCCGGGCGCTGTCGGATTATTATTTCAGACATTTTTCCGTCCGCCTGCCGGTCGAGCATTTCTATGTCACCGGCTCCGGCATGCAGGCGATCCAGATCTCCGTGCAGGCGCTGACCTCGCCTGGCGACGAATTCGTCTATCTCACGCCGGCCTGGCCGAATATCGCCGCCGCGCTCGAAATCGCCGGCGCGCGCGCCGTCGGCGTCGACCTGCAGTTCGAGGGCGGCAAATGGGGGCTCGATCTCGACCGCCTCGCAGCCGCGATCACGCCAAAGACCCGGGGTCTTTTCATCAATACGCCCTCGAACCCGACCGGCTGGACCGCGACCCAAAAGGATCTCGGCGAAATCCTCGCCCTTGCCCGCAAACATGATCTCTGGATCATGGCGGATGAAATCTACGCGCTCTATCACTTTGCTGGCGGCCGAGCGCCCTCCTTCCTCGACATCATGGAAGAGGGCGACAAGATCATCTTCGTCAATTCCTTCTCGAAGAACTGGTCGATGACCGGCTGGCGCGTCGGCTGGATCGTCGCTCCGCCCGAGATGGGACAGGTGCTCGAAAACCTCATCCAATATTCGACATCGGGCGTGGCGCAGTTCATGCAGAAGGGCGCCGTCGCGGCGCTCGATCAAGGCGATGATTTCGTGCGCGCCAACATCGCCAAGGCCGCCCGTTCCCGCGACATCCTCTGCGATGCGCTGATTGCCACCAACCGCGTCGAGACGCTGAAGCCGGACGGCGCACTCTATGCCTTCCTGAAGATCGACGGGGTTACCGACAGCCGCAGGGCCGCGATCGACATCGTCGACAAGACGGGCGTCGGTCTTGCCCCCGGAACCGCTTTCGGCGCCGGCGGCGAGCTGTTCCTGCGCGCCTGTTTCCTGCGCGACCCCGGCCAGATAGCGGTCGCTGCCGAGCGGCTCTGCGATTATATCGTCAAGCTCTGAGAGGGCCGGCGAGAGCGCGCGCCGGACCGATTTTGCGCCGGAACGGCCGGATCGCTAAAACTTGAGCAAAGCCCGAAATCGGCCTCTAACCACGACTCCAAACATAAGCGTTGAAAGGGTCCCGAACGGCCCTGCGATAAGAAAATTGGAAAGAAAAACCGGCGCCTGATGCCCCTGCTTCTAAAAAGCGAAAGCAGGGGTGTGGGACATGGCGGTTTTGGTGACGGGCGGGGCCGGTTATATCGGCAGTCACATGGTTTGGGCGCTCATCGATGCGGGCGAGGATGTGGTGGTGCTCGACCGTCTCTCCACCGGCTTCCGCTGGGCCGTGGCGCCGGCGGCGCGTTTCTATCTCGGCGACATTGCCGATCCCGACATCTTGAAGAAGATCTTCATCGAAAACGACATCGAGGCGATCGTCCATTTCGCCGGCTCCGCCGTCGTCCCGGTCTCGGTCGCCGATCCGCTTTCCTATTACGACAACAACTCCGGCAAGACCCGGGCACTTCTCTCCGCCTCGATCAAGGCCGGCATTCGCAATTTCGTCTTTTCGTCGACGGCGGCCGTCTACGGTCAGCAGCAGAACGACCTGCCGGTGAAGGAGAATGCCTCCCTCAATCCGGAAAATCCCTACGGCCAGTCGAAGCTGATGACCGAATTCATGCTGCGCGATGCCGCCGCCGCCTATGATTTCAACTATGTCGCGCTCCGCTATTTCAACGTCGCCGGCGCCGACCCAGATCACCGCACCGGCCAGTCGACGGCAGGCGCCACGCATCTGATCAAGGTCGCCTGCGAGGCAGCGCTCGGCAAACGCGACAGCGTCCATGTCTACGGCATCGACTATCCCACCCATGACGGCACCGGCGTGCGCGACTACATCCATGTCACCGATCTTGCCGATGCCCATCTGAAAGCGCTGCAGCATCTGCGCAGGGACAAAGGCTCGCTGGTTGCCAATTGCGGTTATGGCAGCGGCTATTCGGTGCTCGACGTCTTGAACATGGTCGCCCGCCTGCACGGACATTCCTTCAAGATCCATATGGCGCCGCGCCGTCCCGGCGATTCGGCAAGCGTCGTCGCCGATGCTTCGCTCGCCCGCCAGGTGCTCGACTGGAAGCCGCGCCACAATTCGCTGGAAACCATCGTCCAGAGCTCGCTCGATTGGGAGCTCTTCCTGTCGAACAGAAATGTCGACGACCTGCACAGCATCCACCGGGCGCTTGCCGCCGCATCCTTTTAAACGGTGCTCGGCGGCAGCCTGTTTACAGGCTTGCCGGAAATGCTCTGGAGCGATGCCGCATCGTCGTCTATGCATGGTTTCAAGCCTTTCCTTGGCAGAATGTCTGACCAGGAAAGGCTGGAACAGCGGAGGTGAACCATGCAGGACAGCGAAGTCATCATCGAGCGGCGAGGCGCTGCCGGCATCATCCGGCTCAACCGGCCGCGGGCGCTGAACAGCCTGACGCTGGCGATGATCCGGTCGATTGCCGAGGCGCTTGACGGTTTTGCCCGCGATGCCGACGTGGCGATTGTCGTGGCGACAGGGGAAGGCGAACGCGGCTTCTGCGCCGGCGGCGACATCCGCGCCCTGCATGAGAGCGCCCGGGCCGGCGACGGCCTCGCCGGAACCTTCTGGCGCGAGGAATTCCGTCTCAACCATCAGATCGCCGTCTACCCCAAACCCTATGTCGCGCTGATGGACGGCATCACCATGGGCGGCGGTGTCGGCCTGTCCGCGCATGGCCGCCACCGCATCGTCACCGAACGCACCCGCCTTGCCATGCCGGAAACCGGCATCGGCTACGTCCCCGATGTCGGCGCCACCTGGCTGCTGCCGAAGGCACCCGGCGAGGCCGGAACATGGCTCGGCCTGACCGGGCTCGATATCGGCGCCGCCGACGCGATCCATGCCGGGCTCGCCGATCGTTATATCGCGTCGTCGCGGCTCGCCGAGGTGATCGATGCACTGTCGGGCCTGCCGCGCGGCAGTTCGTCGATCGATGTCGATGCCCTGCTGCAGGCATTCTCCGAGCCGCCGGGAGAAAGCCGGCTGCGGCAGAACGCGGCGACGATCGATCGCGCATTTCGGTTCGACGGCGTCGAGGAGATCCTGACGGCGCTCGCCGAGGAGGATGGCGAATTCGCCGCCGAGACGCGCCGGGTGCTGCTGACGCGCTCGCCGACCAGCCTGAAGCTCGCTTTGCGGCTCTTGAGGGCCGGCCGGCGCAGCGCCTCGCTTGCCGAATGCCTCGGCCGCGAACTCGGCGCCTGTCTGCAGATGCTGGATAATCCGGATTTCTTCGAAGGCATCCGCGCTGCCGTCATCGACAAGGACCGCAATCCGAAATGGTCGCCGGCGTCAGTCGAGGCGGTGGAGTCGGCAGCCGTCGAGCGCTTCCTGAAGCCGGCCGAACCGCCGCTATTGCTCTGACGCTGTCATCTTTCTGCATGCTGTGTGCGGGCGCCGCCCCGGCGGGCGAGGGCGTCTGCGTCCTCATGCCAGCCGTTTCACCACCAAATCGTCGCTGCGTTCCGCCGAACCCATAGGCTTCCCTGTGCTAAAGCCTAGCCTTTCCTCTCCCTTGATCCGATCGACCCTTAACACGCTCCCACATAGTCTCTGCGACGTGAACCGTAACTGACACCTCTCGATCGCAAAACAGGAGCGCATCATGTCGCAGGCAGAAGCAAAAGCTCGTACGATTGGTCAAACGCAGACAAACATCAACTTGGACAGCACCCCGCAGCTCGGCAAGCCAAAGCTCGATGAGCTGGTTCCGTCGCGCTATGCGTTGCGGATCGGCGAGATCGAAGTCCTGATCATCAGCGATGGGGTGCTGCCGCTCCCGACCTCGATGCTGGCACACAATGCCGAGCCCGCGGTCCGGGCAGCCTGGCTGGGCGAAATGTTCTTCCCGAAAGACGCTTTCGACTGGCCGCTGAACGTCGTCGTGGTGCGCAGCGGTGCACAGACCATCCTCATTGATGCCGGTCTGGGCATGGACCCGGATTTGAACCTGCCGCGCGCCGGCCAGTTGATCAGGCGGCTGGAAGCCGCCGGCATCGATCTTGCATCCGTCACCGACGTGGTGCTCACTCATTTGCACATGGACCACATTGGCGGGCTGCTCATCGACGGCGTGAAGGAGCGTTTGCGTCCTGACCTCAGGATCCATGTGGCGGCCGCCGAGGTCAAGTTCTGGGAGGCACCCGACTTCACCCACACCTCCATGCCGGCGGGCTTCCCGGATGCGCTTCGCGCGGCCGCCAAGCGGTTCGTGAAAATGTACCAGAGCCAGCTGCGGCTGTTCGACGAGCAGTCCGAAGTGGCGCCGGGCGTGGTCGTCTCCCGCACCGGCGGCCATACCCCCGGCCACAGCGTGGTCCGCGTGGCGTCCGGCGGCGACCGGCTGATGTTCGCCGGCGACGCCGTGTTCCCGGTCGGGTTCGATCAGCCTGACTGGCATAACGGCTTCGAGCATGATCCCGAGGAGGCGGCGCGCGTCAGGGTCGCTCTCCTGCGCGAGCTGGCGGCGACGGGCGAGATGCTGGTGGCCACCCACCTGCCGTTCCCCTCCATCTGCCATGTGGCGGTTGACGGCGAAGCCTTCCGTTGGGTGCCGGCCGTCTGGGACTACTGAGCGCCTGCCAGGCCAGGGCCGAACCAAAGCGCGTCGCACGGATCGGAATCCGTGCGGCGCTACCTATCGCCACATGCCGCGCATGCGGGCGCCGACATCGATGCGCACCTGCCGCGCCTGCGCCTGGGCGGCGGCATCCGATTTCACCTGCGGCCAGCTGCAGGCCTCGAAGAATTGCAGCAGGGTCGCCGGAATGAAGCGGCTGCGCGAGGCATAGACGTGCCGGTCGCCTTGCGCGTTCTGTCCATAGGTGAAGAAACGTTGCGGCACGACGAGGTCGAGACCGTCGCGGGCGCGCGTCATCGCCACATAGAGCAGCCGGCGCTCCTCCTCGATTTCGGCGGTGGCGCCGACGGCAAGATCGCTCGGAATGCAGCCGTCGACGACATTCAGCATGAAGACCCTCGTCCATTCCTGGCCCTTGGCCGAATGGATGGTCGAGAGAATGAGATAGTCCTCGTCGAGCAGCGGCACGCCGGCCTGGTCGCTGGTCGCATCCGGTGGATCGAGCGTGAGCTCGGTGAGGAAACGCTCGCGCGAGGCATAACCGCCGGCAATCTGCTCGAGCTGTAAGAGATCGGCCTGCCGCGTTGCCGCGTCCTCATGCAGCCGTTCCAGATGCGGCGCGTACCATTGCCGCGCCAGCTCGATTTCCGCCGGCCAGCCGGCCTTGCCGGATTTCATCTCCTGCAGCATCGAAACGAAAGCCGCCCAGTCCTCGCCGCAGCGCGGCGGCGCCGGCATGGCGGCGAGCGCCGTCAGCGGGCTCGCATCCTCGGCCATCAGGTCGAGTGCCTTCTGCGCCGTCGACGGCCCGACGCCCGGCAGGATCTGCATCAGCCGGAAGCCCGCCACCCGGTCGCGCGGGTTCTGCGCGAAGCGAAGGGCGGCCAGCATGTCCTTGACATGAGCGCTGTCGAGAAATTTCAGCCCGCCGAATTTGACGAAGGGAATGTTGCGCCGGGTCAGCTCGACCTCCAGCGGCCCGCTGTGATGCGAGGCGCGGAACAGCACCGCCTGCTGCTTGAGCTTCAGGCCCTCCTCGCGATTGTCGAGCACCTTGTCGGCGACGTAACGCGCTTGCTCGGCCTCGTCGCGCACGGTGACGAGGCGCGGCCGCTCGGCCGATTGCCGCTCGGTCCAGAGATTTTTGGTGAAGCGCTCCGAGGCGAGATCGATGACGGCGTTGGCGGCTGTCAGGATCGGCTGCGTCGAGCGATAGTTGCGGTCGAGCGTGACGATATTGGCGGGCGGGCTGAAGGCGGCGGGAAAATCGAGGATGTTGCGCACTGTCGCTGCGCGGAAGGAATAGATCGACTGCGCATCGTCGCCGACGACGGTCAGTCCCCGACCGCCGGGCTTCAGCGCCATCAGGATCGAGGCCTGCAGCCGGTTGGTGTCCTGATATTCGTCGACCAGCACATGATCGAAGCGGCTGCCGATATCCTCGGCGATCACGCTCTCGCCGACCATCTGTGCCCAGTAGAGCAGGAGGTCGTCGTAATCGAGTACGTTCTGGGCCTGCTTGGCCTCGACATAGCAGGCGAAAAGCTCGCGCAGCTGTTTGTCCCAGGCCGCGCACCAGGGAAAGGCGTCGCGCAGCACCTGGTCGAGCGCCGTCTCCGAATTGACCGCCCTGGAATAAATGGCAAGGCAGGTGCCCTTGGCCGGAAACCGGCTTTCCGTCTTGGAGAAGCCGAGATCGTGCCGGATCAGGTTCATCAGGTCGGCGCTGTCTTCGCGGTCATGGATGGTGAAATCGGCATCGAGGCCGATCTGCTTGTTATAGTCGCGCAGCAGCCGGGCGCCGATGCCGTGGAAGGTGCCGGACCAATGAAGCGCATCGGCCATGACGCCGGCATTCGAACCGAGCACATCGCGGCAGATGCGCTCGACGCGCCGCGCCATTTCGGCCGCCGCCCGGCGCGAGAAGGTCATCAGCAGGATGCGGCGGGGATCGGCGCCCTTGACGATCAGATGGGCGACCCGATGCGCCAAGGTATTGGTCTTGCCGGAACCGGCGCCGGCGATGACCAGCAGCGGCCCGGCAATATGGCTGCCGTCGGTGAGCGTGCCGTGCTCGACGGCCATGCGCTGCTGGGGATTGAGCTTTTCGAGATACATCCAGCCGTCCGGTCGGGCTCCCGCAGAATCACTGCGAGAAGATTAGATGTTCCTTGAATGTTCGCGATTTCAGCCGCTGTCAAGCCTGGAACGGCGCAAGTCTCATTCGGGGAAATCCGGCCCCACCACGCGCCGCACCAGCTTCAGGCTGCGGTCCGGCTGAAGAATATAGGTTTCCTCCACGCGCTGGCCGCTCTCGTTGTAGAACTGATTGTAGACGGCGCTGCCGACCGGCGATTTGGTGAGCTTCGTCCGCGGCTGGCCGCCATAGGTGATACTGCCGGGAATGGGTTCCAGCGCCGGGCTGTCGACCGAGGAGCAGCCGGTCAGCAATGCGGCGGCAAACAAGGCGGGCATCAGCACTTTCATCGTCGTCATCCCTCTTTCGGCTGCAGCCAGATATGGAAGCCGCAGCAGCGTCCGCCAAGGGTGGGACAAGCCTGGCCCGCAGAAATCCGCGAAATTATGTAGCAAATGCTACCAGTCGGTGATCGTGCGCGGTGGCCGTTTTGAGCCGCCAATAGGAGACATTCCTGTGCGTAGAGCGGTGACCAACTTGGGGCCGCAAGCGGACCGGCGCCTTGCCGGGGCTTTGGCCAGCGATAGCGGACCATGCATTCGAGAGCTAATACAAGGTCTCGGTTTGGCCCACACCGGCCCTCCCAGGCCCCTTCGCATGCCAAGATCAGGCTGGGACCAAGCCACGTACCACACGGAACATCATGGGAAATGACCGGGGTCCATCCGGCAAACCAACCAGATATCCGGCGCGAACATGCTGCTCGATCGTACCACGGGCGTCATCCGAAAGTGCCATCAGCATGCCCGTGACGCTGCCCGGCCCATCGGTGAACGTAGCCCAATAATCCGCGAAGGACTGATACTCGCAATCCACGACAACGGGAACCTCGGTCACGTCGGTAAGGCCGATCTTCCGCCACAACGCCGCCTGGCCGTTAGGCCAGAAGTCCTTGCGCCCCGCCCGCATGGATCTCATCCTGGCGACGTCGGTCTCAAGCACAGCACCGGTGTTATAGACGAGGTCGAAGGCGGGCATGCCCCCAAAGAACTGAGTAACAGCGGACGCGACCACGCCGCCCGGACGAGTCACGCGCTTCATTTCGGCAACTACTTGTTCAATTTCCGGGATAACGTCCAGGGCCAGCGTGGAAACGGCCGCATCGAATACGTTATTGTCGAACCGCATGTGCCGGACATCGCCGTGTTCATATGCGATATTTGGGTGGGATCGACGACGGCGGGCTCCTTCAAGGTAACCCTCCGATGCGTCAACACCGATCACATGCGTCCCCGCCTCGGCTAGCGCTTTCGTCAACACACCTGTCCCACAGGCTACATCGAGGACGCGACCGCCCGGAGCGACATTGACACGGGCGAGAAATAGGTTTGCCAGATGTTCGCTCCAACGCCCCATGAAAGCCTCGTAGACGTCGGGATCAGCCCAATTATATCGCAGTTGTGCGGTTTCCATGGCTTGCCATCCTCCTCGATCAAGAATGGACCTTAACACGGTCATTCGGGTCGCGCGTATCGCCGTCACACCGGGCAATCCAGCGGAACCTTGTTTGCGCTCTCAAGAAAATATAACGCAATGGGAACCCCTGAAATCACACTGACGCGAAGCTGCCCCTCCGTGTAGGCTTTGGACCGGAAGCGGCCGCTGGTGGCATTTGCTACCTAATACCGGAAATCCAGCGCGAATATCTTGTCGAGACCGGCGGACTGCAACGAAAACCCCGTTGCGGCGTTAACCTGAATATACCAACCTCAGGAGACGCTTAAGTGATCGGGTTTCCTGTATTCCCCGACCATGACGAACCCGGCCGACAGGGCCATGGCGAGGCGGCGACACGCGCTTCGGTCGAGAGCGCTCTCCATGCCGCCGATGATCTCGACGCCGGGGAAATCACCGTCAGCATGCTTGGTTCCTATGTCATCCTCGAAGGTTTCGTGCGCCGGCACGGCGATGTCGAACGGGCGGTCGAGATCGCCGAGAGCGTCGTCGGCCAAGGCTATGTGCACAGCCGCCTGTTGCGGCGCTGAGGGAACCAAGTGAGCCTCCGCGTGTTGAAATGCCGGATCGAAACGCTGGAGACCATCATGCAGTTGCTTCTTCGCCTCTGGGCAACCACCTTGCTTATCGGTTGCGGTGTCTTTGCCGGCCCCGCCTATGCCTCGCTCGAAACCGGCACGAACTATTCCGCGCTTCCGAAGGACCAGATCGCGCTCAACGAATATACCGAAACGGCCGCCTGCCAGCCGGCAGAGCCGCACTATCTGCCGTCCTTCATCCGCACGGCGGACGGCACGATCATCGGTGTCGGCTATATCGAGGTGGAGAATGAAGGCGGCGCGGGCTGCTGAGACCCCGATCGGCTCGAACGAGGCTCGCCGGCGTTTCCGGAGACGAGCCTCTGACCATCATCATGATGGCTGAGTGTTTTCTATCGAAACAGCTGTCTGAGGCGCAACACCTTTTGCGCCAAAACCCGGCACCTGCTCGATGCAGGGTTAAGTGAAAATTAAACAACGTACCGTTTCGGCACGACTTGGCGAACAAACCAATAACGTCCGGACGTCCTCGCCGTGCTAGTGCAGCTTCAGCTTCGCCTCTTCAGCCGCCGCCAGGAATTCGGCTCTTGCCTCCTCCACGCTCTTGCGACCGTCGAGCGCTGCCCGGCAGGTGCTGCGCGCCTTGATATAATGCAGCCCGCGCGAACTCGGCCAGAAATCCGCCAGGCATTTCAAGGCATCAAACGGCCCAGTGACCGTTCGCGCATCGGCTCCTTCGAAACCGACCGTGACCGGGCTGTTCCATCGTTCAGTTGCCATCGATGCTCCTCCAGGGTTTTCGATAGAAACAGGTGCGGCACCTCCCAGTTCCTCCGGGGAGACTCCGCTATGATAGGCATTCTAGCGTGATTTTCACGGCCAACAATGGTGAATCGTTCGTTGCTGGTGAACGGAAATGCCGACTGTCCGGTTCATGCGGATGGCTGCCCCTAACCCTCCCCGTAAACGTGGCGAGGGGACGTGCCATGCGCGAGAGGTGGGCGGGGAACGGAGAGCTTGCGGCATATCCCCTTCGCCCCGTTTACGGGGAGAAGGTGGCGGCAGCCGGATGAGGGGCGGCCGGGCATACGAGATATGATGTTATTGCCTGAAAGAAAACTGGTGCTGCCGAGTGGGATTGAACCACCGACCTCACCCTTACCAAGGGTGTGCTCTACCACTGAGCTACGGCAGCAGGACCAGGACCCGTGCGAGCCAGTCGGCTCAATCGCGGGAACGGGGCGGCTATTGCCACAGCTTGACGACAAGCGCAAGCCGCAAATTCCAACTTCGCGTGGATTGCGATGCAAGGGCCTTTTGGATCGGCGCGAATTCGGCTAATCCTGTCACATGAACGACAAGACCGAAACCGGCCAGCAGAGCCGCAAAGAGGCAATCGAGGCACAGGCGAAACTGCGCCGCGAGCGGGCCGCCGAAAAGCTCAGGGAAAATCTCAGCCGACGCAAACAGCAGGTGCGCGCCCGCCGTTCCGGCCAGGCCGACGAAACAAATGGGCTGCCCGCCGCAAAAATGGACGAATCGTAATGTTCCGTCCGGCACGAATTGAAGCTCCGCAAGAAATCCCCTAAACACCCACTCCTTCTTTCAAGTCAGAACTTTCAGGAAAGGCGGGCGCGGCCCGTAGGCGCACATGGATCGTATCAGAATCGTCGGCGGTAATGAGCTGAATGGCATCATTCCGATTTCCGGCGCCAAGAATGCCGCACTGCCGCTGATGATCGCCTCGCTGCTGACCAGCGATACGCTGACGCTGGAAAACGTGCCGCATCTGGCCGATGTCGAGCTCCTGATGCGCATCCTCGGCAATCACGGCGTCGACGTCGCCGTCAACGGCCGCCGCGAGCGCCAGGAGGATTCCTACGCCCGCACGATCCATTTCACCTGCCGCACCATCGTCGACACCACGGCTTCTTACGAGCTGGTGTCGAAGATGCGCGCCTCCTTCTGGGTCATCGGGCCGCTGCTGGCGCGCGAAGGCCATTGCCGCGTGTCGCTGCCGGGCGGCTGCGCCATCGGCACGCGCCCGGTCGATCTCTTCATCGAAGGCCTGACGGCGCTCGGTGCGACCATGGAGATCGACGCCGGTTATATCAACGCCAAGGCCCCGGATGGCGGTCTGATCGGCGCGCGCTACACCTTCCCGAAGGTCTCGGTCGGCGCCACCCATGTGATGATGATGGCGGCGACGCTTGCCCGCGGCACGACGGTCATCGGCAATGCCGCCCGCGAGCCCGAAGTCGTCGATCTCGCCAACTGCCTGAACGCCATGGGCGCCAAGATCTCCGGCGCCGGCACCGCGACCATCACCATCGAAGGCGTCACCTCGCTCTCCGGCGCCCGCCACCGCGTCCTGCCGGATCGCATCGAAACCGGCACCTATGCCATGGCCGTCGCCATGGCCGGCGGCGACGTCGTGCTCGAAAATACCGATGTGTCGCTGCTCGAAACCGCGCTGGAAACGCTGCGTCGCGCCGGCGCGGATATCTCCGCGACCAACAACGGCATCCGCGTCAAGCGCAACGGCGCCGGCATCAAGCCGGTCGATATCGTCACCGATCCCTTCCCGGGTTTCCCGACCGACCTGCAGGCGCAGTTCATGGCGCTGATGACCCGCTCCTCCGGCATCTCGCACGTCACCGAGACCATCTTCGAGAACCGCTTCATGCATGTGCAGGAGCTGGCCCGGCTCGGCGCCAGGATCACGCTCTCCGGCCAGACGGCGAAGATCGAGGGTGTCCAGCGCCTGCGCGGCGCGCCTGTTATGGCGACCGATCTGCGCGCTTCCGTTTCGCTCGTCATCGCCGGCCTTGCCGCCGAGGGCGAAACCACGGTCTCCCGCGTCTATCACCTCGATCGCGGTTTCGAGCGGCTCGAGGAGAAGCTGACCCGCTGCGGCGCCGTCGTCGAGCGCATCAGCGAGTAAGCCTCGTTCATCCCGGTTGCGTAATCCGTCGCAGCATCCTATTTCCCTTGTCTGACGCATCGCCATTCCGGCGGTGCCTGCTGGGATAAGACTGGATGACCGATCTGAAGCTTGTTGCGCTCGATGATGAGGATCTTGCCATCATCTCCGCGCATATGCAGGACAGCGTCTTCAAGGTCGGTGACATCGACTGGTCGCCGCGCGAAGCGCAATTCGCCCTTGCCGCCAATCGTTTCGTCTGGGAAGGTGCCGGGCGCAAGCGCAGGGGTTTCGAGCGCCGCCGGGCCGCCCTGGTCTTCAAGCGGGTGCTTGCCGTGCGTTCGCTCGGCATTGACCGTGGCGAGCGGGACGAGGTGCTGTCGCTGCTGGCGCTGCGCTTCGAGAAGAAGGGCGAGGGGCCGGATGGCACGGTCGAGCTGGCGCTGTCGGGCGAGGCCTCGATTGCGCTCGATGTGGAATGCATCGAGGCGCAGCTCGCCGATATCGGCGGCGCCTGGGAGGCGGCTTCCAAGCCGCGCCATCCCTGACGCCCGACGTTTGAATGTTGCGGTTTCGAGTTGAGAAGGAATATCGGCCTTGGCAATCTGGCTGGATCAGGCATCGGAAGGTTTCGAGCAGCATTTCGCCGCTTTCCTGACGACGAAGCGCGAAGTCTCCGAGGATGTGAACGCCGTTGCGCGCGCCATTATCGATGACGTCAGGGCCCGCGGCGATGTGGCGCTTGCCGAATATTCGCTGAAATTCGACGGCATCGATTTCGCCACCGTGCCGATGCGCGTCACGCCTGAAGAGATCGACGCCGCCGTCGAGGCGGTGCCGTCGGAAGTGCTGGGGGCGCTGAAGCTCGCGGCGCTGCGCATCGAATCCCATCACCGCCGGCAGCTGCCGAAGGACGATATCTACGAGGACGATCTCGGCGTCCGTCTCGGCTCGCGCTGGACGGCGATCGAGGCGGTCGGGCTCTACGTCCCCGGCGGCACTGCGAGCTATCCGAGCTCGGTGCTGATGAACGCCGTGCCGGCCAAGGTCGCCGGCGTCGACCGCATCGTCATTGCCGTTCCGGCCACCGGCGGCGCCGTCAATCCGGCGGTGCTCGCCGCCGCCAAGCTTGCCGGCGTGACCGAGATCTACCGCGTCGGCGGCGCCCAGGCGATCGCCGCTCTCGCTTATGGCACCGAGACGATCGCGCCGGTCGCCAAGATCACCGGTCCCGGCAACGCCTATGTCGCTGCCGCCAAGCGCCACGTCTTCGGCACCGTCGGCATCGATATGATCGCCGGCCCCTCCGAGGTGCTGGTCATTGCCGACAAGGACAACAATCCCGATTGGATCGCCGCCGATCTTTTGGCGCAGGCCGAGCACGATGCCAGCGCCCAGGCGATCCTGATCACCGATGATGTCGAATTCGGCAAGCAGGTGGAGCAGGCGGTCGAGCGCCAGCTGAAGACGCTGAACCGTGCGGAGACGGCGGCGGCCAGCTGGCGCGATTTCGGCGCCGTCATCCTCGTTGCCGATCTGAAACAGGCCATTCCCTTGGCAAACCGCATCGCCGCCGAGCATCTCGAGCTTGCCGTCGCCGATCCGGACCGGCTGCTCGACGGCATCCGCAATGCCGGTGCGATCTTCATCGGCGCCCATACGCCCGAGGTGATCGGCGATTATGTCGGCGGTTCGAACCATGTGCTGCCGACGGCGCGTTCGGCGCGCTTCTCCTCCGGTCTTTCGGTGCTCGATTTCGTCAAGCGCACCTCGATCCTGCGTCTTGGGCCGGGTGAACTGCGCACCCTCGGCCCGGCGGCGATCGCGCTGGCGGTCTCCGAAGGTCTCGACGCCCATGCGCGATCGGTTGCGATCCGCCTCAACCTCGAAAGGTGAGGGCATGGCGGCGGGCGATTTCCGGCTTTGCGACGTCGTCCTTGACGATACGATCGGCCGTTCGACGCCCGATGTCGAGCATGAGCGCGCCGTCGCCATCTTCGATCTGATCGAGGAGAACAGTTTTGCGCCGATCGGCCATGCCGGCGGGCCTTACCGGCTGAACATCTCGCTGGTCGATTCGAAGCTGGTCTTCGCCATCACCACGGAAGACGGCGGCAATGTCGCCACCCATATCCTGTCGCTCACGCCCTTCCGGCGGATCGTCAAGGATTACTTCATGATCTGCGAGAGCTATTATGAAGCGATCCGTTCGGCCACACCAAGCCGCATCGAGGCGATCGATATGGGCCGGCGCGGTATCCACAACGAGGGGTCGCAGACGCTGAAGGACAGGCTGACCGGCAAGATCGAGATCGATTTCGACACCGCCCGGCGGCTGTTCACGCTGGTCTGCGTGCTCTACTGGCGCGGATGACGGCAATGGAGCTCGCCGCCGACGTCGAGGAGGGAAAGAGGCCGGGCGCCATCCTCTTCATGTGCGGGCTGAACGCCATCCGTTCGCCGATGGCGGAAATCATTGCCCGTAGCATTCTGCCGTCCAATACCTATATAAGGTCGGCCGGCGTTCGCGCCGGCGAGCGCGATCCTTTCGTCGATGTCGTGCTCGAGGAGATCGGGCTTTCCCTCGGGCGCCGCCAGCCGCAGACGCTGGAAGAGCTCGAGGACGATTATTTCGATCTGATCATCACGCTGTCACCGCAGGCCCATCATGCCGCGCTGGAGCTGACGCGCTCGAATGCAATCGACGTCGTCTACTGGCCGACCATGGATCCGACGGTTGTCAGCGGAACGCGCGAGCAGATTCTCGAGAGCTATCGCGAGGTCCGCAATCATCTAGCCGGTCTCATCGAAAGCCGGCTTCTGAAACGAAAAGGCATTGCCGCGCAATCGGCGTGAAAACAAATGACGGAAAGCCCGATCAACAAGGTTCACAAACCCGCCTTGATTGTGTAGTTTCCGCCCAAATTTCAAGGCGCGCGCTGCGCTGCCTCTTCAACCCACAGGAAGAAAACCACTATATGCCGAAAGAAGAAGTCCTCGAATTCCCGGGAATCGTCACCGAACTTCTGCCGAATGCGACGTTTCGCGTGAAGCTTGAAAACGAACACGAGATCATCGCCCATACCGCCGGCCGCATGCGCAAGAACCGCATCCGCGTTCTCGCCGGCGACAAGGTGCTTGTGGAAATGACGCCCTACGATCTGACCAAGGGCCGCATCACCTACCGTTTCAAGTAAGTTTGCCCAAGGTCCTGCAAGGGTTTTCTCCCGTCTGCCGATGGTCGAGGTTCCATGGCGCTGAAATATAAGCTCATTCTCGCTTCGGGCTCGCCCCGTCGCGTTGACCTGCTCAACCAGGCAGGCATCGAGCCTTCGCGCCTGATGCCGATGGATATCGACGAGACGCCGAAGAAGTCGGAGCATCCGCGGTCGCTCGCCCGCAGGCTTTCGGCCGAGAAGGCGGAAGCCGCCCTTGCCGCCATCAAGGGCGATATCACCTGGAAGGGCAGTTATATCCTCTCCGCCGATACGGTGGTCGCCGTTGGCCGGCGCATTCTCGGCAAGGCCGAGTTTGCCGACGAGGCGTTGAGTTCGCTGCATCTTTTGTCCGGACGCAACCATCTCGTCTATACCGGCGTTTGCCTGGTGACGCCGGATCGCAAGATCCGCCAGAAGATCGTCGAGACCAAGGTCCGCTTCAAGCGGCTCTCCGGTTTCGAGATCGAAAACTACCTGGCGTCGGGCCAGTGGCGCGGCAAGGCGGGCGCCTACGGCATCCAGGGCCTCGCCGGCACCTTCGTGCAGAAGATGGTAGGCTCCTACACCAATGTCGTCGGCCTGCCGCTTTATGAAACCATTGTGCTTCTGACCGGCGAAGGCTTCGATGTGCATAGCCGGTGGCCAGAGGGCTGAGCCCCGCGGCCGACGCCATAGGACGGACCGATCATGCCCGAAGACAGGAAAGCCGCCGCCAAGGTCGAACCGCTGCGCAAGACGCGCCCTTGCCCCGAATGCGGCAAGCAGTCGAATCGCGAACATTATCCCTTCTGCTCCAACCGCTGCCGCGAGGTCGATCTCTCCCGCTGGCTGACTGGTTCCTATGCCATTCCGGTTGCCGATGACGAGACCAAGGCCGATTATCCCGACGAGGAAAACTAGGGAAATCCATCGGCGAAGCTCTTATTTTTCCTCATGAATCGGCAAATCTGGCGAGACCGTCAAAAAAGAGTCATTTGACGCTTGCCATGAGCGAACAAGATGCTATAACCCCGCTCGCTTCCGGGGTGAACCAAGGCCCCGCGGTTCTTTTTCAAAAAAAGCACCATCGGAAGCAGGTTAGCCCAGGTAGCTCAGTTGGTAGAGCAGCGGATTGAAAATCCGCGTGTCACTGGTTCGATTCCGGTCCTGGGCACCACTCAATCCCCAAGCAATATCGAGCAATTAGACGGCGATCGATCGAGATAAGTCGATCAATTTCATGTTGCGTGTTGCGGCGGAATTCCCTGCATTTCCAATGGTTGCCACAGGGAAGCGGCGAAACCACGCGACATGAAATGTGGAACGCCCAGCTCACGTCCCCGTTTCGGGGCGGAGAAAGCTGCTGATCAGCTCCGCCCGGGTCCAATCATCATCCGCGTTCTGGTCGACAAAGTCGGCGCAGCCAAACATAGGATTTGAGGCTTCCTGCGCCGACCAGCAAAACGGCGGCAGTGTGAGTGCCGCCGCATAGATTGGATTTGTCTGGCGATTATCGCACTATGCTTTCGGATTTCTCTTGGGCTGTAGCACCGTTATCGCTTCCGGCATTGGTGCCGTCGCTGAGCCCCCGTTTTTCCTGGCCATAGCCATTATTGCCCTTGGCAGTCTCGTCTGGTGGGCAATAATCACCCGCATAAGCGGCGCCTCCAACGGCAAGTGCCATAGTGATGCTGAGAGCGAGAGCTAGTTTGCTAGATGTCACCACGTGTCTCCCTGGTAAAGTTGCAACATCGACCAAGAATGCTCCGCATTGACCGAGGTGTCATCTTGCCTCTTGTGATAGTTCACTCGCCTGAAAGGCGTAAAGCCGTGGCAGTCGGCGCGGTTAATCCGGATGCCGATAGTGTCCGGTTTAGTTGAGTGCTGCCATGAAGTCCTCCGGTTCGCCGCATAGGTTCTCCTCCAGCCACCGCCGATATCGATCGAGAGCAGGCCCAATGTCCGCTCCTGTCGGGAGAAAATACTGAGCTCATAGATCACGATTATCGCCGCCTTCGGCCGCGGTCGTCCCGTAAGGCGCTTACTCCGCCCGGGTTGACGCCGGCCGGGTAGGGCATCGAATGGAACCAACACCGGTCATCGCCGTTGTAAGCCAGGGAGTCCCACCATGAGCAACGCCCGTCAGGCGCGAACGAGATGGTGATCGTACTCCGAGGAGAACGCACATGGATCTCACAACCCTTCTCATCATCGTAGTGATACTTCTTCTGCTAGGCGGTGGCGGCTGGTACGGCCGGGGACGCTGGTATTAAACGACGGTCTACGTGGCGCGCATCACTGGTTGACGAGCGCTCCGGCTGGGGGCGACGCGCCGACCCGCGGCCAACAAACCCCTCTGTTCAGAAGTTAGTGCCGCCCTTTCGTTGACTTCGCCAGCATCTCGCTCAGCGTTGCCGCCGAGAGCATGGATTCGGCCAAAAGCTTCTTGAGCTTCTGGTTCTCTTCCTCCAGGGCTCTCACCCTTTTTGCATGGAGGCCGGCATTTCCGGACTGCAGGGATTGCCACCGATAGAAGGTCGGCTCGCTGATGCCGTACCTGTGGCAAACATCCGCCACCGTCACGCCGGCCTGGTGTTCCTTCAGGATGCCCGAAATCTGGTCGTCGTCATATTTTCTCTTGCCCATCACTGCTTCAATCCTCACGAAATGCTCTGTTGAAGCTGTCGAGCAGCGGTCTCACGGCATAGAAGGCCACGCTGCTTTCGCCGGTTTCGATCAGCGTCTGCACGGGCATGCCGGCGACCAGTTCGACATCACTCATTTTCGCCAACCGCTCGTCCGTTACGCGGATGGTCGCGGCAAAGTAGGGTTGGCCGCTCTGCGTATCGATGAGACGGTCCGCCGATACATATTCCACCCGACCTTTCAGGAGCGGAACGCGCCGCTGGTTGTAGGGTAGCAGGTGAACCTGGGCCTCCAGCCCTGCGCGGACGAGGTTGATGTCATCAGGTCTGACGTGCACAGACACGATAAGCCGATCCGAGCGTGGCAGAAGATCGACGAGCGGTTCGCCCGCGCCGATCACCCCACCTGATGTGTGGATGCGCAGGTTCATGATTGTGCCATCCTCGGGAGCCCGGATAGCGGTCCTCGAAAGCTGGTCGTCGATGGCGCGCAAGCGCTCGCGCAGCTGCATGATCCGGCTTTCCGTATCGCGCATGCCTTGGGCGATTTCGCTCAGCCGGTCGCTCTCGAGCTTTGCGAGATCGGCCTGCGCCCCGCTGATCACCTGGTCGGCCCGAGAGATCCGCGCCGCCACTTCACCCTGCTGGCCATCAAGATCTGCTTTTTCCCGCTGGAGATTGAGAAGTCTGCTCTTTTTTTCCAGTCCTTTGGCGCTGAGGGCGGTAACCTGATCCAGTTCCTGGCTCGAGATTGCAGCTCGGGCGGTCAGTGCCGCCTTCTGCGCGCCAAGTCCGACGATTTCCTGCCGCACCTGCGCAATTCTTTCATTGGTGATCCGAATTTCCGCCTGCATGACCCGGCGACGGGCTTCGAAGATTTTTTGCTGCCCGGTCAGAATCGCGCTGAGGGAAGGATATCTCTCCATCGCTGCCCTCAGATCCTCGGGATAGCTGACATGGTCGCCGCCCGACTGCTCCGCAAGCAGCCGGGCGCGGTTTCCTTCGGCATCCCACAGCTGCCCTTGAACGCTGTCGCGCTCCGCGCGGGACTTCGTGCCGTCGAGTTCGATCACGATCTGCCCTGATATGACAGCATCGCCGTTTTTGACGAGGATCCGTCGCACGATGCCGCCCTCCAGATGCTGAATGGTCTTGCGGCTGGACTCCGGTTCGATGACGCCCGATGCGACCGCCGCACTTTTCAGCGGCGCCAGAACCGACCAGCTTCCCAATCCGACGATGAAGGCCAGGATCAACAGGTTCCCCATCCAGACAACGCCCCTGAGCCCCGGCATGGGCGAAGCGGCGGCGGGGCCGCGCCGTTTCTGTGCGATCACCGGCGCATAGGCCGTCTGCTGCCGGGCTGTCGCTGCCGATCGGCGAGCGAAGCATTGGCCTGTCCCCGGCGAAGTTGAAAGTCTCGCCGGCGTTGCGTCCAGTGGGACCAGGGTCATGGCGGTGTCCCTCCCTACGTTCCTGTTCGAGACGGCGGTTGAAGATAGGTTTCATAAATCTGCTCGCTGTCGCCGAAGGCGGCCACCGTTCCGTTGCGCATGATGGCGATCTTGTTGGTGACGGGCAGGATCCCCATCCGGTGCGTTATGATAACGACGGTCATCCGCCTGGCTTTCATGCGCTCGATGGCCGCAAACAGCATCCGTTCGCCGTCATAATCGAGGCTCGAGTTCGGATCGTCGAGAACGATCAGCGACGGATTTCCATAGGCCGCCCGCGCCAGTCCCAGCTGTTGGCGCTGGGCTCTGAGGAGCAGGCTGCCATTTTCACCGATATCGGTTTCGTAGCCTTGCGGCAGCCGCATGATCGCTTCGTGCAATCCGACCAGCTTTGCGGCGTCGATCGCTTTGCCGGGATCTTCCCCGTCCAGCCGGCCGATCACATCCTTGATGGCGCCGCCGAAGAGTTCGATGTCCTGCGGCAGGTATCCGACGTGGCGGGTCCCGCCGCAGAGGCGCAGAGCCGAGATATCGACCCCGCCGAGAAGGGCACATCCGCTCGTTGCTGGCACCACGCCTGCCATGACGCGACCGAGGGTCGATTTTCCCGATCCCGACGGGCCGATAAGCGCTATGCAATCGCCCGGCGCGAGGCGCAATGTGATGCCGGTCAAAATCGGCCGATCGGCGAATGGTTTGATATAGCTGACATTATCGAGAACGAGACCATTGGGTTCAGGGAACGGCACGATGCGGCCATCATGCTCCGATGCGACTGTGAGCAGCATTCTGTTCAAGCGATTGAAGGCATTCCGCGCAAAGGTAAAGGAGCGCCATGCACCGATTGCGCCCTCGATCGGTGCAAGCCCACGCCCGAGCAGCAAGCTCGCAACGAAGATGATTCCGGGGCTACCGTCGTTGGCGAGTACCAGCCACGTTGCCGATCCCATCATCAGGATCTGCGCGAGCGTGCGGATCGATTTGGAGAAGCCAAGGATGATCTCCGTGCGATGCATGGCGATGTCCTGCGCCCTTCGTGCCATTTCCGCATCGCGATAGACGATCATCGCTGCGCCATCCTGCATGCCCATTGCCCGGATCACCTCGATGTTTTTGAGGGCGGTGGCAAATCGGAAATAGCTCCTCGAAAGCGCGAGATTGGCGTGGGCAAGCGGCTCCCGCGTCGCCAGCTCCGTCAGAAACGCAAACAGCAGAAGTGCAACCGCACTCAAAAGACCGATGGCCCCAAGCAGCGGATGAACAAGAAAGAGCAGCAGCAGGAAGACCGGCGCCCAGGGAACGTCAAAAAACAGCGAGCTGGCCGGTGAATCGAGAAACTGGCGCAATGCGGCCAAGTCCCTGTAACACTCCGTGGCCGCACCTGCATCGACGCGAGCGGCATATTCGAATGATGCGGTGAGCACCAGCGGCCGCAGCCTGTGATCCACCCAGCTGCCGACGCGCGAAAGAGCCGCCCTGCGCACGATATCCAGCATGGATCCGACCAACACGGCGATGGCGATGATCAGCGTCAGCATCAAAAGCGTGTCGGCGCTGCGGCTCGACAGGACCCTGTCATAGATCTGCAGAAGATAGATGGAGGGCGCCAGAAGAAAGAGATTGTAGCCGCAGCTGTAGAGGAAGACCAAGCCGAAGGCTCCGGCACAAGCTCGAAGCGCAACAACGAGATGTGTCTGCGGGCGCGCTGGTTTTGTCGAAATCGTTGCCATTATCAGATCTCGCTGCATTTGATACTGACAAGAAAAGCCCGCTGGCCGGTTCAGTAACGCCTGAGGGTCGCCAGCCGAAACCGGCGGCCCTCGGCGCGCGCCCCATATTCATGAGCCGAGATGGCTGAGGTCGATATCGCCAAAGGCGTTTATGAAGTGATCGAAAGAATTGTGCACCGTCGTCGTTTCGGGATCGGTGTGAACCAAAGCCGACGATATATCGCCGCCACGGGCCATGTTTCCGTTGCCGCCGTTGCCGCCGACGCCCGCGAGGATGGTGGCATGCTGATCGGCCATCAGCTGCGTATGCTGTGTCGCGGTCGTCGCCGCCGCCACTGAAGCCGTGTTGCCGCCGCTCTCGTTTCCTTGATCGCCGTTGGACTGAGTATCTCCCCCCGCGCCGCCGGCGCCGCTGTTCGAGATCTTCGCCAGGAAGCCGTTCTGGGCCTGGGCAAAGCCACCGGGTCCGCCATTGCCGGCGTCCCAATCTGCTTTCTGCCAGACGTGATCGCCGTTGTGCAGATCGGTCGTTGCCCCGGAGACCGTTTGCACGGGCTCTACATATGCAACCGGGTTGTAGTTGATGTTTCCATCATTGTGGCCCTCACCGCCGTTGCCGGCATACGCGTCACCGGCATCCGGGTTGTTGAGATGAATCGTGTCGGATATTTGTGGAATAGGCATTGATATCACTCCTTCTACTTCGTTTCGTCCGAGTTCCTTGTACGGCGTCCCCTTACGGCGTGGGTATTCAGTTCGTCGCCCCAGCCAATACAACCGCAGCCGAATGTTGCCACGATTTAAACTGCAAACTATCTAGATATTCGGCGATGTTCTTTCGGGCGTATACTTGGAGGTGACGGTGCGTTGTTTCGGATTAGTCCTTTGTGATCCGGCGCCGGATGGCCTGGTCACAAGCAACGGCGCCTTGCGAACCGGCTTTATTCCGGCGCCAGATCAGGCTGCGCTTGGCGGAGGGGATCCTGTTCGGTGCTCAAAACTCTCATGTCCCGCCGCAGGAAAAGGGGGCAGGACGCAGCACCGCTTGTCCCAAGGCGAGCTTCCTTCACGCGGCGATGACGCCCAAATGGCTACAGGGCTAGCCGACCAGGCGTAGACGAATTGCAGGCTCCGCTTTTCTTCCGTTCAGAGGCACAATGCCTCAACAATCGAGGCTGCATACGCCGCACGCTCGGCGGACGCGGTTGGTCGCGGAACGGAGACGGTGATGACGGAAATTCGTCCCTTATCGGAAGACTTGCCCAAAGCGGGCGCCGATCAAAACCTCGCCTTCAATGGGGCTGCGGGGCATCTGGCGCTGGTGCCGACCTGGCTTCCATTGGATGTCGCTTCCGGTCCGAGCTCCAATTCAGCCGGCAGCGGCGGTGACGGAATAAGTGAAGGTGTGATCAGCAGCAATGCACTGGCCGTCTTCATGCCATCCAATGCTGCTATTGCGGGGGCCCATTCGGGTGCCGACGCCGTTCAGGGCAATGACGCGTTCATCAATCAGCATCCCACCGAAATGGCGGGGATAGGCGGGAATGGCGGAAGCGGCAATGTTGCCATCGGCGGCGGTGACGCCAATCATGCCGGCAGCGGCGGCACCGGCCTTTTCTATGGCGGGCTCGTCAGCACCGAAGTCGCGCTGTTTGCCCCCGTGAATACCGCCGTGGCTGCCGGCCCCGGCGCAATGGCGCACGCCGAGCAATCGAACAACGCACTGTTCCTGCAGGGGGCAACCCAGATCGGCGGCATGGGCGGCTCGGGCGGAAACCATAACGTCGCAAGCCACGGCCCGTCGATGAGCCCGGGAACGTCGCTCACTTTCACCGGCGACAATTATGCCGGCCACGGCGGCGACGGATATTTCGTCGGCAGCATGGTCGACGTGAGTATCGCCATCTTCTCGCCGATCAACATCGCCATCGGCGCCGCGGGCGGCTCGGCGGAGGCCCATCAGGCAAACAATGTGATTTTCGATCAGGGCACCGTGCAGATCGCCGGCATCGGCGGCAATGGCGGTGGCTTCAATCTGTCGTCGGACACGATTTTTACCGGCAACCATGCCGGCGGCGGTGGCGGGGTCGGATCGTCGACCGGCAGCATGGTCGACGTCAATTTCGGCTATTTCCATCCCATCAACATCGCCGTTCCCGCCGGCGGGTCGGCGGACGCTCAACAGATCGATCATGTCCTCTATGATCAGCATGCGCTTCAGCTGGCCGGCATCGGCGGTCACGGTGGAGAGGGTAACCTCACGGACGCCCATTCGGCTCTCGTCGACGACATTCTGAGCTTCATGCACAGCTAATCTGTCGGTAAGCTCCCACTTGCATTACTCGTTCCTCCCGGCTTTCGTCGCTTGCGCCGACATGACGCCGCGCTTACCGAGATGGCGAACATTCCACCATGGCCTCATCGCATCGTCGCCGATTTCGGCCGCCCGGACTGCGAGGTCTGCCCGGCATCTGGCGCTGCCGGCACACTGGGAGCCTGAGCGAACACGACCCAAACTGGTATTAAATGCACCGATAGGGCCGCGTTATTCAGTAATCATAACGGGCAGGCACCGATCTCAGGCTTTTGTTGCCTTTCGCGTTTGTCGTTTGGCTGCCGAGCCCGCGGCTGCTTTGATATGCGATATGGAAACAAAGCCGCGCCGGTCGGCAACGCGTTCTATCCGTCAGCGCTTTGCCAAATGGGTCTGTCGCAAATCCGTTGCCTTTTCAGCCCCTTGAAAGCTTTTTCGACCTGCTTGCCGTACGTGAATTGCACGAAGGCTGGAAGTCCGCGACGACAAGTCGAACCAGCATGCCGGCATGAAATGTGCTTTTGCAGAAACGGTTATCTCTCGCAAAAATCTTATAGACTATAAGAATTATCAGGAGAGAATGGACTATTGCTATCGGTAATACACTCGCTTTTTATCATGACATGTAGTGAGAACGAGATTAATATGATTAGCTGTTGGGTTGCAAATATTCCGGGGAGCCCGCAATGTCCGACAGTTCTGGAACCAGGCGCCGTGTGGGGCGCAATACACTAACTGCGATCATCATTGGGAATTCAACCCTGGCGCGCACCACTGTGGTGAAGTTGCTGGAGCGCGAACTCGCCGGATGGAACCTCATCGATTTGGTCTCGACCGAGAGTCTCGATCGGGCGCTTGGAGCTGAGGTGCGTTTGATTGCACTGGATCTGGCCGGCAGAGCTGTCGAGAGCGCCAGCCTGCGTGCTGATCTCGCGGCGATTGCTGCACGTTTTCCCGATGCTCCTATCACGTTGCTCTCAGGTTCGGATGACGCCATCATCGCCCGGCAGGCGCTCAAGATGGGCATCCGCGGCTTTTTCTCGACTTCGCTTCCCGTTGACATTGCGCTTGCCGGCCTTCGTCTCGTTCTGGCAGGAGGCACATTTTTCCCGCAGCTGTTGGGCGCTGTTATCGGCGCGAACGAGCGCAGTCCGGCCAGAAATGCGGCCGAAAAAAGCTTGGATGATAGGACGCAATATTTCGCGATTGCCGGCTTCACGCCCCGGGAAGCGGAGATCCTCGCAGAGCTGCAATCCGGCTGTTCAAATAAGGTGATTGCAGGAAAACTGAATTTGTCGGGGCATACGGTGAAGATGCATTTGCAGCACATCATGCGCAAGCTGCAGGCGCAGAACCGTACCGAGGTGGTTGCCCGCCTCATTCAAAGAACAGCCGGCGGACATAACGCTTCACCGACCTGATTTTATCGCGTCATAAAACACACCCGTGTAACACGCGCTAAAGCGCGTCGCGTCAAATATGATTCATGCGACGCGCTTTAGCCCCTTGTTTTGATGCATGGCGTTATCCCGGAACCGCTGCACACTTCCGGGCGACATGCATTAGGTTGCCCGGCCGCCTGAACAACTCTTCAGCCGCTCGATCAGCCAGCGGCCAGCGGGCCCCGGGGGACCATCGGAGCGATAGGCTGTCGACATCGGCAGGCTCAGTCCGCCGGCCGGTATATCCTCGACCGTCAGTTCGACCAGCCGGCCGGCCGCGATGTCCGCCCTGACCGCGTGCTCGGGCATGCCGCCCCAACCCAATCCATTGAGCAGGAACGTGTGTTTGGCGAAGAGGTCGGCCAGTCGCCAGGTCTGCGGCGACATCACGCCGAACTCACGCCCTTTCGACAGCTCGGTTCGATCGGTCAGCACCAGCTGCACATGTTTTGCCAGTTCGGCTCTGGAGATCGTTCCTCCGATCGCCGCCAGCGGATGTTCCGCCGCCGCAACGACCAGGAACGTCACGCCGGCAAGAGGCTCGGTGAGAATGCCGGCCGGCATGGCTGGCAAGGATCCCACAATGGCGAAAGCGGCCCGTTGATCGAGAACGGGCTGAACGGTGCCGCCGAGCGCCTCCACGAACAGCCGCAGCGGCACGTCGGGAAATTGCTGCCGGAAATCCTTGGCGGCCTCCGCGATGACATGAATGGGGAAAAACACGTCGATGGCGACGGACAGCTCCGGCTCGAGACCCGCGGCCATTCCTTTTGCCTGCGATTTGAAGGAATCGACCTTGGCGACGACCTCGCGGGCGGTCGCAAGCAGCCTGTCGCCGGCTGCCGTCAGCCTGGGATAGCGGCCGCTGCGGTCAAAGAGGGTGACCCCGAGCTGGATCTCGAGGCTGCGAACCAGCTCGCTGACCGCCGACTGGGCGCGCCCGAGCCTGCGCGCGGCTGCGGAAAAGCTGCCTTCGTCCGCGGCGCTGATGAATGTTCTGAGCTGATCGAGCGATAGACCGTCCAACACGGCACACCTCCGCAGATATCGACAACGCCCGCCTCTGCGGCGGGCCTGGTGATGGAAAGATCTAGATGTATCAAACTATCCGATAGATTGTCTCGGAAAATACCGGCTTTTCGGATGGAATGGATCATGGCATCGAAGCGCCACGTGAGCTGCGCTCCCCAAACCACAGAGCGGGCGGAACATAGGAAAGGTGCCAAATGCATTCTACATCGGCGTCATCGGCAGATCGGAACAAAACCGTAAAGATCGTCTCATGGAGCCTGCGCGCTCTCGCCGCGGCGGCATTTCTCGCTGCCGGCAGCGCTAAGCTCGCGGGCGTCCCGATGATGGTGGCGATTTTCGACCAGATCGGCGCCGGCCAGTGGTTCCGCATCCTGACGGGGGCTGTGGAGGTCGCCGGCGCGGTTGCCTTGCTGATTCCGGCGACGGCTGCCTTCGGCGCCCTGCTGCTTGCCGTCACGATGGTCTTCGCCATTTTGACCCATCTTTTCGTCATCGGCGGCAGTCCGGTGCCGGCGGTCCTTCTGCTTCTGATCACCGGCAGCGTCGCCTGGCTGCACCGCCGCGCCTTCGTGACCATTCTTGACGCAATCCGCTGACCCCGGCGCCGACCGCTCCGCCATCGTCGCTACCGTTTTTCGAGGTTCCAATGTTTCGCTTCGCCATCCTTCTGCTTGTTTCTCTCTCCGCCGCCGGATGCCACACGACGCAGTTCGGCCAGTCGCTCGGCTGGCCTGAACCGCAGCGCACCGGCAGCGCCTATTGAATCCGGGACACGCAGATTCGAACAACCTGACCTGGAAGGACTGAGCAGTGGAAATCGGTATCGACAGTTTTGCGATGCTTGCGACCGACCCGAAAACGGGACGGCCGCAGTCGGCCGCCGACCGTATGGAGAGCGTGCTTTCCGAGGTGGAACTGGCCGACACCGTCGGCCTCGACGTCTTCGGCATGGGTGAACATCACCGCGAGAATGCGCTCGATTCGGCCCCTGCGGTCATCCTGGCGGCAGCGGCCGCGCGGACCAAGAGGATCAGGCTGACAAGCGCCGTCGCCGTCATCAGTGCCGCCGATCCGGTGCGCCTCTTCCAGGAATTTGCCACCCTCGATCTCATCTCCCGCGGACGGGCCGAACTGGTGGTCGGCCGCGGCTCCTTCATCGATGCCTATCCGCTCTTCGGCTACGACCTCAGGGACTATGACGCATTGTTCGTTGAAAAGCTCGACCTCCTGCTCAAGCTCAACGAGGCGGCGCATATCAAATGGCAGGGCCGCTTCCGCGCGCCGCTCAATGGCGAAGGGGTCTATCCGCGTCCGCATCAGGACCGGCTGCCCGTCTGGCTCGGCGTCGGCGGAACGCCCGAATCCTTCGCCCGCGCCGGCACACTCGGCCTGCCGCTGATGGTCGCCATCATCGGCGGCCATTTCGAACGTTTCCGGCCTCTCGTCGATCTCTATCGGCACGCCTGGGCGGCAGCCGGCCATCCGCCGGCAGAAGAGAGGATCGGCGTCCATGCAATGGGCTTCGTCGGCGATACGGATGAAGCCGCGAGGGATGCCTTCTTTCCCGGCTGGCAGCAGATGATGTCTCAGACCGGCCGGGAACGGGGCTGGCTGCCGCCATCGCGCGCTCAGTTCGAGGCGATGTGCGGCCCTCGCGGCGCCTTTCTGATCGGCAGTCCTGAGACCGTCGTCACCAAGACACTGGAAGCGAGCGCGGCATTGGGGGGCGTTTCCCGAGTGACGTTCCAAATGAGCACCGCGGCGCTCGAAACCGAAGCCATGCGCCGCTCGATCGAACTGCTCGGCACCGAGGTCGCACCATCGGTACGGCGCGCCTCTGAATAAGCGGCTGGAGCAACGGAACAATCACGACCCGGTCTGGTTTAAGCTAGAGCCTTTCCTGGTTAGATTGAAGCATTCTGCCGGAGCAGGTTTTCGTCAGGGCAGAGGCGATTGGCGATGGGCATACCCCTTGGTACGTCCGAGCCGATCGCCTCTGATCCTGGCGGAAAGGTGCCCGGCCCTGCGGGTTGGCTGAAACGGGCCGGCCGGTCGACCATCCGACTCCGTTTGAGCCAACAGAATGATTCAATCTAACCAGGAAAGGCTCTAGGTCCTATTCCTAGCGGAGGCGACGATGTGGGCAGTTCTGATCGGTGCCGCTCTCATAATCGGCGGCCTTCTTTTTCTCCTACGGCCGACGCTCCGTCGAAGACCGAGTGATCCTCACCTGATGCCGCAAGGCGGCGCGACGTTGGAGCCGCGGCGCCAAGGCCTGAGGTTCCTCGGATTAGCGCGGAATTGGCCGGCGCTTGCGATTATCGCGGTCGGCGCGCTTCTTCTGGTTTTCGGGAGCTACTAATGCATGTCGCCCGGAGGTGTGCAGCGGTTCCGGGACCACGACATGCATCAAAACAAAGAGCTCTAGGCCTGCAAAGTCCCGAAACTGCCATTGGTTGAGTGTATACGCCTGTGAAGTATCTTCTCAGCGGATTGCCGACCATGGTAAGCGTCGCTTATGGGCATCAAGAACTACTTGATCGAAGGCAGCTCCGGCACTGGAAAAACGTCTGTCGCTACTGAGCTGGAGCGGCGTGGCTTTCATGTCGTCCATGGTGATCGGGTCCTGGCCTATGTTGGGGACCCCGAGACCGGCGTGGCGCTCGAAGGGCCGCCGCAAGGTGTGGACCGCGTCGTTTGGCATTACGCGCACTGGATCTGGCCTGTTGAAAAGGTCCGGGCGATCACGGCTGACACCACTCATCCTGCCACGTTCTTCTGTGGCGGCTCCCGCAATTTCCATAAGTTCCTGGACGTGTTCGACAAGGTTTTTGTGCTCGACATAGATGTCGAGACGTTGAACAGACGATTGGACGGGCGGCCAGATGAGCCGGGTTTCGCGCCGGACGAGCGTGCGGTGGTTCTGCGCCACCATAGGAGCAGCAAACACTTTCCCGCCGGGATCGGTATCGACACAACCGGAACGGTCCCGAGCGTCGTCGACGATATCCTTGCCCAGCTGAGCTGAAGCCTGGACGGTGTTGCGATGGGGTGGGAAGCACCGGTGCCCATCCCGACGCTGGATGGGCAAGGCCCAGGCCACCAGGGCGATTGGCGCCGGGTCACTGACACGCTGCGCGTATATGGCGCTTACGCCGACGTCTTGAGAAGGCCTGCAGCCAAAGCGCCGAAGGCCTCGATAGCTTTCGGCAGCACATCCTGCGGCTCGTCGCTGGCGGCGATCCAGAGCGCGGCATTGAGCGCCGCGCCGTTGAGCAGCCGGGCGGCTGCTTCCGCGTCGACGGGCTTGAGCACCCCCTGTGCGATCAGGCGCTCCACTGTCTGCCGGGTTGCCTGAAGACAGCTGCTCTGGCTCGGCCATTGCGACGGATCGCCCAATACGGCAGGCCCGTCGAGCAGCACGATGCGCTGGACCTCCGGATCGAGCGCCATCTCGATATAGGCTGCACCTTCGGCAAGCAGGCCCTGCCAACCATCACCCGCATGCGCGCCGATTTCCTGGGCGCGCGAGGCCATCTCCATGTCGATCTGGTCGACAACCGCGGCCAGCAGCCCGCGCTTGTCTCCGAAGTTGTGGTAAAACAGCCCGACTTCGGCTGTCAGCTCGTCCATCGAGGCGGCCGCATATCCCTTCTCGGCAAAGGCCTTTCGCGCGGCGGCGATCAGCTTTCGACGATTTTCCTCCATCGTCTCGACACGGCGTTTGACCATTTCGACTCCATTTTCACATACGCTTCGTATATGAATTTGACATGTTCAGCGTATGTGGTGTATTCAGATACGCACCGTATATCAGCTGAGGCGGCAATATGGGAAGCTCCTGTAGGTCACGGCCGCGCCCCTTGGTTTCCAGTCAACGATATTGAAGCGAGATCGACAATGACCCGACGCGAAGCAATCTTTCCCGCAAACCGGCATGCGCTTTACGAGCAACACGGCTATTCCGCCGCCATCCGATCCGGCGATCTTCTCTTCGTCTCCGGTCAGGTCGGCAGCCGTTCCGATGGCACGCCGGAGCCCGACTTCGAACGCCAGGTCGAGCTGGCGTTCGAAAACCTGAAGGCGACGCTGGACGCCGCGGGTTGCACGTTTGAGGATCTGGTTGATGTGACGACGTTCCACACCGACCCCGAAAACCAGTTCGAAGTGATCATGGCCGCCAAGCAGAAGATTTTCAGCAAGCCGCCCTATCCGAACTGGACCGCGATCGGCGTGAATTGGCTGGCAGGCTTCGATTTCGAGATCAAGGTGATCGCCCGCATCCCTTCATGATGCCTGTCGCGACAGCCCGACGCAAAGCTCGGTCTCGCGGAAGCACTCACCTTGATCGGGCCAGGCCGCTCTCTCTACTGAGCGAAAAGTTCCGGGATCATCGCGCGGGCCCGATCGCGCAGACCTTTCGCTTCCTGCTCGCCGATAAAGCGGTAAGGCCAACGCAGCCTGGTGCTGACGGGACCCCAGTTGCCGATCGCCGCGAGCAATTTGTCGAGCGCTGCATTGGAATAACCGTGGTCACGTCGAAACGGGACGACGTGGCTGTCCATAAAGGCGCGGATGCGGCCTTCGATCTCCAACGCGGCGTCGATGTCGGCGTGCATCAGCTCTGTCCAGGCTTGGGCACCATGGGGACTGAGGCAGGCGACGTTGGAAAAGGCGCCGGCAGCAACGCCGCGTTTGATGCCGGTGGCGAGATGATGGCCGGGAATGAACAGGGAAAATTCGCCGAGATATGCGTGCGCCTGCGCATACCAGGCGTCGTCGCCATCGGCGATCTTCATCCCGACCACCGACGGGCAGGGGCCGCAAACGTCGCTGAGCTCGGCTGGCGACAGGACACGTTTCGCATGCGGCGGATTGTATAGGACGAGCGGGATCCCGTCGGCGGCCTCCGACGCCCGGTGCAGGAAGTCGACGGCTTCGAGATTGGTGAGCGGCCACCAGTCGGGCAGGATCACCTGGATTGCCAATGGCTTATGGGCAGTGGCGCGGCGCAGGCGATCGAGCATGATGATCGGATCGGGCTGGCAGGCGCCGATGACGAAGGGCATTGCGGCGGCCCGGCAACGCGACGCCAGCATCTCCTGAATTCGCTCGTACTCCGCTTCCGTCTGGTTGTGAAATTCACCCGCAGTGCCGTTCGAATAGATGCCGTCGATCTTGGCGGCGATCAGTATGTCGATTTCCTCGCCGAGCTTTTCGAAATCGATGCTGTCGTCCTCAGCGATCGGCAGGAGCAGGCTTGCCCAGTTGCCCGCGATAGGATGGCGGCGGGTTGTCATGCTCATCTCATTTCCTTCAGTCGAGGTCATCGCGGATGCAGGCCTTGAAATGCCCCGGCGTCATTTCGCGCAGCGCCGGCACGGTCTCGCCGCAGGCCGATAGCGCCTTCGGACAGCGCGTGCGAAAGACGCAACCGCTCGGCGGATCGGCGGGGCTCGGAATATCGCCCTTCAGGATCTGGCGGTCGCGCGGCGCATCGGGATCGGGCGAGGGGATCGCCGAGAGCAGCGCCCGCGTGTAGGGATGCAGCGGCCTGGCATAAAGCGCAGCGCTTGGCGCGATTTCCATGATCCGGCCGAGATAGAGGACGATCACCCGGTCGCAGATATATTCGACCACGGCGAGATCGTGACTGATGAACAGCATGGTCAGGCCAAGTCGCTGCTGCAGGTCACGCAGAAGATTGATCACCTGCGCCTGGATCGAGACATCGAGTGCGGAGACCGGCTCGTCGGCGACGATGAATTCCGGCGCGAGCGTCAGCGCCCGGGCGATGCCGATCCGCTGCCGCTGGCCGCCCGAGAACTCGTGAGCGTAACGATTGACGGCGTCCGGCGGCAGATCGACCTGTTCGAGTGCGGCGCGGGCGCGTTCCAGTCTCTCTTTTGCCGTGCCAAGGCCCTGGATCTTCAGTCCCTCGGTCAGAATTTCGCCGATCGTCATACGTGGCGAAAGGCTCGCGAACGGGTCCTGAAAAATATATTGCATCCGCGGCCGCAGGCGCCGCATTGCCGATGAAGACAGGCTGGTGAGTTCGGTGCCGTCGAAGCGGACGCTGCCGGCGGAGGGTTCGATGAGGCGCAGCACCGATCGCCCGATCGTGGTCTTGCCGCTGCCGGATTCGCCGACCAGCCCAACCACCTCGCCCTTGCCGATATCGAAGGAAATGGCCTGCAGGATGGTCAGCCTGGCGCCGCGGGACGTATAATCTTTTCCGAGGTCGCGGACCGAGAGAAGGGACTCGCTCATCTGATCTCCTGCCAGCGAATGCAGCGGCTCTTGTGCCGCGGATTGACATCGGCCAGCGGCGGCACGGCCGCGCGACAGGCGTCGACGGCAAATTGGCAGCGCGGCTGGAAAGCGCAGCCGGCCGGCATGTTCATCAGGCTCGGCACGACGCCCGGAATGGCCGCCAGCCTTTCGCCCGCCTGCCTCATCCGGCTCGCATCACCGAATTTCGGCATCGAGGCCAGCAGGCCGATCGTATAGGGATGTCGCGGATTGCGGAAAACCTCGGCCACCGGTCCCGTCTCGACGATCCGGCCGGCATACATGACCGCCACCCGATGCGCGATTTCGGCGACGACGCCGAGATTATGGGTGACGAAGAGCATGGCCATGCCGCGTTCACGCTGCAGCCTCTGCAGCAGGGCCAGAACCTGCGCCTGGATGGTGACGTCGAGCGCCGTCGTCGGCTCGTCGGCGATCAGCAGCGTCGGGTCGCAGGCAAGGGCCATGGCGATCGTGGCGCGCTGGCGCATGCCGCCGGATAATTCGTGCGGATATTGGCCGGCACGGCGCCTGGCATCGGGAATGCCGACGCTGTCGAGAAGCGCGACGGCCGCATCCATGGCGGCTTTCCGGTTCGCCCGGCGATGAATGCGGATCGGCTCCGAGATCTGGTCGCCGATGGTGTAGACCGGGTTGAGGCTCGACATCGGCTCCTGGAAGACCATGCCGATATCATTGCCGCGAACGGCGCGCATTTCCTGCTCGGGGAGGCAGACAAGGTTGCTGACGGTACCATCCTTGCGCTTCAGATCGATGCTGCCGGCCGCGATCGCACCGATGTTGCGGGTCAGCAGCCGCATGACCGAAAGGCTGGTGACCGATTTGCCCGAGCCGGACTCGCCGACGAGCGCCAGCGTCTCGCCGGCAGCCACACTCAGATCGATGCCGTTGACCGCCGTCACCTCGCCCGAGCGGATGCGGAAGACGGTCCGCAGCCCCTTGATGTCGAGAATGGTGTCGGCGGTCTTCTGCATTGTGTCCATCAGGCAAGCAGGCCGGTGGCGCGCAGGATTTCGTTGATCCTTGCAGTTTCGGCCTCGTTGAGGGCCGCACGCGGGCGCGGCATTAGCGCTGTATCGATGATGCCGAGGATCTTCATCGCCGCCTTGAAGGCACCGATGCCGGCAGCGCCGCCGCTGACCCGGCTCGCTCCGACCCAGACGATTTCGAAGAGCCGGCAGAGCCGCTCCTGTTCCTTGCGGGCCGCGACCCAGTCGCCGCGCTGAGCGGCATTCCAGAGCCTGACGTAACCGTGCGGATCGACATTGGCGATGCCGGGCACGACGCCATGGGCGCCCATCTGCAGCGCCGTGTCGACGACGATTTCGGAGCCGGTCATCAGGAAGACGTCCTTGTTGTCGGCAAGATCGAGCAGCAGGTAACGGAAATTGCCGTCGTCGCCGCTCGAGTCCTTGATGCCGATGATGGTTCCCTCCTTCGCCAGCGTCACGCTGGTCTGGCGCTGCAGGTTCACATGCACGCAGACGGGAATGTCATAGGCGATCAGCGGCACGTCGACGGCATCGCGGATATAGCGGAAGTGATCGATGGTCTCGGCCTGGCTGGTCACCGTATAGAACGGCGCCGTGACGACCACCGCGTCGGCGCCGGCCGATCTGGCGATCCTGGCATGGTTGATGACCCGGTCGGTCGTCGGATCGATGACGCCGACGATCAGCGGCACGCGGCCGTTGATGACCTTGGCCGAATGTTCGATGATCTCCTGCCGGGTTTGCTCGTCATGGAAGATCACCTCGCTGGTCGAGCCGAGCACGAAAAGGCCATGGCATCCCGCCTCGATCAGGTTTTCCAGCACCCGCGTGTAGGACGGGTAATCGACGGTGTAATCCTTGTTCAGCGGGGTTACGACGGGAGGAACGACACCCTTGAATTTGCTCATATTCGCTTTCTTTCGATCGTCAGTTTAATTCGGCGCGAGGGTCGAAGGCATCGCGAAGACCATCGCCAATGAAGTTGATTGCAAGGACGGCAAGCACCAGAAAGCCGCCGGGAAACAGCCACTGCCAGGGATATTGTTCGAGCACTGCGGTGGAGCGGGCGGCATTCAGCATGTTGCCCCAGCTTGCCGCCGGCGGCGCAATGCCGAGCCCGAGGAAGGAAAGGCCGGCCTCGAGCAGGATGGCATTGGCGATCTGCAGCGTCGCAAAGACGACCAGGATGTCGATCGAGTTCGGCAGGCCGTGACGGAAGAGCAGGTGCGGCAGACCCGCTCCCATGCCCCTTGCCGCCGTCACGAAGTCACGCTCGCGAAGTTCCAGCAGCCGCGCGCGCACCATGCGCGCCAGTAGCGGCCAGGAGAGCAGCGAGATGACGAAGACCGTCGGCCAGATGCCGGTGCCGGCGATCGAGGCGAGCACCAGCAGAAAGATGACCGGCGGCAGCGTCATGACAAGATCGACGAAACGCATGGTGACGGCATCCGCAAAGCGGCCCGCAAGCGCCGAGACCGCGCCGACCATGAAACCGATGACGGCGGAAATGACGGTCGAGGTGAGGGCCACCAAAAGCGAGATCCGGCCGCCATCCATCACCCGGGCAAAGATGTCGCGGCCGACGCCGTCGGTGCCGAACCAGTGTCTCGGTCCCGGCTGCGCATTCATCGCCAGCAGATCGATGTCGTTGGGTTTGAAGCTCCACCACAACGGATAGGAAAGGATCGCCACGATCACCAGCGTGATCATGCACAGGCCGGCGAAGGCGGCCCGGTTCAGCAGGAAGCGATGCAGGGAGCGTGCGATCGGGCCCGGACTGCGGGCAGGGTTTCGTGCCGGCATCGCTCAGCCCACCTTGATCCGCGGATCGACCAGCGCATAGGCGAGATCGGTCAGAAGGTTGACGGCGATGACGCAGGCGCCGATCACGAGCGTCGAACCCATGATAACAGGATAGTCGCGGCCTTCCACCGCATCGACCATCAGCAGGCCCATGCCGGGCCAGTTGAAGACGCTTTCGATGAAAATCGCGCCGCCGATCGCAAGGCCGATCGTCGAGCCGATCAGGGTGATGACGGGAAGCAGCGCATTGCGCAGCGCATGCTTGGTAATGACCCAGAATTCGAAGACGCCCTTGGCGCGCGCCGTGCGCACATAGTCCTGGTTCAGGACCTCGAGCATGGAAGCGCGCATGTAGCGCATGATCAGCGCTGTCTGCGCCACGGCCAGCAATGTCGCGGGCAGGATGAGGTGATGGAGGAGGTCGGCGACGGAAAATTCGCGGCCGGGCGTCAGCATGCCGCCGGAGGGCATCCAGCGGAAATAGACCGAAAACAGATAGAGGCCGACCAAGGCGCTTAAGAAGGGCGGACTGGAAATGCCGGTGACGGCAAAGACCGACAAGGACAGGTCGGCGATCGAATTGCGGCGAACAGCGCTGACGATGCCGGTCGCGATGCCGGCGATGATCGCGATCGCGATCGCCGATCCCATCAAGAGGACCGTCGGCCCGACACGCGAGAGCACGAGACCGAGCACCGGCTGGTCGGGCCGTTTGATCGAATAGCCGAGATTTCCCGTCAGCGCTTGCCCCAGCCAGGCGACATACTGCAGCGGCAGCGGCTGATCGAGGCCGAGTGTGACGCGCAGTTCCGCAAGATCCGACGATGACATCGGCACATTGGGATCGATATAGGCGTCGATCGGATCGCCGGGGGTAAGCCGCAGCATGACGAAGATCAGCACGCTCAAGGCAAGCAGCATGCCCACGCCGATCAGCAGGCGCCGGAGACTGTATCTCAGCATGAAAAACCCGTTCCTGTGCGGACGGACAGGTTCGCCGACCTGGCCGCCCTTTGCTTTTCAGGATGCATTACGCCCTATTCGGCGATCGCCCATTTTTCCGGATGCGCCTGGTAAGGGCCGCCGCCGGGGGCCGGCGTCCAGACGAAGTCCTTCAGTTTGGAGGAGGCGACGCCATAACGTTTGGCCACCCAGAGCGGACCCCAGGGCAGTTCCTTGTTCATCACCTTGCAGACCTCCTGGTAGCGGGCCTCGCGCTTTGCGGCATCCGTCTCGCTAAGCGCTGCGTCGAGAGCGGCGGTCAGCACCGGCATGCGCACGCGGGCGACGTTCGGGCCGGCCGGCGGGATCTGCTTTTCGTTGAGGCCGACATTGATGCTGCCCGGGTCAGGGCCGTTCTGCAGGCCGGCATAAACCATCTGGAATTGCGCGACGTCGGGCGTCGGGTTGAGCACGATGCTGTTATAGGTCGGGGTGTCGACGGCGCGCGGCGTGACGTTGATGCCGACCTGGGCGAGCATTGCCTGGACCGCAGCCATGACATTGGCGGCAAGCGGCGTCGTGTAATAGGTCAGAAGCGTTATCGGCTTGTCGCCGTTGACCTGATCCCAGCCGGCTTCCTTCAGCAACTGCTTGGCCTTTTCCGGATCGTAGGCATAGGTTTCGATGCCCTTCGGCACCACCTGGTCGGCGATATAGGCGCAGTTTGCCGGTTTGGCGGCGCCGCCGTAAAGGCTCTGGATGATTGCATCGCGATTGATCGCATACATCACCGCCTGACGGATCCGGACATCCTTCCAGATCGGCGAGTCGTGGTTGAAGCCGAGATAGTTGACGACGAAGGAATTGCCTTCGATGACGCGGAAATCCTTGTTGTTGTTGAAGGCGGTCAAGTCGTTCGAATCGACATAGGTGAACTGGATCTCGCCGGCGCGCAGTGCGGCAATCGCCGCAGCCGGATTGGCGAAATAGCGGTTGATGATCTTTTCCAGCGCCGGCTTGCCGCCCCGGTAGTCGGTGTTGGCGGCAAGTTCGACATATTGATCGGTGACGTATTTGGTGAATTTGAACGGCCCGGTGCCGATCGGCGCGGTGGACCACCATGTGTTCTTGGCGAGCTGGTCCGCCGGGATCTGCGACAGCGCGTGCTCCGGCAGCAGCATCACCTTCGTCAGCGTGTCCATCAGGCTTGCCGACGGAGCCGAGAGTTTGATGACCAGCGTCTTGTCGTCCTTGGCCTCGGCCGAGGAAACGGCGTTCAGGCGAGCCGCGAGAACCGAGCCGGTCTTGGCGTTCTTGGCAAGCTCGATGGTGAACTTGGCATCCTTTGCGGTGAAGGGCTTGCCGTCATGCCATTTCGCATCGGCGAGCTTGAGCGTGTAGGTCATCTGGTCGGGGCTGACCTCATAGGACGAGGCGAGCTGGCCGACGACTTTCTCGAGCTTCTCGTCATAGGTCACCAGCGGCTCGAAATAGACGCTGAGCCAGGTGAAGCCGCCCGTCGCGGCGAGCGGGTTGAAATTGCCCTGGAAACCGCCGGGCCCGACATCGAAGCCGCCCGACAGCGTGGCGGCCTGCGCCGGGCCGGTGAAGGCCGGAATGGCGGTCGTCGCCATCATCGCAGCAAGCGCGATGGCGGATGATAATCTGAACAGTCCTCTCATTGTGCTCCTCCCACATTGGCACTTTTCTTATTGGCGGCGATCACCCGGGAGATGCCGTCGTAATGACGGTCCAGGCGGTTCTGCGCTTGCGCGACGTCCTTCGCCTCGATGGCATCGACGATCGCCGCGTGATCCCTCCAGGTCGCGACGGGATCGACATTGTCGAGATTGACGAAATCGGAGGCCTTGTAGAAGGCGAGCCAGAACACATCGATCAGCCGGGCAAGGGTCTCGTTGTTCTGGCAGCGGAACAGCAGGGTATGAAAAAGCTGGTCTTCGTCGGCAAAGGATTGACCGCGCTCGGCATGGACCCGCATGCGCTCCACCGTGGCGCGCAGCTCGGCGATATCGTCGTCGTCGATCATCTCGACCGTCTTGCCGATCAGGCCGACTTCCAGGGTCCGGCGGATCTCGATCACTTCCTCGATCTGGCGCAAGGCGCCGCCGAGGCCATAGGCGAGATTGTCGAGCAGCGGTTCGAATGAGAAGGCTTTGACGAAGATGCCGATGCCGCGGCGCGATTCCAGCACACCCAGCGATTCCAGCGCCTTGATACCCTCACGCAGGGAATTGCGGCTGACGCCGAGCTGGTTCGCCAGGTCGGATTCGGCCGGAAGCATCGTGCCGGGCTTCAATCCGTTGTCGCTGATATAGGCCCGCAGGCTTTCCTGCACGGACACGTGGAGCAGAGGCGCGCGGGCGAGGGGCTTCATGGATTTCAGCGACATGCCATTCCCATTGGTCTGCAATGACGACCGTTAAGACATATCCACTTGTAGGATATCCGTCAAATGGATTTGTTTTTGATCACAGATCAGCGTCGCGGCAGAGGAAGGTGGATACGTTTCGACAGGTGCAGCCCGTGGCTTGGGTCTGGACCGTGCGAGCGGAGTCTATGATTGGTGAAAGCCCGAAGAACGCCTGGCAGCCGACCTGTTCAGTCGGGTTGCGGGGAAGAGGTGGTTTCCCCTTCCGAAAGTTCGCAGTCGAGCAAGATGGGGTGGCCGATGCCGGGCGTCGGTTGCTTGTTCAACAGAACCGCGACCGCCGCTGCGGCGATCTTCTGAATCGGCTGTTTGACGGTCGTCAGCCGCGGCGTCGTCATGCTCGACAGCGGAATGCCGTCGAACCCCACGATGGAAAGGGCTGCGGGAACCGGAATTCCCAGATCATGCGCCGCTCTCATGCAGCCGATCGCCTGTTGATCCGAGCTTGCGAAGATGGCGGTCGGCCGTTCGCTGCGCGCCCGCGCCAGCAGATAATTTCCGGCTGATCGGCCGCTTTCATAGTCGAAGGCCGCCTCGGCGATCAGCGGCGAGGCTTGAATCTCTCCGCCGTCATCGGGCTGCCCCATCGCATCAAGGTAACCCTTGAGGCGATCATTGGCAGGCACGGAATGTCGGGGGCCCGAAATGAAGCCGATGCGGCGATGGCCGAGCTTCAAGAGATGCTCGACGCCGAGCCGCACCCCGTTGCGGTGATCGGAGGCGATGCCGGAATATCCCGGCATGAGGCGGTCGACGACGACGATGGGCAGAGTCTTCGGCAGCTTGAGCGTATGGAAATTATTGCTGGGAACGAGGATGATCCCGTCCACCTTCCGGCTTGTCAGCTGCCCGATGCGGTCGGCCTCCTTGGCCGCATCGTCAAACGACGTCATGACGATGATGTTGTAGCCATGACTTGCCGCCGCCTGTTCGGCCGACTGTACGAGTTCGGAGAAGAACGGATTGGTCAGATCCGGGATGACGATGCCGATCAGGCGGCTGACCTTGCTGCGCATGCTTCGCGCCGACGGGTCGGGCATATAGCCGAGGTCGTCGATGATGCGTCTGACGCGTGCCCTGAGCTCATCCGTCACCGAAGGATGGTCATTCAAGACCCGTGAGACGGTTCCGGTGGAAACACCGGCAAGCTTGGCTACGTCTCGAATTCCGACCTTTGGCATAATGGAAGAACATGTCCCTTCATCTTCATTTTCGGGACGCCCGAAGGCGCCCGAACGAGCTTTCAGCTAATGGTCTCCAGCGCCTTCGTCAAACGTGATGACATTTCCATAGCATGGGGATGGTTCGCATTCAATGGAAACGGTTCATCGCTGCAGCCTGCAAAGGGCGGGGATCAGTCTGATTTTCGCCGCTTCCCTCCGATTTCCGGTGCCTTGACAATCGTTTCCAGCATTGTTACCCAATTGATGTTGGAAACGGTTCATCCGCGAAGGCACTCAGGTGAGGATAGGCCCGGAACCGTTCGGAGGAGAGAAATGTCCCATTCTACAAAGCGTGATTCCGTCCTGATGAGTGCGCCGCGCCGTGCGGCATTGAAGCTTGGACTTGCCGGCACCCTGGTGCTCGCCCTGTCCTGCGGCTTGTCGCCCGCGTTTGCGGCCGACAAGCCCAAGGTCGGCCTGATCATGAAGTCTCTGTCCAATGAGTTCTTCAAGCAGATGAAGGCGGGCGCCGATAAGTATGCGGTTGAGAACAAGGACAAGTTCGACTTCAAGGCCGTCGGCATGAAGGACGAGCGTGATTTCGCCGCCCAGGTCGATGCCGTCGAAAACTTCGTGACGCAGAAATACGACATCATCGTCGTTGCCCCGGCCGATTCGAAAGCGATGGCAACGCCGCTCGCCAAGGCCGTAAAGGCCGGCGTCAAGGTCATCAACATCGACGTGCCGCTCGACGCCGATGCCAAGAAGGCGGCCGGTATCGATCTGGCCTTCTTCGGCCCCGACAATCAGGAAGGTGCCAAGCTTGCCGGCGACGCGCTGGCCAAGGATCTGGGCCCGGGCGCGAAGGTTGTCATCCTCGAGGGCAATCCCGAGGCCGACAATGCCAAGGAGCGCAAGGAAGGCTTCATGGACTCCGTCAAGTCGGGCAAGCTTGAGCTGCTCGACAGCAAGACCGCCCATTGGGAGACGGAAGAAGCCAACACCGTCATGACCAATTTCCTGACGAAGTATAAGGATATTCAGGGTGTGATGGCCGCCAACGACTCCATGGCCCTTGGCGTCGTCAAGGCTCTCGATGCAACCGGCCAGGCCGGCAAGATCAAGGTCGTCGGCTTCGACAACATCCCGCCGGTGCAGCCGCTGATCAAGGATGGCAAGATGCTTGCCACCGTCGAACAGTATGGCGCGCAGATGGCGGTCATGGGCATCGACTATGGCATGCGTGAACTTGCCGGCGAAAAATTCACCGGCTGGGTCAAGACCGACATCAAGCTCGTCACTGCCGGCGACCTCAAATAATTGAAATTGTCGGCTTGATGCCACAGGAGGCGCCGGCCGCCGGCCGGCGCTGACCGCTGCCAACCGATTGCATGATGATCGCTGCGAATGAGGCTCATTGCGGGTCTCGCAGACTGCGTATTGTGCGGATGGTGGCCATCTCGAATTTCAACGGATCGTGCACGAGGTGGACGTGTCAGACGCAGCAGACGACTACATCTTGAAGCTGGATGGGATCGGCAAACGCTTCCCGGGCGTCGTCGCCCTTCGCAATGTTTCCATGCGGATCGGCCGCGGCAAGGGCCACATCCTGCTCGGCGAGAACGGCGCGGGTAAATCGACCCTGATCAACCTGCTGGGCGGCGTCTTCAAGCCGGATGACGGCCACATATCGTTTGACGGCAAGCCCTATCATCCGGGCTCACCGCTGGAGGCCTTCAAGGCCGGCATCCGCGTCATTCACCAGGAACTCCATCCCCTTTCCAATCTCACCGTCGCCGAAAACCTGCTTTTCGAACATCTCCCGCGCCGATACGGCCTGGTGGATTACAGGCAGATGAACAGGCGGGCGGCGGAACTTTTGGCGGAAGTCGGCCTCGATGTGGCGCCGACGACGCTCGCCAGCCGCCTCAGCGTCGCGCAGCTGCAGCTGCTCGAGATTGCCAAGGCGCTCTGCTACGAAAGCAAGCTGCTCGTGCTCGACGAGCCGACGGCGACCCTGACCTCCAAGGAAGTCGACCGGCTGTTCGAAATTCTGAAGCGGCTGAAGGCGCGCGGCGTCACGACGCTTTACATATCCCACAGGCTCGAGGAGATTTTCGAAGTCGGAGACGATGTCACGGTGCTGCGTGACGGCCAGCATGTCATCACCCGTCCGCTGTCCGGATTGGCGATCCCCGACATCGTCGAGCTGATGGTCGGACGGACGCTTTCGGATCATGGCATTTTTCGCAGCGACAGCGCCGTGTTCGGCGAAGCGCTTGGCGTCTCCGCCCTGAAGGTCACGCGCAACAGCCCGGAACTGTCGTTTTCCGTCGCCAAGGGAGAAATCGTCGGCATTGCGGGCCTTGTCGGCAGCGGCCGGACGGAGGCGGTGCGCGCCATATTCGGCGCCGACGCCAAAGCCGGCGGCGAAATTCGCGTTGACGGCGAGCCGGTTGCGATCAATTCGCCCAAAGACGCGGTTGCCGCCGGCCTGTGCCTGGCGACGGAAGACCGCAAGCTGCAGGGCCTGATGCTCGACATGAGCTGCGCGGAAAACGCCACGGTGACCGATCTCGGCAAGATCTCCCGCAAGGGGCTGATCAGCCGAAGGGCGGAGAACGAGCACACGCAGCGCCTCGTGCGCGAGCTGCGCATAAAAACCCCGTCGATCCATCAGATGGTCAGGACGTTTTCGGGCGGCAATCAGCAAAAGGTCGTGATTGCCAAATGGCTGTTCCGCGGTCCCAACGTGCTGATTTTCGATGAGCCGACCCGCGGCATCGACGTCGGCGCCAAGGCGGAAATCTATGAACTTCTGTGGAAGTTCGCCGCCGAAGGAAAGGGCGTTCTGGTCGTCTCCTCGGATCTGCCGGAGCTCATCGGCATCTGCCATCGCATCATCGTCCTGTCGGACGGCAAGATCGCCGGCGAAATAGCGCGGGATCAATTCGAAGAGAGCAGGATCCTCTCACTCGCTTACAAGGAGTACAGTCGTGTCCGGCAACATTGAAACCAAGATCGAAGCGAAAGAGACGGGCTTCTGGGACAAGCTCATTCGGATCTCGATGAAGGAGGCAGGCGTTGCCATCGCCCTCGTCCTGATCCTCATATTCTTCTCGGCGACAGCGCCCTATTTCGCCACGCCGGAGAATTTCCTGAAGATCTTCGTGCAGATCGCCATCAACACCGTGCTCGCCTCGGGCATGACCTACGTCATCCTGGTCGGCGGCATCGATCTTTCGGTCGGTTCGCTGCTCGCTCTTTGCACCGTCATCGGCGCGACGATCATGATCGACCCCAGGCTCTCCCCCTGGCAGGCGATCGTGCTGGCCTCGCTCGCCTCGATGGGCACCGGCGCGATCCTTGGCGCCATCAACGGCTGGGTCTGTGAAAAGTGGAAGCTTCCGTCCTTCATCGTCACGCTCGGCATGTTGAATGTGGCAAGCGGCCTGGCACGCGTCGTCAGCGACAACTCCACCATCACCGGCCTGCCGCAGCCCTTCGTCGATTTCGGCAATCTGATCTTCTGGGGCATCTTCCCGTCGATCTTTCTGATTGCGATCGTCGTCGTCCTCGTCGGCTGGTTCGTCTTGCGTTACACGGTCTTCGGGCGTTTCGTCTTCGCGATCGGCACCAATGAAGAGGCCGTGCGGCTGTCGGGACACGAGCCGAAACGCTACAAGATCGCGGTGTTCACCATCTCCGGCCTGACCGCCGGCATTGCCGCCATGGTCTATCTGCTGCGCCTCAACGTCGGCAGCCCGGTTGCCGGCATCGGTTATGAACTGAATGCGATCGCCGCGGTCATCATCGGCGGAACCAGCCTCTCGGGCGGCAAGGGTTCGATCGTCGGAACGCTGGTCGGCGCCTGCATTCTGCAGGTGCTGTCGACGGGGCTGCAGCTGCTCGGCGCCGACGACAACATCAAGCCGATCGTCATCGGCGCCGTCATCGTGCTTGCGGTTATCCTTGATAGCTATCGCGGCCGGCTGATGCGGATACTCGAGACCCGGTGACCGATTGCAAGACTTTGGCCTTAGAACAGGATGATTTTAGGCCCGGTCGACCTAAAATCTGAATCCTGTTCTAAATTAAAGAGTTAGAGCATGATGTCATCCGAAAACCGCTCACATTTTTCGGCGTCATGCTCTTGAGATCGCATGACGGCCTGCGAAGTGAAGCAGGCCGTCAAACTCCTGCCACATGCCCTGCATTAATTCGGCGCGACTGCGTGTTTCTTAAATCGGAATTGATTTAAGGATAAGCCATGCAGCAGCTCAATGCGCTACCGCATCCTTGCGCCTCTGAGAAGAAGCGCAGTGCCCAGGTAATCGCGCCGATGGAGATCCGATGCCCGCAATCCTGCGAAAGAAATCTCATGGCGTCTCCACGCGGGCGCAGGTCATCGACGGTGCCGAGGATATCGGCGTCGCCTATCAGGTGTTTTCCGATACGGTGGTCGAAGACGTCGTCGTCAAGAACTCGCCGCGCGGCTTCAAGTTTCACAACGGCAAGAACCTCGTCGTCAGGCGCTGCGCAACGGAAAATGTCAGGGGCGACGGCATCTATCTGACGAAGACGTCGAACGTGCTTCTGGAAAACAACCGCATGGGCGCCGCACCGGGCGACGGCGCCGACTGCTGCCAGTTCGCCTATCAAAACAGCGACGACAATATCAGCTCCGATATCGTGATCCGCGGCAACCTCTTCCTGCAGTCGCCGACAAGCGCGTCGAACAAGGGCGCGCTGGTCTGTGATAAAACCCGGAGATACCGCGTCGAATACAACTTCATCGGCGGCAAGAATTTCTCCTTTTCGTCGATCGGCGACGATGCCGTGGTGCGTAGCAACATCATGCGTGACGGCAGGATGAACGACTATTCCTTCGGCTACGGCATCGGCGACAAGGTCGGTCATGCCGGCCATCACCTCTACGACAACTGGATCGAGAACAACAATCGCGGCATCAGCCTGAGTGGCTTTTCCGACCAGGAGCGGGCATTCCGCAAGGATATCGATATCCACGACAACGTCATCAGCGCATGCGACGTCGCCTTCTTCGCCAATCGTCCGTGGTCGGGCAGCCTCCGGCGCAACATATTCATGCGGTGCCGGCAGGACGTCCTCTTGAAAGGAACGGGCGAAGCCACCGCCGGTCAGATTGATCGCAATTATCATAATGACGGCAGCTTCCTGAACGTTACGCCGCCGCCGCTTCGCTTCAATGCCGACGGAAAAGCCTCCGTCGCCTCGGGTGAATGGACATCCGAGCCCGATGAAATCGTGATCCAGTGGCGTGACAAGGGCGTGGATATCCCAGGCGCCAACCGGCCTTCCATTGCCGTCGAGCCCGGCATGGAATTGTCCTGCGTGCTGCTCGCCCGCAAGGGCCGCAACTGGATGCTGGCGATCGCCGAGGCCGCCTATGACGAATTCACGCCGCGCGCATGGCAGGAGAAAATGCTCCCCTGGCAGAAGCGGTATCTCACGATCTGAGCGCCGCACCGCCGCCGATCACGCCCGGCCCGGAACCAAAGGCCGGCTTTACCGTTGATTGCCATGCCTCACCGTATCGGGAGACGGGACAGCCATGGCACGCCAGACATTCTGGAAAGGTTATCTCAAGCTCTCGCTCGTCACCGCTTCCGTCTCGCTGACGCCGGCGACGACCGACAGCAACAAGGTGCGGTTCCACGTCCTCAATCGCCAGACGAAGAACCGTGTCGAAAGCCGCTATGTCGACAGCGTGACCCACAAGCCGGTGGCCGACAGGGACCAGGTGAAGGGTTATCCGCGCGGCGAGGACGATTATGTTCTCCTCGAGGACGAGGAGATCGAGGAGGTCGGGCTGGAAAGCACCCGCACAATCGATATCGACAGTTTCGTGCCGCGCGGCTCGATCGACTGGATCTGGTACGACAAACCGCATTTCCTGGCGCCCGAGGACAAGGTCGGCGTCGAAGCCTTCTGCGTCATCCGCGAGGCGATGAAGGCGAACGATGTCGTCGGCATTGCCCGTCTGGTGCTTTATCGCCGCGAGCGCGCCGTGCTGCTGGAGCCGCAAGGCAAGGGCATCATTCTCTGGACCCTGCGTTATGGCGACGAGGTGCGCGAACCCTTGGCCGAGATCGACGACAAGGCAAAGATCGACAGCAAGCTTTTGACGCTGATGAAGCAGCTGGTGAAGGAAGAGACCAAGGATTGGAGCCCGACCATGGTGCAGGACCCGATCCAGAAACGCCTGAAGTCGATGATCCGCGGCAAGCAGAAGAGCTTGAAGCAGGCCGCCCCCGCCAAAAAACCGCCGCCGGTGAAATCGACCGGCAACGTCATCAACATCATGGACGCGCTGAAGAAGAGCCTGGCGGAAGGCGGCGGGAAGCCGCGGTAATTGCTATCGTTTCCTCGTTTCCAGCGGTTTCGCCGCCGCGAAAAATCCATCCCAGGGATCTCTGGGCAGGGCGTCGAGCCGCGTCGGCGTATTGTCGACGGTAAAATAGGCCGGCCCGATGTCGGAGGTCAGCTCGCTCCATTCCAGCGGCATCGAGACCGCCGCGCCCGGTCTTGCCCGCGTCGAATAGGCCGCAACTGCCGTATTGCCGCGGCCGTTGCGCAAATAATCGATGAAGATCCTCCCCTTGCGCTTGGCCTTCGTCGCCGTCGCCAGATAGCGGTCGGGATCGTCGGCCGACATGCTGTCGGCCAGCCATTTGGCAAAGGCCTTCACCTGCACCCAGCCGGCTTTCGGCGTCAGCGGCGTCACCACATGCAGCCCCTTGCCGCCTGAGGTCTTGACGAAGGCGGCGAGACCTTCGGCTTCCAGCCGCGCCTTTAATTCGTAAGCCGCGGCTATCACATTCTCCCACGCCACCTCCTCGCCCGGATCGAGGTCCATGGTGATCATGTCGGGTTTTTCCCAATTGTCGGTCGTCGCGCCCCACGGGTGGATTTCAAGGACCGCCGACTGCACCAGCGCCACGACGCCATCGAAATCGGTGATCCGCAGCAGCTTCTCGCCCTGCTTGTCCTTCGGATCGATGATCTGCTCGATATGCGGGTTCATGCCCTTCCAGGCGTGTTTCTGGAAAAACCGCTGCCGGCCATTGATCCCGTCCGGCAGGCGCAAGAGCGCCAAGGGGCGGTTGACGACATAAGGCGCCATGAAGCGCCAGACCTGGGCATAATAATCCGCCAGTCCCTCCTTGGTAACACCCTCGTCCGGCCAGTAGATGCGGTCGGGATGGGTGAGCGCCACCGCCGATTTCGGCAGGGGACGGGCCGCGGTCTTTTCCGTCTCGCGGGTCACATCCTTGGCGGGCTTGTCTTCACGCAGGCCGCGGAAGGCGGCATGGCGCAAATTGCCGTCGGCCGACCAGGCGCGGAACTCGACTTCGCCGACCAGCTGCGGCTTGACATAGATCAGCCCGCGCCGCTCCTCGGCGGTGAGCTTGTTGTCGAAGGCGCTCTCGTTCTGCCTCATCCGTGACAGTTTCTCGTACAGCATCTGCGCGGTTGCCACCGTATATCCGGTACCGACACGGCCGACATGCTTGAGCTCGTCACCCTGGTAATAGCCCATTGCCAGCGAGCCGATCGCATCCTTCATCGATGTCGACGGTACATAGCCGCCGATGACGAATTCCTGCCGGTGCGAGCATTTCGATTTGATCCAATCGCCCTTGCGTCCCGACGTGTATGTGCTGTCGCTGTGCTTTGAGATCACGCCTTCGAGGCTGAGCCGGCAGGCATGGTCGAGCACCAGCTCGCCGCTTTCGTTGAAATGCGCGCTGTACCGCAGCTTGCCGTTATCACCGGGCAGCAGGCTTTCGAGCAGCTGCTTGCGATCGATGAGCGTCACACCAAGCAGGCTGTGGCCGTCGAGATGGAGAAGGTCGAAGGCATAGAAGACGAAGCGATCGTTGCGGCCCTCGCTCAGATCGCGCTGGAGCGCTGAGAAATCCGAGGCGCCGGTATCGCGCTCGACGACGATCTCGCCATCGATCACTGCCGAGCGCACCGGCAGGGCGGCAAAGGCCTGAAGCACCTCCCTGCCGAATTTCGCCGTCCAGTCGAGGCCGCTGCGGGTCAGCATGCTGACTTTGCCGTTCTCGATCCTGACCTGCAGCCGGTAGCCGTCAAACTTGATCTCGTGGATCCAGTGATCGCCCGCCGGCGGCTTCGGTTTCAGCTTGGCCAGCGCCGGTTCGATGAAATCGGGCATGGCGCTTTTGCGCGCACCCTTGGGCCATTTGCGTTCTCGGGGTACTGACGGCTTCGCCTTTTGCGCCGGCTTCTTGACGGCAACCGCCTTGCCGTTTCCGGATTTGGAGTTCCAGGTCGCATCGGGATTTTCCGCCACCTCTTCGAGCTGCCGGCCTGTTTTGGCCGATTCCGGCCGTTCCTCGAGAATGTCGCCGCCGTCATGGCGCGCCTCGGCGTCGTCCCCCTTGATCAGCAGCCAGTTCTCGCGCTTCTCCTCCGGCCGGCCGTGCATGCGCACGAGGTGCCAGCGTCCCTTCAGCTTCTCGCCGTCGAGTTCGAATTCCAGATGGCCTTTGCGGTAGGCCTTGTGCACATCGCCGAGCGGCGTCCAGGTGCCGCGATCCCAGACGATGACGGTGCCGCCGCCATATTGTCCCTTCGGGATGATGCCTTCGAAATCGCCATAGGACAGCGGGTGGTCTTCGACATGCACGGCCAGCCGCTTGTCCTCCGGATTGAGGCTCGGCCCCTTCGTTACCGCCCAGCTCTTCAGCACCCCATCCATTTCCAGCCGGAAATCATAATGCAGCCTGGTGGCGTCGTGCTTCTGGATGACGAAACTGTTGCCGCTGCTGCGGCCCTTGCGCCCGCGCGGCTCCGGCGTGAGCTTGAAATTGCGCTTCGCCTGATAGGTCTCGAGAGCCATCTCAGCCTGCCTTCTTCTGGCTGTCGCTGCGCGCCGGCGCCTTCTTCCTTGCCGGCGCCTTCTTCGTCGCACCCTTGCCGCTCAACCCGGCGCTCTGGCGCAGCGCCTCCATCAGATCGACGACCTTGCGTTCCGGCGCCGGTTTCTTCTTCGGCGGCGCCCGGCCCTCGATCTTCGCCTTCACCAGTTCGACGAGAGCGGCTTCGTAGCGATCCTCGTAGGCACTCGGGTCGAAGCTGCCGTGCTTGGTTTCGATGATGTGGCCGGCGAGTTCGAGCATCTCCTTGTCGAACTTGATGTCGGGAATGTCCTTGAAGACGGTGTCGGCCGAGCGCACCTCGTAGTCGAAGTTCAGCATGGTCGCGACGATGTGGCCGTCATGGGGCCGGATCAGCAGCGTTCGGTTGCGCCGGAAAAGCACAGCTTCGGCGAGGGCTGCGACCTTGCCGTCGCGCATGCCGCGGACGATCAGCGACAGTGCTTCCTCATCATGTTCGTCGACGGGTGCGAGGTAATAGGGACGGTCGAAATAGAGCTTGTCGATATCGTCATAGGCGATGAACGCCTTGATATTGAGCACCTTGTCGCTTTCCGGCATGATCTGGGCGATTTCGTCGCCTTCGATGACGATGTATTCGCCATTCTCCATCCGGTAGCCCTTGACCTGATCGTCCCGCTCCACCGGCTTGCCGGTCTCGCTGTCGACGAATTGTCGTTCCACCCGATGGCCGGTTCTGCGGTTGATGATGTTGAAGGAGACGCGGTCCGAGGAGGAAATCGCGGTATAGAGCCCGACGGCGCAAGCAAGGTCGCCTACCTTCAGATGACCTTTCCAGCTTGCCCGCGCGGCCATTCCATCCTCCGTGACAAATCAGAGCCGACTGCTGCTCTTGTCGGTTTCGAGCTCCTGGAATGCCCAGCCGCCGTCGGGTGAGGGGTAGGCGAGCAGCGCGTCGCCATCGCCGATCTTCTGGCGCGACGCGGCGTCCTTGGCGCGGACGATCGCTTCGTCGGCCGTCGCATAGGTCTCCGACAGCGTGTCGCCGAGCTTGTAGGCCCAGCCATTGTCATGCGGGACGACTTGATAGGTGATGTCGGCCATTTCGGATCTCCTCTTCTGCGACCTCTTTTGCGCATTCGGGCCTCAGGACCGCTGCGCAGCTTGGTTGGAATTGCTTAGTTCCGATTTGGTTTGCGCCTTTCATCGAGGGCGATGATCTTCTCGAGCGAAGCGATATCCTCGCTGGTGACGACGGGGACCGGATCGGCCGCAATCGCCTCCAGCACTTCCTGCGAGATGGCGCCGTTGCGGATCGCCCATTCCAGCGTCTCGCGTGTTTCCCGCTCGGCCTTCAGCTGCGCATAAAGCGCGACGATCAGCCGGTCGCGGGCGTCCATCCGCCGGTCCTGACGATCCATCTTGCGGACATGCGGCATCACGGTGCACCTTCGTTGCTGATTTCGCTCCGGTGTAATCAACTGATGACGGATGGAAAGGTTCCGTGATCGAGCGTCGCCGGCGCCGTTGCGGGCGAATGCGGATCGCACTATCTCTGCGAGGTTGTTGTCAGAGGATTTCTTCATGGCTGATCTCAAGGCTCGTCCCCGTCCGACCGGCGCCACCGCCACCCTCGGCCGCACCGGTTTTCCGCATGTCACCTCCACCACGAGAGGTGAGATCGATATCGTCACCGCGCCGTCGCAGCCGGGCTTCAGCCCGCTCGATCTGCTCTATGCCTCGCTTTCCGCCTGCCTCGTGCTCAGCGCCCGCATCGCCGCCAGCCAGATGGGCGTTCTCGACAGGATCAGCGAGATCGCTGCCGACGTCACCGGCGAAAAGGCGACGGAAGGGCTGTCACGCGTTGCGAAGTTCAACATCGTCTTCTCGATCAAGGGCGATATCGACGAGGAGACACGCAGCAAGATCGTCCATGCCGCCGAAGACGAAATCTGCACGGTCAGCAACACCATCCGCGGCAATCCCGAATTCTCGACGACGATATCGGGCTGATATGCACACATAGACAAGCGCAAACGGAGGATTGCGCGGGCAATCCCCGGCTTCTATGCTCAAGCTATCGAAGCAACGGTCTCGGCCATCATGCAGCCCAAGCCTCTGCCGACGTCCGGAAAACCCGTCGTCGCCATTATCGGCGGTGGCGTCTCCGGCGCGGGCGTCGCCTATCATCTCGCCCGGGCGGTGGACGACGCGCACGCCGTCATCGTCGTCTTCGAGCCGCGCGCCGAGCTCGGTCGCGGCCTGGCCTATGACACGGACGACCCGGCCCATCGCATCAATGTTCCGGCCGCCAAGATGAGCCTGCAGCCTGACGACCAGGGCGAATTCCAGACCTGGATCGACGCCCGCGACGCCGTCGCCTGCGACCCCGAGGCAAGGCGTTCCGACGGCCAGATCTTTCCTCGGCGTCGGCTCTTCGGCGACTATGTCGCCTCCCTGCTGAAATCGTTCCTGGACGACGGCAGCGTGCGCCATTGCCGCGCGGCCGTGACCCATGTCGAGCGCCGGGCCGGCCGCTGGTCGATCCGCGACGACAAGGGCGGCGTGACGGAAGCCGATATCGTCGCGATCGCCACCAGCCATCCGCCGCCGGCCGCTCCCGGCCGGCTTACAACCCTTCTGGCCGCCCATCCCCGCTTCGTCGCCGACACGACGAAGCCGGGCGCGCTCGACGTCATCCGTCCCCACGACCGGGTGCTGGTCATCGGCAACGGCCTGACCGCCGCCGACGTCATTGCCTCGCTTGCCGGGCGCGGACATGATGGTCCGGTGACGGCGATCTCGCGCCGTGGCCTGCGCTCGCGCGGGCATGCGTCGGTGCCGCAGCCGCTCTATGGCGATTTCGTTGCCGATGCGGCTCCCACCGCCGTTTCGCTGCTGGCGGGAATCCGCGCCGCCATAGACGCGGCGAAGGCGCAGGGCATAAGCTGGCATGGGGTGATCGATCAGGTGCGGGCGCAGGGATTTGATCTCTGGCAGGCGCTGCCGATGCCCGAACGGCGCCGTGTCGTCCGCCATCTGCGTGCCTATTGGGATGTGCATCGTTTCCGCATCGCGCCGCAGGTGGAAGCCGTGCTCGACGCGGCGATCGTAGCCGGTCGTCTCGAAATCCTCGCCGGCTCCGTCGCCGATGCGCGTATCGAAGGCGAACGCATTGCGTGCACCCTGCAGCCGCGCCACCGGCGCCAGCCGTTGGAGCGCAGCTACGACGCCGTCGTCGTCACCACCGGGCCGGCCCATGGCGGCATTCTCGAAACTCAGCCCTGGCTCGCGGCGCTCGCGGCAAGCGGCCACTTGTCGCTCGATCCCGCAGGCCTCGGCCTTGCCTGCACCGAGCGCTCGGAGGCGATCGGCCCGTCGGGGACCGCGGACCCTTCGCTATTGATCTCCGGTCCCTTGGCGCGCGGCACCTTCGGTGAACTGATGGGGCTGCCGCAGGTGACCGAGCATGCTTTCTTCGTCGCGACCGAAATCGCCGCAAAGCTGCGGCTGGCCGCGCCGAATACGCATCCCGCCTGATTTTCCATTTCGATGTCGCTCATCGGCTGTCCCCGGCGGTCGACTTCTGCTACGCACTCGGCAATCAGTGGCCCGCTGCCGGTGTTCGGGCGGCGATCGGAAATATCGAGATCATGTCGCAGACCGCTTCCACCCTTTCCGAGGCCTCGCCTTCCAATCGTCTCGCTCTTGCGGCCCTCGTTCTCGGCGGCGCGGCAATCGGCGGCTCGCCGATCTTCGTGCGGCTGTCCGAGGTCGGGCCGATGGCCACCGCCTTCTGGCGCGTGACGCTGGCGCTGATCCCGATCTTCATCGTCTCGCTGCTGAAGAAGAATGCCGGACCCAGACCGCAAAGCCTTGCCGACTCCGGCATGCTGGTTCTGCCGGGCGTCATGCTGGCGCTCGACCTTGCCGCCTGGCACCTTTCGCTCACCATGACCTCGGTCGCCAACGCGACGCTGCTTGCCAATCTCGCGCCCGTTTTCGTCACGCTGATCGCCGTCCTGTTTTTCAGGGCGAGAACCAGCAGCGTCTTCCTGTTGGGGCTGCTTCTGGCGCTTGCCGGGGTCGTTATTCTGAAAGGCGGTCCGGCAGGGCTCGGCAATGGCGATTTGAGCGGCGACGGCGCCGCGATGATCGCCGCCTTCTTCTATGCCTGCTATATCCTGGCGATCGGCAGGCTGCGCAGTCGGTTCGATACGATCCGCATCATGCTGTGGAGCACGGCATCGGCTGCCGTCTGCATCTTTCCGATAGCCTTCTTCTTCGAAGGCCAGATGCTGCCGGCCACCCTTTACGGCTGGTCGATGCTCTTCGGCCTCGCCTTCATCAGCCATGCCGGCGGCCAGGTGGCGATCACCTATGCGCTGGCCTATCTGCCGCCCGCCTTTTCATCGCTGACGCTGCTGCTTCAGCCGGTCGTCGCCGCGATCCTCGCCTGGGCGCTGCTCAATGAGGCGATCGGGACGATGCAGGCGCTCGGCGCCGCAGTGGTGCTTGCCGGCATCATGGTCGCCCGAGCGTCTCGCTCGTCGGCTTGACCGCTTGCTGCTCCAGTGGCGGGGGATCATCGCCCATACTCTGGAGCAGCCACTTCTGGATGATCGGCACATCGGCATCACCGAGGTCGTGACCGCCGGGGATGACGTCGGAATCGACAGTGGCGCCCGAACTCTTCAGCCTCTCTTCCAGTTCGCTCGCATATTTGCCGTAGGCATCCGTCTTGCCGCTGATGACGAGCAGGTCCGTGCCCTTGAGATCGGCATGCGGATAGTCGCTGAGGACAGGCATGGAGCGCAGCAGCACCGCCTTGTGAACGAGGTTCGGATGCAGATAGAGCAGCGAGTTCAGAAGGTTCGCGCCATTCGAATAGCCGACATAGACGACCTTCTTCGGATCGAGCCCATAAGATTTGACGGCGCCTTCGATGAAGGCCGCGAAGGCCTCCGCCTCGGTCTTGATGTCGTTCTGGTCGAAGGAGAAGGGCGTGATGCGCTTGTACCAGCGCGGAAAACCCTCTTCCGTCGCACGGCCCCGCACGCCCATGAGGGTTGCGCGCGGCGCCGCCTTGTTCAGCAGCGGCATCAAGGTCGTCTCATTGCCACCTGAGCCGTGCAGCAGCACGAAGACACTGCCGTCGGGATTCGGCGGCGTGTAGAAGCGATGGACGAAGGGCAGCTCGCGGTAATTGATGCGCGGTTGGCCGGGCATCGAAAATTGCGGCAGAATCACCTTCAGGTCGTCGAGATTGGTGATCGCTTCCGGCGGCGCGAACAGCTTGCTGCCGAGGGCCGCATGCTCTTCGTCAACAATCATGCCGGGCTTGTCGGTTGCCAGCTCCACCAGCGTGCCGCCCGGCTCGCGGGCATAGAGCGAGCGGAAATACTTGCGGTCGTGCATGTTGGTCGGCGATGCATCGGTCTTCTCCAGCGCCTTGGATACCGAACGCAGCGTCTCCTCGTCGGGGGCGCGGAAGGCGACATGATCGACGGTGCCGGTGCCCGGCGCCCCCGACCAGAAGCCGCGCGCATCGCGTACGTCGATGACGTCGCCGGATTGCGAAACCAGCCTGTCGATCGTGCCGCGGCTGGCCTGGAAGCGGTAACCGAAATGCCGCTCGAGAAAGCCGCGGCTGTCGGCGGGTTTTTCCGTCAACATGGTCGCGCCGCGCACGCGCTGGACGGCATGTTCGACCGGGATCGAGGCGCCGTCCCAGGCTGCCGGCGATGTGAGGTTCTTGGCGCCTGCGAGCTTGAGGATGATATTGTCGGGGTCTTTCAGCCGGAGAACAGGCTCGCCGAATTCGTCGGCCGGCCCCTCGGAGCGCAGGCCGAAGCTCATGGCGCGCGTCAGCCAGTAGCCGATGCTCGCCGGATCGATCGCCAGCGAAATCTCGCTGATCTGGCCGTAGCCTGCCCGGCCGGGGGCGCCGTCCTCCCAGACGAGGAAGCTGACGAGCGAACCCGGCGTCCCCGCCGCATCGCCGTAGAAGATATGGAGCTGCGTCGCGTCCTCGTAACCGGCCGTCTGCTTGACGAGCCGCATGCCGAGGAAGCCGGCGTAAAAGTCCACGTTTGCCTGCACCTTTCGGGTGATGGCCGTCACGTGATGTATGCCTGATACCATCGAGAGCAGTCCTGATTGAAGCGGCGTCGTCAGGAGCGCGAGTATGAAAGTTGCGAAGATCATACCGTTGCCAATGACCACCGCTTAGTTTTGTTCCGCACAAAGCGCAAGCAAATCGCCGCGCTGCAGCAGTTCCAAATGATCGACATCTTCGAGGGCCTCTTCCAGTTGCTGCAGGGTCGGCGGCTTGACCATATAGGCGCGCGCGCCGAGATTTCTGGCCCGCTGCATGTCGGTCTCATCGCTCGAGGTGCTGAGAATGCAGACGGGAATCCGTTTCAGACGGGCGTCGGCCGACAGTGCGTTCAGCACCTCGAAGCCGTCCATGATCGGCATGTTGATGTCGAGCAGCATCAGGTCGATCTGCGGCACGTCGGCGATGCCGGCGCGCTCTTCGAGCAGCCGCATCGCCTCGCGTCCGTTGGTGGCGACATGCAGGTTGAAGGTCACCTTCTCCCGCCGCATCAGCTTGATCTTCAGAATCTGGATGTCGGCCGGGCTGTCTTCGACGAGCAGCACTTCGGCAAGCCTGCCGGAACCTTCGCCCGGCTGCTCCGCAGGCTTTGCGCTGGGCGGAACGGCCGATGCGGCCGGCGGCGCGGGCCGCGCCGCGGCGAGCGGTATTTCGACGATGAAGGTGGCGCCAGGCCCCTTGTCCGGTTCGCACCAGATCGCGCCGCCATGCAGCTGCGCGATGCGGCGGCAGATGGCAAGGCCGAGCCCGGTGCCCTCGATGCCGCGGCCGACCAGCCGCTTGAACGGCTGGAAGATCAGCTCGCGGTGCTGGGGATCGATGCCCGGTCCGTTGTCACGCACCGTCAGGCGGCAGCTATCTCCCTGCGCTTCGCCCGAGATCGTCACCTCCGGAGCTTTTTGATCGCAATAGCGGATGGCATTCGACACCAGGTTCTGCAGAAGCTGGGTCAGCAGCGTCGCATCGCCCATGACCTCCGGCAGCGCCCCGCGAATGATCGCGGCGCCGCGGCTCTCCATCTGCTGGCGCAGATTGTCCTCCACCTGGTTGAGTACATCGGACAGCGCGACCGGCGTCAGCTCCGGCCCGCCATAGGCTTCGAGCTTGGTGAAACCCGAGACCTTGACGATCAGGTCTTCCATATGGTCGGCGGCGCTCAGCACATAGTCGAGCAGTTCCCGGTCTTCGGCCGGAAGTGCCGCGGAACCGTGCAGGATGCGGCTGAAGGATTTGATCGTCCGGAGCGGCTCCTTCAGATCATGGGCCATGGCGCGCGTGAAGATCTCGAGCGATTGCCGCTTCTGCTCCAGCTGTGCTTCCAGCATGCCGTGCATGATGGCGTTCTGGATGCAGCGATGCAGCGTTTCCGGCGAAAGCGAATCTTTGGTGAGATAGTCGCGCGCGCCGGCTTTCATCACTTCGACGGCGACGGTCTCGCTGCCCTGGCCGGTCAGCATGATGACATTGGCGGCAGGGTCGTCCTCCAATAGATCGGCAAGCACGCCGAGCCCGTCGCGCCCCGGCAGCGAATAGTCGAGCAGGATGCAGTCCGGCCGCTTGCGTCCGTTTAGCGCAAGGCCCTCTTGGCCGGTTTCCGCCTCGACGACGGTGTAGGCGGTGCTGGAGACGCGGCCCAATATGCGACGATAGACCTCGCGATCGTCGATATTGTCGTCGATGATGAGAATGCAGCAGTCTTCCGCCAAAGCGTCAGTCCTCGAGCGGCAGGATCGCGATTTCGAACCAGTATTCCTTCAGCCGCTGGATCGCGGCGAAGAGGCCGTCGAGATCGACCGGCTTCTGCACATAGGTATTGGCGCCGAGCGCATAGCAGCCTTCGATGTCGCGCTCGTCATCGGAGGTCGTCAGGATCACCACCGGAATCTTGCGCCAGCCGTCATTCGACTTGATCGCCTCCAGGGTCTTGCGGCCGTCAAGGCCGGGCATGTTGAGATCGAGCAGGATCAGCCCGGGTTTCGGCACCATCGTCGCGAGCATGTCGAGCGCTTCCTGCCCGGAGGCTGCCCAGCGGATCGAGTTGCGCAGGTTGGTGCGCTTGAAGGCGCGCATCGTCGCTTCGAAATCGTCTTCGCTGTCTTCGACGATGAGGATCGGTTGCGTGTCACGCTGCTGCATTCTGCCCCTCGCGCTTTTTTCCCAGGGTGAAATAGAATGTGGTGCCGGCGCCGACTTCGGATTCCAGCCAGATATCGCCGTTGTGCCGCGCGATGATCTTGCGGACGAAGGTGAGGCCTGCTCCGGTCCCGTCGTCGGAATCCTGCGACTTTTCGAGACGTTTGAAAATGCGGAAAATATCCTCATGGAATTCCTGGGGTATGCCTTTGCCGTTATCCCTAACGAAAAACACGTTGCGGGCAACCGTGCCGTCCTCGCCGACATAGCGTTCGAGATAACCGATCGAGACCAGCGGCGCCGGCTTGTCGTTGTATTTGATCGCGTTGGTGATGAGATTGCGGAACACTTCGGTCAGCCGCGGCGCGTCGCAGACCACGTCCGGCAGCCGGCCGTCGATGACGACCTTGGCATGCCGCTCCTCCAGCAGGAGCTCCATTGTCGCGACCACATCCTTGACGATCAGACCGATATCGGCGCGTTTGACCGCCAGCTGCTGTCGCCCGAGCCGGGAGAAGTAAAGCAGGTCGTTGACCAGTTTCTCCATGCGTTGGCTGAGGCGCACCAGACGGTTCAGCCGGCGCACGCCGTCATCGTCGAGCTTGTCCTCATAGTCTTCGAGCAGAAAGCGGGAATGGTTGTGCAGGCCGCGCAGCGGCTCCTTCAGATCATGCGAGGCGATATAGGCGAATTCATCGAGGTCGTGGTTGCTGCGCTCGAGTTCGGCGGTATAGGCCTCGAGCTGGGCAAGCGTCGTTTTCATCCGCTCTTCCTGCCGGGCGCGCTCGCTGATGTCGCGAACGATGCCGACGAAGGTCTTGGTCTGGCCGCTGACGACGACGCTGATGGACACGTCGATCGGAAAGACGATGCCGTTCTTGCGCCGTCCGGAGACCATGCGCGTCGTGCCGATGATGCGCTCCTCGCCGGTTTGCCGGTAATGGGTGAGATAGCCGTCGTGCTCGGAATGATAGGGCTCGGGCATCAGCATCTTGATGTTCCGGCCGATCGTCTCCTGCGGGGAATAGCCGAACATGCTTTCGGCCGCCGGATTGAAACTCTTGATCGTTCCACGTGCGTCGATGACGATGACGGCATCGGGCGTGCTGCGCACCAATGCGCCGAAGCGGATGCGCTCGGCCTCGAGATTGTGGTGGTTACGCAGGAAATAGAAGACGAGGATCGCGATCAGCCAGAGCGTGGCGGCGGTGATCGTGCGGTTGGCGATCTCCTGCCAGAAGCCCGCTTCGTCGTGCCGGACGGCGAGGAAGCCGAGCATCAGCAGCACGGTGCAGGCAAAGGCGAAGAAGAGCGGCGCATTCCTGTTGCCGAACCAGAGGGCCGTCAACACCAGCGGCACGTAGAGAATGCCGTTGGCAAGGCCAAGCGGCGTATAGAGATCGACAAGAAGGCCGGTGAAGCAGACCGCCGCCGGGATCCAGAGCGGGATCTGCGCCCGGTTTGCCGGCTGCAGCCACCAGGAGCGGGCAAGAAGGCCCGAGCCGAAGAGCACCAGGCCGATCGCCGTATGCAGCGCCATCGCCGCATAGGGGCCCCAGCGGTAGCCCTGTTCGGCATAGGTGACATAGCCGGCGAGCGCGATCATGCCGAGCGTGATGACGACGTAGCTGGTCAGCTCCTGTACCACCTGGCTTTTCGACGTCTCGAGGTAGAGGGACAGCAGCAGCGAAAAATTGGCGATCAGGAAGATCAATGCCGTGTTGGGGCCCATGCCGCCGCCGATCTCGGCGATGAAGTCGGGCGGTACCAAGAGCTGCGAGATCAGCATGTCGACATTGTGGAAGCGCCGCCCGAGCGTGGCGATTTCCACGAGCCGAGCCGCCGCGATCGCCGCTGCAAACCCCGCCATGACCGTTGCCGCCATGCGAAAGCGGCGGCCGGCCAGCGTCGAGACGGCAAGCCCGACGCCGGAAAGCACGAAACAAAGGGCGGTATTGAAAGCCATCGACGGGAAGCCGGGGATCAGCGAGATGACAATCTTCATCTGCAACAGCCAGCCGGCCAGCGCGCTGGCGCCGAGAAGCAACATCAGGCAGCCGACAGCAATCGCGAAGGCGCGGTAGCGCCGCCTTCGCTGATCCTGCAGGTCCACGTTGCCCTTATCCTGCACCCGTGTATCCTCCTTCGGTTCGCGCGGCCATTTTTTCCGAAATCGAGGAATACTCAATAGGCAGGCGAAGCCGCCACCGCGCTTTTTGCGAAATGATTTTTCGATAAGATAGATCGAATTTTCGTGAAATCGCGATATCGTGAGGGCGAAGGACGGCGAGGTTCATCGAACAATATCCAAATCATGGTGCTGGATGCCTACCATCGTGTACGTCGACGACAGCAGGGATGATCTCTTCTATCTCGACTATATCCGCAAGAAGCAGCAGATAGACGTCGATCTGTTCTGTTTTTCGACGGCCGAGACAGCGCTCGAGGCGCTGAAGCAGCGCGTGGCCGAAGGCTGGGCTCCGCCGGAGCTGCTGATCGCCGATCTCTACATGCCGCTCGACAGCGGCATCGGTCTGGTGAGCAGGCTGCGCGGCGACGATCGGTTCAGCGCGATGCGGCTTGCGATCTGCAGCGGATCGGATGCCGATGAGGATCGCGCCCGCGCGCTCGAGGCCGGCGCCGATTTTTACCTCGAGAAGCCGCTTGACCTCGCCGCGATCGTTCTCAATCTTGAAGTGTAGGAAACGGCAAAAACCGATGGTGCGTTTCCTGGCGTTCGTCCGGGCGATATGACAAACCGCAATTGACAAGGCCGAGTGTGCATCCCAAGATGCAACCGAAACGAAGCGGACGGAATTAAAAATAAGCGCTGAGAGAACCGAATGGACCCGCGTTCGCCGCCACGAACTTCAGCCAACCCCTTAGCTAAATGGGCCTATCGGCTCTCTCGCGCTTACGTCTGGCACTGCCTTCTCGCATTCATGGATGTTGAACGCGTGAAGATTTACGATACCCAGGTAAGAACTACTGCCCCTCAGTATAACCTGCCCGTGCATCACCTGTAGTTGAGATAACTGATGATTTCCGCCTTGCGTACCGAAAGTCCCCGTTTCGATATCTCTCATCAACCGTCTCGCAATTTTTGTAGCTCTTCGCGTTTAGGACGTATATCCCAAGATTTGGGGATCGGGGGAGGAGAGGAAGATTGGGAATGAGCAATGCCGCGGCAACTCCTTTTCATGCCGGGCCGGAGCTGAGCCGGGCGATCAACCGCACCGATTTTTTCCGTCTGCTGAAAGCGGCGGCACAGCATTATCACTTCGACAATTTCGCGCTTGCCCGCATTTCCGAAGCTTCGGCTCCTTTCGGTGAACGCGATGTCGTCATCACCAATGTCCACGAGCGCCGCGTCGGCCTTTTCATCGCGACGTTGAGAGAGGCGCTCGGGACTGTCCGGGCAAAGAGCGCCCAGTTTCTGGCAACGCCGGTCCATGGCAGAAGTGCCGAGCCGGTTACCTATCCCTCCGATCGCCTGTTCAACGAGTTCCGCAACGGCGTCTTCCTTTTCATTCCGCTGTTCACGCCGGAAGGGCGGCGATATTGCCTGGTGCTGAGCGGCGAGCGTGAAGAGCCGGATCAGGGCGAGATCGCCGACCTGCTTCTCGACGCCATGCGGATTTTCGATAAGCTCTACGAGGAAATCCTGACGCACGAAATGTCCGGACGGCTGACCCAGCGCGAATCGGAAATCGTCAAATGGACGAGCGAAGGCAAAACCTCGGCGGAAATTGCCATCATTCTTGGTCTGTCTGAGCACACGGTCAATTCGCATATCACCGCGGCCGCGCGCAAACTCGACGCGGTGAATCGCGTCCACATGGTGGCGATCGCCCTGAGAAACGGTTTGGTGTCGTGAAAATGGACTTCGGGACTGGGGAAAATGAGATGACCAGCGAAACGGTCCGAAAGAATGCGGTAAAGGTTCTCTTTGTCGACGACGAGTTCATCGAATTCCGCGCGCTCAAGAAGAAGATCGCCGATCTCTCCGAGCCGCTGGTCGAAGTCGAATATTCGCCGTCGATCGGCGACGCGCTGGAAAAGATCCGCGCGGCGCGCTTCGATCTCATCCTGCTCGACAACCGCCTTCTGCCAAATGCCGATTTCCGCGAAACGGTGCCCGAGCTGCGCGGCATCGGCTATACCGGCCCGATCGGCGTCGTCTCGACCGATATATCTGGCGGCTATTTCCAGGAGTTTCCCGATTACGGCGTCGACTTCCGCATCGGCAAGGATGAAATCGACGCCCAGACGCTGCAGCACATTATCCGCGAATATGTGACCTACGACGTCCCGGATTTCTGGAAGGACGATTACAGCATTTAATGCATGTCGCCCAGAAGCGTGCAGCGGTTCCGGGACAACGACATGCATAAAAACAAAGGGCTTTAGCCTCAGGCAATCGGGAGGCGGATGGTGAAGCGGCTGCCGCTTTCGTCCGAACGTTCGAGGCTGATATCCCCGCCAAGCGCCTTCAGAAGCTCCTGCGCCGTCGTCAGGCCGAGGCCGGCGCCGGGGGCTGTCCCCGCCTTCGGCAGTTTCCAGAACGGCTCGAAGATCCGCTCCCGATAGGCGGGATCGATGCCGGTTCCGTTGTCGGAAATCCGGATCAACCAGTTTTCTCCCTGCTGTTCCGCCGTGATCGCCACATGCGGCGGCGATGAACCGCGATAGGTGAGGGCGTTGGAAATGAGCTGCCTCAGCACCAGACCGAACAGGGCAGGGTCGGTGCGGATGGAGGGCAGCCCCCGGCAGGCAAGCGTCGCGTCGTGCGCCCCTGTTTCATCGACCAGTTCGGGCCAGACATGTTCGGCCAGCGCCTGCAGGTTGACCTCTTCGGGCGTGACCTGAGGCGCTCCACCGGCAAGGCTCATCAATGCCTTGGTGAGCCGCTGCGCGGCCTGCGCCTTTTCCATGATCGTCCTGAGGCTCTGAAGCTGTTCGCCGTCGAGCGTCTCGCCGAGATCGTCGAGCAGCAGTTCGGCATACATGGCGATATGGCGTAGCGGCGATTGCAGGTCGTGCGAGGCGGTGGCGAGAAAACGCTTGATGCGCTCTTCGTTGTCGCCGGTGGTCTCAAGCGGTCGCGTCGGGTTGGGTGACATCTGGCGGTTTCCCCGATCTCTGCTGCGTCCGTCAGGCCTTTTTCAAGGGCGCGGCGGACGCTGTAATATCTTGAATTGCTGCATAATTTTATCCTGGCAATAGGCAACAATAAAAACAGGGCGCCGGTTCTGCAACCGGCGCCCTGTTCAAGGATGCGTTAACGACCCGTTTCAGCTCGCCGACTTGCGCGAGCGGCCCTCTTCCGGCGGGATGATATCGACGCCCGCATCGGTTGCCGGCGCCTTGGCGTGGCGGCGGCGCCAGTCGCCGAGGAAGAGCAGGATCGGGGCGGCGATGAAGATCGACGAGGCGCCGGCCACCAGAATGCCGAACACCATCGGGATCGCGAAGCTCGAGACGGCGCTGCCGCCCCAGATTGCCATCGGCACCAGCGCGAGGAAGGCCGTCGCGTTGGTGTAAAGGCTTCGCGCCAGGGTCTCGTTGATCGACTTGTCGATGATCTCGCGCAGCGGCATCGACTTGTAGAGCCTCATATTTTCGCGCATGCGGTCATAGACGACAACCTTGTCGTTCACCGAATAGCCGACCAGCGTCAGGATGGCGGCGATAGCCGTCAGGTTGAAGTCGAGGCCGGTGATCGCGAAGAAGCCGATCGCCTTGGTGACGTCGAGCACCAGCGTGACGATGGCGCCGACGGCAAACGGCCATTCGAACCGCACCCAGATATAGATCAGCATCGCCAAGCTTGCGATCACCACCGACAGAATGCCGGCCGAGGCAAGCTCGCCGCTGACCTTCGGACCGATGACGTCGGTGCCTTCGACAGTGGCGGTCGGATCGATCCTGGCGACTTCGGCCTTCAGCTTGGTGACCGCCGCCGTCTGCGCCTCTTCGCCGCCCTCCTGGCGCTGCGCGCGCACGAGAATGCTGTTGTTGCCGCCGAAGGACTGCAGCGTGATTTCGCCGAGGCCGAGACTGTCCAGGCCTTCGCGGAACTTCGCCAGATCGGCCGTCCCCTGGGTCTTGACGGACATCTGGATGCCGCCGCGGAAGTCGACGCCGTAGTTGAGGCCGGGATAGATGAAGAGTGCGACGGAGGCGATCGAAAGCAGCGCCGAAACGGTGACGCCGAAGAAACGCGCCTTCATGAACTGGATATGCTTGTCGTACGGGCTGAAGGGGATCAGCGGCCGGATGTTCAGCACCTTGAACTTGCGGCGGCGGGTGATCTCGATCATGGCGACGCGCACGAAGGCGACCGAGGTGAACATTGAGATGATCAGGCCGAGCGCCATGGTCACCGCAAAGCCGCGAACCGGCCCGGAACCGAAAAAGAACAGGATGCTCGCGGCGATCAGGGCCGTCATATTGCCGTCGATAATGGTCGAATAGGCACGGTTGAAACCCGTATCGATGGCGGCAAAGGCGCTCCTGCCCTTGCGGGTCTCTTCACGGATACGCTCATTGATCAGAACGTTCGCGTCGACCGCAAGGCCGATGCCGAGAACGACACCCGCAATGCCCGGCAGCGTCAGCGTTGCGCCGACCAGCGTCAGGGCCGAGAGGGTCAGGATCGTGTGGATCAACAGCGCCACATTCGCCAGGATGCCCCAGGTGCCGTAGAGGACGAAGATGAAGGCTGCGACGAGAACAAAGCCGACGATGCCGGAATAGAGGCCCATCCTGATGGCGTCGGCGCCGAGGTCGGCGCCGACCGTGCGCTCTTCGATGACAGTCAGCTTTGCGGGCAAGGCGCCGGCGCGCAGCATGGCGGCAAGCGTCGTGGCGCTGTCGGCCGAGAAGTTGCCGGAGATCTGGCCGGAACCGCCGGTGATCGGCTCGCGGATGACGGGGGCGCTCAGCACCTTGTCGTCGAGGACAATGGCGAAGGGATTGCCGACGTTCTGACGGGTAATCTCGGCAAAGCGGGTGGAGCCGGCGCTGTCGAAGCGGAAGCTGACGATCGGTTCGCGCGTGTTCGGGTCGAAGCTGACGCGGGCATCCGAAAGGCGGTCGCCGGAGATTTCGACGCGGTCGAGAACAGCATGGGTTCGGCCTTCGTCGTCCTGCATCATCGTCACGCCGGGGCCGGGCTGGTTGTTCGGCGCCAGCATGTGGAACGACATCTTGGCCGTGGAGCCGAGAAGTTGGCGCAGCCGCGTCGGATCCTGTGCGCCGGGAAGCTGGACGAGCACGCGGTTGGCACCGATGCGCTGGATGGTCGGCTCGGAGACGCCGACCTGGTCGACGCGCTGGCGGATGACTTCCAGGCTCTGCTGGACGGCATTATCGACATTGGCGGAGATGCCGGCCGGCGAGAAGCCGACGGTGATGGTGGCGCCGTTGGCGGTGACGGCGAGATCCGCCTGGCCGGCGCTGAGGCCGGTGCTGATCGGGTTGGCGAGCGTCTTGAGTTCGGTGACGGCCGCATCGCTCTGCGCGGCATCGGCGAGCGTTACGACGATCTGGTTCTGGCTGCGCACGACGGCCTTCGGCTGGATGCCCTTTTCGCGCAGCACGCGGCGCGCGTCCTGAAGCAGCGATTGCAGCCGCTCCTTGGTCAGGTCGGCTTCGTCGACTTCCAGGACGAGGTGGGAACCGCCGCGAAGGTCGAGGCCGAGCGACACCTGCTCATGCGGCAGCCATGCGGGGATGCGCTGGAGGACGGACTGCGGCAGGGCGTTCGGCAGGGCGATCAATAGGCCGATCACGATGATCACCGAATAGGTGAACACCAGCCAGGGTGAATTGCGCATGTTGTATTCCTTAGATAATCGAGGGCCGGCGCTCGGGCGCTGGCGGCATGTCGTCAATGCTCGGAAGCGCCGCTCGGCGCAATGTCAGGCGGCGGCCGGCGGTGCGCGCGGCTGATGGGCCCTGAAAACTGAATCATGAAGCGGAGCTTCGAATGCCGGGAGAGGGGAGGCGCTGTTCCAGCCGGCGAAATCGAGAGCCGGGGCAGCGGCAAGGGCAGGCGACCCGGCGTCGTAGGCGGCCTGTTTCGGCGCAAGCTTGCGCTCGGCGGCAAGCACCCCGCGCACGGCATCGCGCGCGCTCAGTTGCGGCGGCTGCGGATCGCGGCCGGACGAGGAAAGCGTGTTGACGGCGGTGGCCGGCGCGATGATGAGATTGCCGCCGAAAAGCAGGCCGATATAGGCAAGGACGGCGAAGAGCAGGGAAGCAGCGATACGGTTCGTCAGACGGCGCTGGTCCAGCTCCATCTCCTCCGTCCCGGCAATGTCACTTCCGTATCGGCTCAAAAGCGCGCCAATCTTTCATTCTCTTTCCGGCGGAGGGTCATCCGTCGGGACAATTGTATCAGGCCCATGATCGTCTTCATAGGCCACACTCTCATGATGCACTTGAGCGAGCCGGTCAACCATGCCCAGTGCGATTTCGCGTTCGCCCATGATGACGGTGTCGGCGCCATATTGCTTCAGCGCGTCGACTTCGGCGTCGGAATGGGCGCGGGCGACGATGAGAATGGATGGATTGGCGCTGCGCGCCTGCTCGGCGATGCGGCAGGCTTCGAAGGCGTTCGGGATGGCGATGGCAATGCTGCGCGCCGCCGGCAGATTGGCGAGATCGAGCGTCTCCGTGGCCGCGGCATTGCCCATGAAAGCTTCGATGCCCTGGGCTTTCAGCTCGCCGATAGGCTTGTCGGAATCCTCGATGACGAGGAAGGGCGTGCCCGCCGATTTCAGGTTCTGCCCGACGATTCTGCCGACCCGCCCGTAACCGACGACAATGGCGTGGCCGTGAAGGCTGCTCGGATGCACCTCGTCATCTTCAGTCGGCACCGCTTCTTCAGCGGGTGCGTCAGCGGGCTCGGCTGCGCTCTCCTGACGTTTTGCCCGTTCGAGCAACGGGCGCATGCGGTCGCAGAGGAAGAACAGCAGCGGATTGAGGATGATCGAGATGATGGCGCCGGCCAGGATCAGGTCGCGGCCTTCCTCCGGCAACAGTCCGAGGTCGACGCCGAGGGCGGCGAGGATGAAGGAGAATTCGCCGATCTGGCCGAGGCTCGCCGAAATCGTCAGCGCCGTGCCGAGCGGCCTCTTGAAGGCGAGCACGATCAGCAGGGCGGCGACCGATTTGCCGATAACGATGATGAAGAGGGTAGCAAGGATCAGCAGCGGCCTGTCGATCAGGATGTTCGGATCGAACAGCATGCCGACCGAGACGAAGAAGAGCACGGCGAAGGCGTCGCGTAGCGGCAGGCTTTCCTGCGCGGCGCGATGGCTGAGCTCGCTTTCGGCCAGCACCATGCCGGCGAAGAAGGCGCCGAGCGCCAGCGACACGCCGAAGAGCTTGGCCGCGCCGAAAGCGACGCCAAGCGCGATCGCCAGCACGCCGAGCCGGAAGAGTTCGCGCGAGCCGGTATGGGCGATGCGATGCATCGCCCAGGGAATGAGCTTGCGACCGAAGACCAGCATCAGCGCCACGAACAGCGCCACCTTCACCAGCGTCATGGCGATCATGCCGCCAATGCCGAGATCGAGGCCGAACAGGCGTTTCAGCCCGGCCGAAAGCGGCTCGACCGGAGCATGACCTTCGCCGCCGATGCCGGCTGCCGCCGGGATCAGCACCAGCGCCAGAACCATGGCAAGGTCCTCGACGATCAGCCAGCCGACGGCGATCCGGCCGCGCTCCGTCTCGACGAGGCGCCGCTCCTGCAGCGCCTTCAGCAGCACGACGGTGGAGGCAACCGAAAGCGCCAGGCCGAACACCAGGCTGCCGCCGGTCGGCCACCCCATGAGGGCGCCGAGCCCCCAGCCGAGCAATGTCGCAAAGGCGATCTGTGCGATGGCGCCGGGTAGCGCGATGCCGCGCACCGACATCAGGTCTTTCAGCGAGAAATGCAGTCCGACGCCGAACATCAGCAGGATAACGCCGATTTCGGCGAGCTCCGGCGCAAGGTTCTGGTCGGCCACGTAACCCGGCGTATGCGGCCCGACCAGCACGCCGGCGATGAGATAACCGACGAGCGGCGGCATGCGCAGCCGATGGGCAAGTGCGCCGAAGATGAAAGCCAGCACAAGGCCGCCGACGATTGTCGAGATCAAGGGCGTATCGTGTGGCATCACTGTCTCCTGATCTGGAAATCCCGCGCTGAATATGACATATATGGTCTATATCAACCAATATGGGTGACTTAAAATCATGGGTCAAGGCGCAAGGGCGACAATTCTCACGCCCGCTCTCTGCCGCGCGGCGCGTGGCCTGCTCGACTGGACCCAGACCGACCTGGCCGAAAGGGCTGCCGTCTCGCGCAGCACCATTCGCGATTACGAGGGACGCCACCACGACATCCACCGCGCGACGGAGGCGCAGCTGCGCCTCGCCTTCGAAGAGGGTGGCGTCAGGTTCGTCGAAATCGAAGGCGCGGGCACCGGCCTCTGCCTTCCCGATCGGCCGGGCTAGAGCCTTTCCTGGTTAGATTGAAGCATTCTGCCGGAGCAGGTTTTCGTCAGGGCAGAGGCGATTGGCGACGGGCATACCCCAAGGTACGTCCGAGCCGATCGCCTCTGATCCTGGCTAGAGATGCCCGGCCCACCGGCCGCACCGCTTCGCTATGGCGGAGCGACAAGTGCGTCCGGCGCTTCCCAAGTCTTGCAGATTTGCCAGGCAAATCTGCGGGAGGGTTGGCTGAAACGGGCCGGCTGATCGACCGGCCGGCTTGGCCGTAGGACTGGGCTACGACGCGCGCCGGCCGGTCGACCATCCGACTCCGTTTGAGCCAACAGAATGCTTCAATCTAACCAGGAAAGGCTCTAAACCGGACTCAGGGCGCCAGGCAGGTGGCCGAGACTTTGTAGATATAGAGCGTCTTGCCCTTGTAGTAGCCTGCGGTCGGCTGCCAGCTCTTCAGCACCTCGGGCGTTTCGGCCGCGCAGGCGAAGGGACCGTCCGTCAGGAAAAGCACCTTGCCGGCGGTCTCGGCGGGCAGGGCGAATTCCTGCTCGTAATAGCTCTCCGGAAGGCCTGCCGGCGCCCGCGCATAGATCCGGTAGGATGCGTCGCGCAGCGTATAGAAAAGATCGGCGACCATGTCGCGGTTGTTGGTGACGATGATGTCGGTGCCGGCCTGATCGGCGAGCGCTGCGGCCTCGCGGCTGACCTCGGCGCGGCCGAGATAACGCTTCATCAATTCGTCGCCGTTCGGCAGCAGCACCTGCTGCGGAAACATCGTCGCCAGCGGAAAGAGCAGGCTTGCGACGCCGTTGATGGTGAGCGACAGCCTGAGCCCCTTCGGCCACAGCCGATAAAGCAGCCAGACGGCGAGGATCGTCCCCGCGACATAGGCGGTCACGGCCCAGTTGGCATAGGCCTTGGCGACCGTCGCCTGCAGGGTGATCAGCGCCACCACCGGCATCGACAGCCAGACCAGCATCTTCTCGCGGTCGTCGCTCCGGCCCTTGATCATCCGGTAGACCGCCCAGAGGATCGCGAAGAAGATGATCGGCCCGACGACGCCGAACTGCGCGGCGAAGAATTCAAGCCCGCGGCGGAAATTGATGCCGAGGTCGCTCCAATGGGCGATATCCTGCGTATGACGCACCGTCGTATTGTCGTGCTGCAGGTTCCACCAGAGGTTCGGCAAGGCAACGATCGCCGCGACCGCGACGGCGATGATGAAATCCCGGATGGCGATGCGCGCCGCCGGAATAAGAAGCAGGGCGAGTGCGCCGCCCGGAACGACGAACAGCACGGCATATTTCGTCAGGAAGGCGAGGCCGACCCCGAGGCCCATGACGAGCGCCAGCCCGACCGAGCGCCGCTGCGTCAGGCCGAAATAGGCAAGCAGGGCGATGGCGATGAAGAACAGCAGGATGACGTCGGTCGAGAAGAACACCGAGGAAAGCGCCACCCCTGGCAGCGTGATATAGGTGGCGCCCGTCCAGCCTTCGATCTCGAGCCCGACGAAACGCTTCGCCACCTTCATCAGCACCAGTGCCGCCGCCATGTGGATCAATGGCCCGAGCAGCCTGATGAAGTAGATGGCGTTGGAGCCGGAAAGCTCGGTCATCGCCCGGATCACCCAGGCGATCATCGGCGGCTTGGAGTAATAGCCGAGATCGAGATTCTGCGCCCAGAACCAGTATTGCGCCTCATCGACGAAAAGGTCCGTCGCATCGAAATTGAGCGTGACGACGCGCCAGAGCGTGAAGCCGAGAACGATGAGAAGACCAGATCTGGGGGACATGAACTTAGTGTTCCGCTGACATGAAAGGCGCGAGTGCGATTACACCAAAGGCGCCGGACTGCCAACGGGGAAGGGAAGTCAGAACACGCGAAGCATGCGGATGTCGCGGTTTGCGGCGAGGGAATCGAGCCGGGCGATGGCTGCAAGCACGCCCATTGCGATCAAGCAGGAACCCAATCCGAGAACAATCATTGCTCTGTCCTTGTCGACGTCATGTCTTGGTTGTCGACCGGCATATAACACGGAGCTTGCGTGTGCCTTGTAGCAGCCGTGCAACTCTCCGGCAGTATTTTCGCGAACTGCCTTGAATTGCTTCAAAAGCCGGCGCCTGGACAGGCTTATTAACCTTCAGGCAAGGAATTAACCATAAACATTGGGTTACACGTCGGAATGGGAAGATGCACTCGTTCCCACCAGGCATGACGCCGTACCGCCGTACCGGGTCGATCCGGTATCCATCTCTTCAGACAGCTCCGAAACATGGCTGATCAGGGGGTTTTGAGCCGCCGGTTGTACCGGAGGCCAGGGACCGTCTCCACGCTTTGCGTTCATCGGATGCAGCGAAAGTTTTAGCCGGGCATTCGCCTGGAAAAGTGGGTTGGGGACAGGCGTTGAGGCAGGACATGCCATCAGATCAGGCTCGTGGAGCGCAGGCAGGCAGCTTGCGCGACCGCCTGCGTTTTGCCGGTCTCGATGCCGAGCAGTGCGAGCTGGTGCGCCGCAACCGGCCGGCCCTCGAAGCCTATCTGAAGGCCGGGCTGCGTGACCTCTTCCACCGGTTCCAGTCATTCCCCGACGCCTCGCGCAATTTCGAGAGCGAGCGCCAGGTCGAACGCCTGCATGATCTCCAGTCCTCGCATTGGGACGTGCTGACGGATGCCCGCTTCGACAGCCTCTATGCCGAGCGCGTCAAGGTTCTCTCCGATACCGAAAACAAGATGGGTCTCGACCCGCGCTGGCACGTCGCCGGTCACGGCGTCATGCTGGAGCACGTCCTTTCCGGCCTCGCCGAGGAGATCGCCGGCCGGCCGCTGCTGCCGTCGGCCAAGCGCCGCACCCGCGAAATCTCCGAACTGATGACGGCGATCATCCGCATCGTCATGGTCGATGTGGAAATCGCCGTGTCGCTCCGCTTCAATGCGCTGCGCGCCGCCCAGCATCGCGCGCTTGCCGATCAGCGCGCCGATAATGAGGCCGAGATCGTCAGGATCTTCGGCGATGTCATTGAAGGCCTGGCCGCCCGCGATCTGACCCGGCGCGCTCCCGTCGATGCCGACGGCGCCTATGCCGGGATCGCCGCCGCGCTGAACGGCGCCTTGGATGGTCTCCGGGCCGAATTCGCCGACATCACCGGACGCACGGTCAAGGCTGAAGCGGCAACGGCGTCGCTTGCCGACCTGTCGCGGCAGTTCGCCGGCAGTGCGTCCGGCCAGGCCGACCGGCTGCAGCATTCCGCCACCGCCCTTGCCGGCATTGCCGGCAGCGTGCGTGACGGCGCCGCCGACAGCCGCGCCGCCGAACAGGCGGCCGCCTCGACGCGTGCAGCCGTCGAGGAAAGCGGCGAGGTCGTCGGCCGCGCGATCAGCGCCATGGCCGATATCGAGCAGTCGGCCGAAAAAATCGGCCAGATCATCGGCGCGATCGACGAGATCGCCTTCCAGACCAATCTTCTGGCGCTGAATGCCGGCATCGAGGCGGCGCGCGCCGGTGATTCCGGCCGCGGTTTTGCCGTCGTCGCCCAGGAAGTCCGGGCACTGGCCCAGCGCTCGGCCGAAGCCGCCCGCGAGATCAAGACGCTGGTGACGACCACCAAGGCGCAGGTCGACGCCGGCGTGCAGATGGTCGGCCGTACGCAGGATTCGATCGGCAGCATCGTGCGCCAGGTCACCGACATCAATGCCGCCATCTCAGGCATCGCCACAAGGACCGGCGAACATGCCGCAAGCCTCGACGGCGTGGCCGCGGACGTCAAGGGCCTGGGCGCCGAGATGGCCGATAGCGCCGGCCTTGCGGAGCGTTCGACGCAAGGCGCCGACCATCTCCACACCGTCATTCTCGAGCTCGGCCGCACGGTGCGCGAGTTCCGCATCGCCCGCGAAAACGCCCATGCCGGCCGGCCGGCGCCGGTCCGCGTGGCGCCGTCGCGCGTCGTCGACGCCGCCGCCCGCGCCGCAACGGTCGAGGACGAATATGAAAATGACGATTTTGGCCTTCCCCAGTCGCTCGCAAGCGTCGGAGGTGGGCGGAATGTTTACTAACCTATCGGATTATCGCCTCAGCTCATCTTTTCGGGCCGGGGACAAGGGGACAAGGACAAGCTGATGGTAGCAAAGAAGAGTGGCAAGACGCTGAATTTGACAGCGGTGCTCGACCTCAACGAGGCTTCCGCCTTGCGTGAAAAACTCCTCTCGTTCAGGGGCAGCGGTCTTTCGATCGACGCGTCCGGCGTTGAGCGGATCGGTGCTCTTTGCGCACAGGTCCTGATGTCCGCCGAGAAGACCTGGGCGCAGGACCAGCAGCCGTTCACCTTCTCCAAGGTGTCCGACGCATTTCAAAAAACCATGCAGCTGGTTGGCGTCAATATTGACCACCTGCTTGCCAAGGAGATTCGGCAATGAAGAAAAAAGTACTGACCGTGGATGATTCCCGCACCATCCGAAACATGCTGCTCGTGACCCTGAACAATGCCGGCTTCGAGACCATCCAGGCGGAAGACGGCGTCGAGGGTCTCGAGGTTCTCGAAGAGTCCAATCCTGACGTCATCGTGACCGACATCAACATGCCGCGCCTCGACGGTTTCGGCTTCATCGAAGGTGTCCGCCGCAACGAGAAATATCGGGCGATCCCGATCCTGGTCCTGACGACCGAGAGCGACGCGGAAAAGAAGAACCGCGCCCGCCAGGCCGGCGCCACGGGCTGGATCGTCAAGCCTTTCGACCCGGCCAAGCTGATCGATGCAATTGAGCGTGTAACCGCTTAAACCCAGGATTTGCTCCTATGGATATGAACGAAATCAAAGAGATCTTTTTCCAGGAGTGCGAGGAACAGCTCGCCGAGCTGGAATCCGGTCTTCTGAAAATGAACGATGGCGATCGCGATCCGGAAACCGTCAATGCGGTGTTCCGTGCCGTGCATTCGATCAAGGGGGGCGCCGGCGCCTTCGGCCTTGATGATCTGGTTGCCTTCGCCCATGTGTTCGAGACCACTCTCGATTGCGTTCGTTCCAACAAGCTCGAGCCGACCCAGGACGTCCTGAAGGTGATGCTGAAGTCGGCCGACGTGCTCGCCGATCTGACCAATGCCGCGCGCGACGGCGGCAGCGTCGATGAGAGCCGCAGCCGCGGCCTCGTCAAGGAGTTGGAAGCGCTGGCCAACGGTGAATTGCCGTCTCCCTCGGCCGCCGCTGAGGCGCCCGCGCCGAAGGCCGCGGCAAAAGCGGCCCCGGCTGCTCCGGCGCCGACCCCCAAACCGACCGATGACAGCGGCTTCCAGCCGATCCCCTTTTCCTTCGACGATTTCGGCGGCGACGAAGCGGGCTCCGACCTGCCGGCCTATGAAGTCACCTTCAAGCCGCGTTACGAGCTCTATTCCAAGGGCAATGACGCCACTCTTCTGCTGCGCGATCTCTCGCGTCTCGGCGAGATGACCATCTATTGCAATATGGATGAGCTGCCGGGTCTCGAGGAGCTCGATCCGGAAGGCGCCTATTTCTTCTGGAACGTCACGATCAAGACGGACAAGGGCGAAGACGCCATCCGTACCGTCTTCGAATTCGCCGAATGGGATTGCGACCTGACGGTGAAGCCGGTCGAGGCAGCAAGCGCCGGCGCGGCCGGCCATGAGGAACTGCCGATGGTGCCGGTTCCCTTCGACCTGTCGATCCTCGACGAGACGGACGCCACGGAACAGGTTTCCGCCGCGCGGTCCGAAGATGCGACGGCCGCCGTTGCCGCTGCCGAGACCGCATCCAACGTCACGCAGATGGCGGCAGCCGCCGCCCGCGTCGAGAAGAAGGAATCGGCCGCTGCCGCGGCCGCCGCGGCAAATGCCGCCGCCCAGAACAATGCCGCCGGCGCCGGCCAGACGATCCGCGTCGATCTCGACCGTGTCGACCGCCTCATCAACCTCGTCGGCGAACTGGTCATCAACCAGGCGATGCTGTCGCAGAGCGTCATCGAGAACGACACGACCGGCACCTCCTCGATCAACATGGGCCTCGAAGAGCTGCAGCAGCTCACCCGCGAGATCCAGGACTCGGTGATGGCGATCCGCGCCCAGCCGGTGAAGCCGGTCTTCCAGCGCATGTCGCGTATCGTCCGCGAAATCGCCGACATGACCGGCAAGTCGATCCGCCTGATCACCGAAGGTGAAAACACCGAAGTCGACAAGACGGTCATCGACAAGCTGGCCGAGCCGCTGACCCACATGATCCGCAACGCCGTCGACCACGGCATCGAGACGCCGGAAAAGCGCGCGGCCGCCGGCAAGAACACCGAAGGCACCGTCCGCCTCACCGCCAAGCATCGTTCGGGTCGCATCCTGATCGAGCTTGCCGACGACGGCGCCGGCATCAACCGCGAGAAGGTTCGCCAGAAGGCGATCGACAACGACCTGATCCCGGCCGACGCCAACCTGTCGGACGAGGAAATCGACAACCTGATCTTCCTGCCGGGCTTCTCGACCGCCGACAAGATCTCCGACATCTCCGGCCGCGGCGTCGGCATGGACGTCGTCAAGCGTTCGATCCAGGCACTCGGCGGCCGCATCAACATCACGTCCAAGCCCGGCCACGGCTCGGTCTTCACCATGAGCCTGCCGCTGACGCTCGCCGTCCTCGACGGCATGGTGGTCACCGTTGCCGGCCAGACGCTGGTCGTGCCGCTGACTGCGATCGTCGAAACCCTGCAGCCGGAAGCTGCCGCGATCCACTCCTTCGGCGCCAACCACCGGCTGATCTCGATCCGCAACTCCTTCTGCCCGCTGGTCGATGTCGGCCGCATCCTGAACTTCCGCGCGACCCAGGCCAATCCTGTGGAAGGCGTGGCGCTTCTGGTGGAATCCGAAGGCGGCGGCCAGCGCGCCCTGATGGTCGATGCCATCCAGGGGCAGCGTCAGGTGGTCATCAAGAGCCTGGAAGCCAACTACACCCACGTGCCGGGCATTGCCGCCGCCACCATCCTCGGCGACGGCCGCGTGGCTCTGATCCTCGATGTCGACGCGGTTGTCGGCGCTTCGCGCGGCCAGTCGCTGAAAGCGGAAATGTCGTTAGCAGCGGTAGGGTAAGGCAATGTCGTACACCGTAAAAAGTCTGAGCGAAGGGGACCGCGAGCTGATCGCGTTCCGTATCGGCGATCAGGAATTTTGCGTGAACATCATGTCGGTTCGCGAAATCCGGGGCTGGACCCCGGCGACCGCGATGCCGCACTCGCCTGCCTATATGCTTGGTGTCATCAACTTGCGCGGCGCGGTGCTGCCGATCATCGATCTTGCCGTCCGCCTCGGCATGAAGCCGGCCGATCCGACCGCCCGTCATGTCATCATCGTCGCCCAGGTCCACCGCAAGGTCGTCGGCCTCCTGGTCGATGCCGTCTCCGACATTCTGACGGTGACCGACGAGATCGTTCAGCCGACACCCGAAATCTCCTCCGACCTCGAGCGCCAATTTGCCCGAGGCGTTCTCGCCATCGACAAGCGCATGATCTGCCTGATCGAACTTGAAGCCCTCTTTTCCGAGACCGAAAGCGAAGCCGCATGAGTGCAATGGGTGCAAAGGATCAGAGGCAGGGAGCCGACGAGGTGCTGGCGAGCGGAGAATATCCGCTGACGCGCCGCGACCTCACGGAAATCGCCGCCATGATCTACTCGGATGCCGGCATCTTCCTCAACGAGACGAAGGCCTCGCTGGTCTATTCGCGTCTGTCGAAGCATATCCGCAATCTCGGCCTGTCCGGCTTCCGGGAATATTGCGAACTCGTCGCTTCGCCGGCGGGTGCGGCGGAGCGCCGCGAAATGCTGTCGCATCTGACGACCAACTTCACCCGCTTCTTCCGCGAAAACCATCATTTCGAGCATCTGCGCGATCATGTGCTGCCGGAGCTTCTGCAGCGCGCGAGAGCCGGCGGCAGGGTGCGCATCTGGTCGGCCGCTTCCTCCGACGGGCAGGAACCCTATTCGATCGCGCTCACCGTGCTGTCGCTGATGCCGAATGTCGCCGATTACGACTTCAAGATCCTGGCGACCGACATCGACCCGAAGATTCTGGCGATCGCCCGCGCCGGCGCCTATGACGAAACCGCGCTCGAAACCGTGTCGCCCGCCATGCGCAAGCAATGGTTCAACGAAGTCGAGGTGCAGGGCCGCCGGAAATTCCAGGTCGACGACCGCGTCAAGCGGCTGATCACCTATAACGAGCTGAACCTGATGGCGCAGTGGCCGTTCAAGGGCAAGTTCGACGTCATCTTCTGCCGCAACGTCGTCATCTATTTCGACGAGCCGACGCAGATGAAGATCTGGCAGCGTTTCGCCGGCCTGCTGCCGGAAGGCGGCCATCTCTATATCGGCCATTCCGAGCGCGTGTCCGGCGAGGCGAAACACGTCTTCGACAATATCGGCATCACGACCTATCGCTACACGACCAAGGGTCTCGGGAGGAAGGCATGAGCGCGCCGGCAAGGGTTCTCGTTGTTGACGACTCGCCGACGATGCGCGGTCTGATCACCGCCGTCCTGAGTTCGGATCCCGAAGTCAACGTCATCGGCCAGGCCGGCGACGCGCTGGAAGCGCGCGAGGCGATCAAGCGGCTGAACCCCGACGTCGTGACGCTCGACATCGAGATGCCGAACATGAACGGCCTCGATTTCCTTGAAAAGATCATGACGCTGCGGCCGATGCCCGTCATCATGGTGTCCACGATGACCCATCGCGGCGCCGAGGCGACGCTTGCAGCACTTGAGATCGGAGCTTTCGATTGCGTCGGCAAGCCGGGTCCCGGCGAACCCAGGCCCTTCGGCGACCTCGCCGAGAAGGTCAAGGCCGCCGCCCGCACGCAGCGCCAGTTCTCCCAGCCGGCGGCTGCCGCCGCGCCGCCGCCCTCCGTTGCCGATTTCCGCGTCGGCCGCAAGATCGTCGCGATCGGCTCGTCGACCGGCGGCGTCGAGGCGCTGATTGCCGTGCTCCAGAAATTCCCGGCCAATTGCCCGCCGACGGTCATCACCCAGCACATGCCGCCGACCTTCACCAAGAGCTTCGCCGAACGGCTGAACCGCCTCTGCGCGCCGGTGGTGCAGGAGGCGACCGACGGCGCCCGTCTGGAAATCGGCAAGATCTATCTGGCCCCCGGAGGCGAACGTCATCTCCAGGTCACCGGCGCTTCGGCGCCGTGCTGCCGCCTCGTCGACCGCGCCCCGGTCAACGGTCACCGCCCCTCGGTGGACGTGCTCTTTGATTCGGTTGCGGAACTGGCCGGCCGCAACGCCGTTGGCGTGATTCTGACCGGAATGGGCCGCGACGGCGCCGCCGGATTGTTGAAAATGCGTCACGCCGGCGCCAGAACCCTCGGCCAGAACGAAAAAACCTGTGTCGTTTACGGAATGCCAAGGGTTGCTCATGAACTTGGCGCCGTTGAGCAGCAGCTGCCACTGTCTGCCATCGGTGAGGAAATATTGAAAATGACAGCCGCCCGAAAGGAAGGGACCGAATAAAATGTCGATCGCGGAGAAAATCAAAGTTCTGATCGTCGATGATCAGGTAACAAGCCGGTTGCTGCTCAGCGACGCGCTGACACAGCTCGGTTTCAAGCAGATCACGTCGGCCGGCGACGGCGAACAGGGCATGAAGATCATGACCGAGCAGCCGCACCATCTGGTGATCTCGGACTTCAACATGCCGAAGATGGATGGCATCGGTTTCCTTCAGGCCGTGCGCACCAACCCGAACACCAAGAAGGCAGCCTTCATCATCCTCACCGCCCAGGGCGATCGCGCGCTGGTGCAGAAGGCCGCCCAGCTCGGCGCCAACAACGTGCTCGCCAAGCCGTTCACGATCGAGAAGATGAAAGCGGCCATCGAAGCCGTGTTTGGAGCCCTGAAATGATCACTGAGGGGGCAGCCCGCCGCGTGCACATCATTCAAGGCGAGTATAAGGTTCTGAGCGATCCGAATGCGGTCCTCTCGACCATTCTCGGCTCGTGCGTGGCTGCGTGCCTCAGAGATCCTGTCGCCGGCATCGGCGGCATGAACCACTTTCTGCTGCCCGGTTCGGCGACGTCGCCGACCTCAGGCGGGGATGCCACGCGCTACGGCGTGCATCTGATGGAATTGCTGATCAACGGTCTCCTGAAGCAGGGCGCCCGGCGCGACCGGCTGGAGGCAAAGATCTTCGGCGGCGCCAAGACGATCTCGACCTTCTCCAACGTCGGTGAGCAGAACGCGGCCTTCGCCATGCAGTTCCTCAGGGATGAAGGCATTCCGGTGGTCGGCTCCTCCACAGGTGGAGAGCATGGGCGCAAGCTCGAATTTTGGCCGGTCTCCGGTCGTGCCCGGCAATATCCATTGACCGGCGCCGAAACCCAGAGAACCGTCGCTCTCGAGCAGCGCCCCGCCGCTCCGCAGAAGCCCGCCGAAACCAGTATCGAATTTTTTTGATGGCGAGGATTTTGATATGACATTTACCCCGGTAATGGAGCCGCCCGCGCCTGTGGAAGCGCTGAGCGACATCCTGATGCGCATCGTGTCCGAACTGCACGATGTCGCTTACCTGATCGAGCGCATCGAACCGCAGCTCCTCGACCTCGGTGGCGCCGAAGTTCTGAATTCGCCTGACGCCATGAAGGTCATGCAGGGCATCGATCTGGCGGTGCAGAAATCGCGCGGCCTTGCCGAATTCATCGACACCATCACTGGCGAAATCCCGCTCGGCTGGACCGTCGACGTCGCAACTGCGCTGAGCCTCGTCAAGCTGGCCGAGATGCAAAAGGCGCTGGGCGGCGCCACCCGCCACGGCCATTCCCAGCCGCTGAGCAAGGCGGCCGGCGACTTCGATTTCTTCTAGCGCGCGCACTCCTTCAGCGTCGCTTCTCCCGCCTTGGGCCTTCGTTTAACCGAGGTCGTTCTCGCAAAATCGCTGCATGACGGGCTTGAGTCTTTCGCTCTCGCGCGCTCTTCACGAAACGCTCGCACAAGTTTCGCCGATTATTCGTCAGATGAGGCAATAAGCCTGCTTTGTCTTTGACGGATTGTGCGAGAACAGAATGAATCTGTTAAATCAATTAGTTCAGATCTTTAAGAACTTTGGTGCCCTGGGCCGGACGCGCCTGATGATTCTGGGTGGCGTCGGCGCCGTTTCCATCGCAATCGTCCTTGCGGCTGCCCTTTTCGTCAACAAACCGGCACAGGAAACGCTCTACGTCGGTCTCGACGCTCCCGATCTCAACCAGATCAGCATGGCGCTTGCCGAAGCCAACGTCGATTTCCAGGTCGGCACGGACGGCGCCAGCATCAGCGTCCCGGCAGGCATGACGGGTAAGGCCCGCCTGTTGCTTGCCGAGCGCGGCCTGCCGAACAGCGCCAATGCCGGTTATGAACTCTTCGACAATGTCGGCTCGCTCGGCCTGACCTCCTTCATGCAGGAAGTGACGCGGGTTCGCGCGCTGGAAGGCGAAATCGCACGCACCATCCAGTCGATCTCGGGCATAACAGCCGCGCGCGTCCATATCGTCATGCCGGAGGTCGGGAACTTCCGCAAGGCGGAGCAGAAACCGACGGCTTCCGTGATGATTCGCGCCAGTGCGGCCACCGGGCGCGGCGCGGCGACTTCGATCCGCCATCTCGTCGCCTCGGCCGTGCCGGGGCTCGACGTCGATGACGTGACGATCCTCGATTCCGCCGGCCAGCTGCTTGCGTCCGGCGACGAGGCGAGTAACAGCTCGCTGAACCGCTCGCTCAACATCGTCCAGAACGTTCAGCAGGAAGTCGAATCCAACATTGACAAGGCGCTGGCGCCGTTCCTCGGCATGGACAACTTCCGCTCCAGCGTCACCGCCGACTTGAATACCGACGCCCAGCAGATCCAGGAAACGACCTACGACCCCGAATCCAAGGTCGAACGCTCGGTGCGCTCGACGAAGGAAGCCCAGCAGTCGCAGCAGAAGCAGTCCGACAACGCGACGACGGTCGAACAGAACATTCCGCAGGCAGCCCCCGACGCCGGCGGCGCCAGTGGCCCGGAATCGCAGGACAAGTCCGACAAGCGCGAAGAGCAGACCAACTACGAAATCAACAGCAAGACGACGGCGACGACCCGCAACAGCTATAAGGTCGAAAAGCTGTCGATCGCCGTGGTGGTCAACAAGGGCCGCATCGCCAAGATGGTCGGCGAGCCTGCCGATCAGGCCAAGGTCGACGCCTATCTCGCCGAAATGCAGAAGATCGTCGCTTCGGCCGCCGGCATCGACGCCAAGCGCGGCGACGTCGTCACCGTCACGGCCATGGACTTCCTCGAAAATCAGCTGCTCGAAGACGCCACCGGCGGTGTCCGGGTCATGGACATGCTGAGCCGCAATCTTGCCGGCATCATCAACTCGCTCGCCTTCGTCGCGGTCGCCTTCGTGGTGGTCTGGATGGGCCTGCGTCCCCTGGTCCGCAGCGTCAACGGCAACGGTGCAGGCGCGGTTCTCGGCGACGCCACGCCGGAAGCGGCCGGCCTCGAGCTCCCGGACTTCGCGCCGGCGGCAGGTGCGCCCGGAGGCGCTCTCATGGACGGCTTCGGATCCGACTTCGGCTTCGACAGCACCGAGGATCTGCTCAGCCTCGGCGACGACGACGGCAACTTCAACCGCCGCGTCAAAGAAGGCCCGGAACGCAAGCTCTCCCGCATGGTCGAGATCAACGAGGAACGCGCCGCGAAAATCCTCCGAAAATGGGCGATCGACGAGGCAGCATAAGAAAGGGCCGGGAAACCGGCCTTTTTCACGTTCGTGCCGGGCTTTCCAGTCAGGGGGCTTGCCGGTTCCCGCAAAGGCCGGTAAGGCGCGTTCAGCGAGGTGGATAAAGCCGCGAGCGCACTCGCGTAAAACGCGAATCAAGTTGCGGTACAGCCAGAATCACCGTAGCCTTGACCGTGTCTAGAGAGGCATGATCGGCATTCGAATCAGGGCATGGACGGCGGCGAAAGTAAATCCCCAGAAGTCGGAGATGGTACTTTACATCGGCTGGCTTACCCTTGGGTGATTCGAAATGGGATTCCCGCGGGACTTGAATTGAATCCTTTACAGAAAAATTGCCGTTGCACCGAGTGTGATCGTTTCTCAGCCGCAGGACGTTGCCAATGGATATGAATATATTTCAGGCGAGCAAAGGCGAGAGGCAGATGATAAATTTCGCAAGCGCAGTGGCGCCGGCTCTGTTGCCGCGCGATGAGCTGATCCAGCGGCTGCACAGTGTCGCCAGCACTGGCAGGTTGCAGTCCGGTTTGCGCGCCCTGACGGAATATGTCGGCGCCTCGCACTATCTCCTGGCGCGTTGTGATCTCATTCAGGAAAGCGGCCTCGATTTCGTCGTCGCCTCGGATTGGCCCTTCGACCTGGTCAAGGACATCGCCAACAATCTCGTCAGCGGCTATGCCCGCTCCACCGAGCTGGAAAAATGCATGCAGGTCTTCCAGCCGAATTTTGCGCTGCTGCCCGAGAGCGCCGACGTGCCGGAGGGCGCCAGCCGCCAATATTGTTCATTGACCTTCAATGTCGGCCGCTCGCGGCTGGCCTTGATGTTCCTGTTCGGCGAAGGGTTCATCCTGTCGCCGGAGCGGCTGCGGGATGTCGGCCTGCTTGCCGGCTATGTCGCGAGCTTCCTGCGCTGCGGCGGCGCCAGAGTCGACCGCGATTTCGAACTGACCGACCGCGAGCTGGAATGCCTGTTCTGGATCGCCGAGGGCAAGACCAGCGACGAGATCGCGATGATCCTCGGAATCTCCCGCAACACGATCAACAACTACATCACCAGCGTGATGCGCAAGACGGCGACCAAGACCCGGTCGGAGGCCATTGCCTTCGCGGTCCGCAACAATCTCGTATAGGGGGAATCCATGGGGCATCCATCAAGCAGGCTGATGAATGGCGCCGATCCGCTGCGCATGGTGCGGGTGAACAGGATTTCCAGCCGGTCCGATCTTTTTCCGCGGCTGATCGCGATGCAGAAACTCGCCGATGCTCAAGGCTTCGCCATCTATCGCGTCAGCGGCTCCGGCCTGCCGGCAAAGCAGCGCCTCGTCTGCGAGCTCGAGAACTGGGGATCTTCCAATGCCGGTTTCGGCAAGGCCTTCACGGATGCCTATGGCGATATCCTTCTCGATCATATCGAAAAGTCGCTGCTGCCGCTTTCATGGGCCGGTGCTCACGACCGGGCGGCCCCTGGCCCGGCCGACTTCGCGCCGTTCATGACGCGCTTGAAGGACGGCATCCTGCCTTTTTCAGGTCTTGCCTTTCCGGTGCGGCTCGGCGCCGTCGGCAATGGCTTCATCCTGTTTACCGGCGATGATATCGATCTTTCGAGCGACATGATCGTCGAGCTGCACGGCCGCTGCTGCCATATCATGATGGACCTGCTCTCGCTCGACGAACGCCGCACGGGCGCCGCCGAGGCGCTGAGCGAGCGCGAGATCGCCTGTCTTCAGCTTGCCGGTGATGGTCGCATCAGCGAAGAGATCGCCGAGAAGCTCGGCCTGTCCGTGCACACGGTCAACGCCTATCTCGGCTCGGCGACGATCAAGCTCGATTCCGTCAACCGCATTCAGGCGATCGCCAAGGCGATCCGGCTCGGCTACATCAGCTGAGCAGCGCCTGCCGCCTTTCATGAAAGACAGCGCAAAGCTTGATTGATTGAGGGCGGTCAGCTGGCGAATGCGCGCGGTGGTTTCACGCTGTAGCGGGCTTGCCGAAGGCTCCTTTCCAGGAAGACGGTATTCTCGTCGGGGTCGGGAGAGGGATCCTGGAAGGCGATGTGGTTGATTTCAATGCCGGCATGATCCTCGGCAAGGGTGAGCTGGGCATAGACGGTGACGCCGCGCGGCTTGATTTCCAGGTCGAGAACGACTTCCGGCTTGCCGCCCCATTCCAGCGTATAGTTTCCGCCCAGGCCGAAATTGACTGTGCCCGGATGAAAGAAAAGCTCCGCGGCCGAAGCGACGAGATCGGCCAGATTGCCGTAATACTCGAAGCGCAGCAGTGAAATAAGGTCAGAGGCATCCAGAAGGCGCAGTTCGGTGGCGACCGGGCTGATCGCGTCTGCGAGGATCTTTTCACGCTGGGCAGAGTGAGGGCATTTTTTCATTCGGCTTATCTTACCCGTTTGTTCTTGGCGTCTGCGGCGTAGACCCTGTGTATGAGCTCCGCAACGGCCTTATAGAAGACTGACGGTATGACACTATCGACCGAGACTTGCGCAAACATGGAGCGCGCAAGCGGCGGATCTTCGAACACCGGGATGCCGTTCTGCTCGGCAATCTCCCTGATCTTCAGCGCAATGAGGTCCTGGCCCTTCGCCAGCACCACCGGGGCGTCGTTCTCCTCACGCGCGTAACGCAGTGCCACGGCGTAGTGCGTCGGGTTGGCGATGACGAGCGTTGCGCGGTGCACGTTGGCGATCATGCGCCGGCGCGCGCGGTCGCGCATCAGCGAGCGCTGCCGGCTTTTGACAAAGGGATCCCCCTGCGCCTGCTTGTTTTCTTCCTTCACTTCGTGGCGCGTCATCTTGAGTTCGGTGAACCAATGATGGCGCGTCCAGAAAAAATCGGCGATCGCTACGATCGCGGTGGCGATCAGCATGACGATGATGATCTTGCGCATCGCCGTCATCATCCTGACGAGGATCGTCTGCGGATCGGAGAACATCGCGTCGATCGAGCCGAAATATTCGCTCCTCAGCACGAAGAACAGAATCACTCCGACGACGACGACCTTGAACAGCGACTTTCCGAACTCGACGAGGCCGGGCAGGCTGAAGAGCCGTGACCAGCCCTTGATCGGCGAGATGCGCGAAGCCTGCGGCCTGATGCGTTCCAGCACAGGCGTCGGCAGGTTCTGGAAGATCGACGAGGCGACGCCGAACACCATGAGCAGGATGAAGGCAGGCGCCAGCAGCGCAGCGATTGCCCAGCCGAGCCGCACGAAGAGCGCCAGGACATCCGGCCCCGTTTCGATCTTCCATTGATCGGGCTGCTCGAAGATATCGCGCAGCATTTCGCTCATGCGCCCAACGCTTTCGGGAAGGAAGAACACCAGATAGATGAAGGTGGCAAGGATGGTCGCGAAGATCGACAGCTCGCGCGAAAACGGCACATTGCCCTTTTCCGCGGCATCGCTTTGCTTTTTCGCGGTCGGGGCTTCTGTTTTGCTGTCCTTGTCATCGTCTGCCAAGTCGCGGCCCTCCGTCAAAGTAACAGGCCGCAGCGAATGCATGCCACCCAAGGGCAGCGGTTTTGGGATGACGACATGCACCAAAACAAAGAGCTGTAGCGCGTCGCGAAAACCGGGTTTTCTGCGACACGCTATAGAGCGCGGCCTATCGACGAAGGGTAGTCGCCTGTTGCACGGTGATCAACAGCCGCCTTTCGGGCGGCCGGATTTGTCAACAGTCTCGGAAGATCAGGCCGCTGCCGAAGCGTCGCCTTCCTTCTCCTTGAGCTCGATCTGACCTGCGTTGGCCAGGCGAATCGCTTCCTGTGCCACGGCGCGCCGGGCAATGGCGATCTCGCGCGGATTGACGCCGCCCATGCCGCTCTGCAGATCCGATTCGATCATGCGGCGCTGGCGCGGACTGATGGCCGAGAGAACCGATTCGCGGATCTCGGGCGGCGAACCGCGCAGCGAGACGGTGAGCACATCCGTCGAGATGTCGTTGAGCAGCAGGACGCGGCTGCGCTGCGGCATGTACATCAGGTCCTCGAACAGGAAGATCTTCGGGCGGACCTTGTTGACGGATTCGCGGCTGATCGATTCGAGCGAGGTGAGCAGCGTGTCGACCTGCGGCTTGTCGAGCTCGTTCATGAGATCGGCGACCTTCGTCGAGCCGGCGGCGTTGCGTTCCGCCTCGACCTCGGCAAGCAGCGTCATCACCTGGTTTTCGATGATCTGCGCAGCCTTCGGGCTGACGGTCTTCATGTTGACCGTGCGGTTCATGATGTCGGCGCGACGGTTGTCGGGAAGCTGCAGCAGCACCTTGGCGCCGAAGGAGGAGGGCATCATCGAAAGGATATAGGCGACGGTCTGCGGATGTTCGCGCAGCAGGAACTGGGCGACGAAAGCCGGCTCGGCCTCGCTGAGGCGATCCCAGATGGAGGTTTCGTAGGCCTGGAATGCCGTGCGGCGGCCGAGCAGGCTGTCGACCTCGTCGGGCGTCAGGCCTTCTTCCAGAATGGCCTCGATCGCCTTGGCATTGTCCATCAGTCCGGCGCCCTCGGTAAAGAGGTCTTCGAATTCGCCGACGAGCATCAAAAGCTCGTCCGGCGGAATGGCGCGTAGCGACTGGGCAGATGCGATAATGGTCTGCAGCTCGGCCTGGGTGAAATATTTCAACAGCCGGCCGGCGACGCCCTTTCCCATGGCGAGAAGGACCGCCGCCGCCTTTTCAGCCTGGGTCAACGGTTTCCCGGCTAGCGCGCCGCCGAAATCGTCAAAGTCCATCATGGTCTAACCTCTCCGTCCCCACAGGGATCAGGCTTTTTTTGTACTCAAAACTTCTATCAGTTTCACGCCGAATCGGGTGTCGTCGTAATCAAGCACCGTGATCTCGCCGCGTGCAATCCTGCGGCCGTTCACCATGATCTCGACAGGTTCGCCGATTTTCTTGTCGAGAGCGATCGTCGCTCCTTCGTTGAGATTCATCAGGCCGGAGACCTGCATCCGGCTGGTGCCGAGCATGATCTGGACATCGATCGGAATGTCCATGATCATTTCGAAGTTCGAAGTCAGCGCGCTGCCGAGCGGCGCCGGCGACGCCTCGAACGAAGAGCTGCCGCCGAAATCCATGCCTGCCGCCGGGCTGGCATTGCCAGCGCCGAAATCGCCGCCGAAATCGTCGCCGCCGAAAGGGGAATCCGAAATCTCGCCGCCAAAGGCGGCCAGATCCGTTCCTGCTCCGAAGGCATCGTTCTCCAGGTCGCCGCCAAACTGCGACAGGTCGCCATCGGCATCCTGCTTCAGCACGCCGCGCAGATCGTCGATCGCCTGGTCGAGATCCGCTTCGCTGCCCGGCACATCCAGGGAGAGGTCACTGTTCTGCTGTGTTTTCTTCGTAGCCATGAAATCACTATTCCAGTTGAAACTTGCCTCAAACTGCCTTTGCAGCCCAAAAGCCAGAGAACCGACTAATTCATTAAATGACGGATGAGTTCGTCATCCGAGTTCATCGTATCCTTGACGCGGACCATGTAGTTTTCGCCTGAGCGCCCGAACTCGCAGATATACAATTCCTTGCTGTTGGCGCTGACCTCGACGCGTACTTCGCCGGTGTCGCGGAAGGGGATGACGTCGCCGACCATCAGCTTCGATATCGTACGCAGCGTCAGGTCCTGCAGCCTGATTCTGGCCTCGAGCGTGACATGCGAGCGGCGGACCTGATCGCCGAGCTGTTCGGTCCATTCCGGAGAGGCGCCGCCGGCCTGACGCTTCGGCTTCGGCGGCGTCACCTGGGTCTTCAGCAGCGCCGTTTGCGGAACGATCAACGAGAATTCCGAAACGATGCCGGCGAGCGTGATCGACATGTTGATGGCGGCGGCGAATTCGTCCGGCTTGTCTTCCGCCGGCCGGGGGCGCGTGTCATGGGCGTGCGGGGCCGAAAGGCTTGGTTCGAAACCGCCCGGCGCGTTGACCGCCGAGCGCAGCACCTTGGCGATCTTGTCGAAGACCATGACCGCCAGATCGAGTTCGATGATCGAGAGCAGCCGGTCGGCCGGTTCCTCGATCGTATCGGCGGTGGCGCCGAGCAGGTGCTCCATCAGCGTGATGACGAAACCATTGCCGCAGGCAAGCGTGACGTTCTGCGACCAGTTGCGCAAGGTCGCATCGACGAGGGTGACGTTGGCGCTGAGGTCGTCGATCAGGTGGTTCTTGTAGCCGATCTCGCAGCCGAGATAGTTGACCGTCACATCGAGGCCGGTCTCGCTTTTGATGACGTCGGGAAAGAACTCGCTGTAGACCTCTCCGAAGGCGCTGCAGATCTTGGATACTCTGCCCCTGTCGCCAAGCCCGCCGGTCAGCTTGGCGAGAAGGGCAGGATCCATTGCCGGTTTGTCATGCGAAGCATCGCTCATGGTCATTTAAGCCGCCTTGTTTTCGCCGCCTGGGTTCATCATTTCCTGTTCGACTGCGTCGATGGACGGACGCTCGTAGGCCGAGATCGTCTTGCGGCCGTATTCGAGAGCCACCTGCGGCACCGAACCGTTCATATAGGCCAGCAGAGTCTGCTTGACGATGACGTAGAGGCGGTGCTGCTTGTTGCGGACGACCTTGATCTGGGAGACCAGCGGCGAGCAGAGGCAGTAGGACAAGAGAATGCCGAGGAAGGTGCCGACGAGCGCCGAGCCGATCAGGTGGCCGAGCACTTCGGGCGAATCGTTGATGTGGGCCATCGCCTTGATGACGCCGAGAACGGCCGCGACGATACCGATCGCCGGGAAAGAGTCGCCCATGATCTGGATCGCATGGTAGGGCTTCATCTTGTCGTGCATGATGGTGTTGAGCTCTTCATCCATCAGCGCCTCGATTTCGTGGCTGCGCGCATTGCCGATGATGATCAGGCGGACGTAATCGCAGATGAACGCCGTCAGCTCCTTGTTCTTCAGAACCGTGGGTGCCTGCTGGAAGATCGTCGATTCGGCCGGATTGTCGATATGGGCTTCGATTTCGTTTCGCGACTTGGTGCGCAGGTCACGCATCAGCGAATAGAGCACGCCGAGCGTGTCGAGATAATTGCGCTCCTTCGGCACGGCGTGCTTGAAGGCCTCCCCGAGCGCCTTGCCGGAATCCTTCACCACCTTCATCGGGTTTGCCATGATGAAGCTGCCGAGACCCGCGCCGCCGATGATGACGAATTCGAACGGCTGGAACAGTGCTTCCACGTGGCCGCCCATCGCCATGAAGCTGCCGATGACACAGCCGCAAGTCACTATAAATCCGATAATGATGTTCATCGTCAGCCCAATCTGAACGTTGCTTTTCTTTGAGACGGATAGGGTTTCTGCCTTGCGTGAGGCTGATGAAACGGCCGCATGCGGGCATTTCAGCGTGCCAGCTTCGCGCAAGCATCTGCCGTCAATCTGAAGGAGACGAATGGGCGTTCGCGCCCGTTTCTGAGATGCCGCCTCAGCGAAATTCCGGCCGAACCAGATCAGACGACGCCCGGCTTTTCGTTCCGTTCATCGCCAATGCTTGGAGCTTTCCGACATGCAATCCGGTCTTTACGTTTCTCTGTCGTCGCAGATGGCGCTCGAAAAGCGCCTGAACACCATCGCCGACAACATGGCCAACGTGAACACGACCGGCTTTCGCGCCACCGAGGTGAAGTTCGACGAGATGGTGGCCGCCACCAAGAACAAGCTGAACACCAAGGTTGCCTTCGTCTCCCAGGGCAATGATTATCTGAACGAGCAGAGCGGCGAGTTACAACATACCGGCAACATGCTCGATTTCGCCGTCAAAGGCGACGCCTGGTTCTCGCTCGATACGCCGGCCGGCCGCGTGCTGACGCGCGACGGCCGCTTCACGATCAAGGAGACCGGCGAGCTCGTCTCGATCCGGGGATATCCGGTTCTCGACGCTGGCGGCGCGCCGATCCAGCTCGATACGAAAGCCGGCGAGCCGGCGGTCGGCACCGACGGCGTCATCTATCAGGCCGGCCGTCAGGTCGGATCGCTCGGGCTGTTCGAGGCCGATATCAGCAAGGGTTACCTGCGCTACGAAAACAGCGGCATCATGACCACCGATCAGCCGCGCGCCGTCGTCGACCGCTTCAATGTCGGCGTCGAGCAGGGATATCTGGAAAACTCCAACGTCAACGCCATGCGCGAGATCACCCAGCTGATCGAAGTCAACCGCGCCTTTGAAAGCATCTCATCACTGATGCGCGACAGCGAGGATTCGTTCAAGGAAGCCGTCCAGACGCTTGGGGGCAGCCGCTAATGCATGTCGCCCAAAAGTGTCCAGCGGTTTTGGGAGGACGACATGCATAGGAACAAAGACCGAAAATGCGTCGCATCTTCCGGTGGGATTGAAGCATGAGCACGCTACTGTCCGAGGATGGCCTCTCCCCGAAGCTGGCACATCTGGCAGGTCTCGTCGAGCAATATGCATTGCCGGAGTTCGCGGTTGCCCATGGCGGTCGCGTGCAGACCATCGCCGCCGGCCACTACACCGTTCGCGGTCTTTCCCGCCATGTTCGTCTCGGCGAGTTCGTGGCGCATAAATCCGCCTCCGGCGTCCATCTCGGCGAGGTCGTTCGTGTCGAGCCGGAGCTGATCTACGTCTGCCCGATCGAACCCGGCGAGCCGATCGGCATCGATGATACCGTCATCCGCAAGGGCGCCTTCCGCATTTCGCCGTCCGACAGCTGGTGCGGGCGCACCATCAACTCGCTTTGCGAGCCGATCGACGGGCTCGGTCCGATCGTCGAGGGCCTCGATCGCCGCTCGATCTCCAATACCGCGCCGCCGTCGATGACCCGCCAGCGGGTCGGGACCGGCTTCAAGACCGGCGTGCGCGCGATCGACATCTTCTCGCCGCTCTGCCTCGGGCAGCGCCTCGGCATTTTCGCCGGATCGGGTGTCGGCAAGTCGACGCTTCTGTCCATGCTCGCCCGCGCCGACGCCTTCGACAAGGTCGTCATCGCGCTCGTCGGCGAACGCGGCCGCGAGGTGCGCGAATTCATCGAGGATACGCTCGGCAGCAATATGAAGAAGGCGATCGCCATCGTCGCGACCAGCGACGAGAGCCCGATGCTGCGCAAGATGGCGCCGCTGACGGCGATCACCATTGCCGAGCATTTCCGCGACAAGGGCGAGAACGTCCTCTTCATCGTCGACAGCGTCACCCGTTTCGCCCACGCGATCCGCGAGGTGGCAACCGCCTCCGGCGAGCCGCCGATCGCGCGCGGCTATCCCGCGTCGGTCTTCACCGAACTGCCGCGCCTGCTCGAACGCGCCGGTCCAGGCCCCGAGGGCGCCGGCACGATCACCGCGATCATCTCGATCCTCGTCGACGGCGACAACCACAACGACCCGATCGCCGATTCGACGCGCGGCATCCTCGACGGCCATATCGTCCTGCAGCGCAGCCTCGCCGAAGAAGGGCGTTATCCGCCGATCGATCCGCTCGCCTCGATCTCGCGTCTTGCCCGCAAGGCCTGGACGCCGGACCAGGAAAAGCTGGTGTCGCGGCTGAAAGTGTTGATCCACCGCTTCGAGGAAACGCGAGACCTGCGCCTGATCGGCGGTTACCGCCAGGGCGCCGATCCCGATCTCGACATGGCGGTCAAGCAGGTCCCCATCATTTACGACGTCCTGAAACAGGCGCCGGGCGATCGTCAGTCGGTCGACGCCTTTGCCGATCTCGCCGGCGCGCTGAAGGCCGCAGCCGGCATGGGCAATCCGGGCGCACCCATCCAGAGGAGATAGACGTGGCTGAATTCGACGACGAACGCATCGCTTCGCTGAAGCAGCGCAGGAAGGGCGCCATGCTGGATCGGTTTCTCACCTACACCGGCCTGGCGCTTGCCGGCGCTTCGGCCTTTTTCCCCTGGTACGTCTTCTTCAACGCCGACAAGTTCGGCATCAACGTCGCCGCCAGCAGCAATTCGCGCGAACTGCCGGATTGGCCGGCCCGCAACGTATTCAGCGTCTCGCCGCTGGCCATGGTCAACAAGAACGAGGCGGCCAAGAAGGTTCCGCCGGTCGATCCGCTGACGACGGCAACGGTCTCCGATCTCGGCAAAGCGCGTGATGGCGGCGACTTGCTGGAGGAGCAACCTTTCCCCGGCAAGTCTTCCTTCCGTCTGCTGCATGTCTCCAACGGCCGGGCGCTGATCGAGGATCCCTCGGGCATGTATGTGGTGCGCATCGGCTCGGTCCTGCCCGACGAAAGCCGCCTTGCGACGCTGGAGCAGCGGGACGGCAAGTGGGTGATCATCACCTCCAAGGGTGAGATCTACAAGAACGACTGAACCGCTTCGCAAAGGCCGAAGGCAACAGGGGCTCCGCCGCAGACCGGCAGGAGCCCTTTCTCTTATGCGGCCCCTCTTATGCGACCTCGCCGAAAGCGCCTCCAAGCCCGATTTCCGGTAAGTCCCACGCAAGATTACCGCACTAGGTTCGGGCTAGTAAAAACGGAGAGTTCTCATGCAACCGATCCAACTTTTCGACTTGGCTTCGCGACAGGCGGAATGGCTGACGATCCGTCAGCAGGTTGTTGCCGGCAATATCGCGAATGCCAATACCCCGAAATTCCGCGCCAAGGACGTCACGCCGTTTGACGCTGTCCTGGACAAGTCCGACATCGCCATGGCGCGCACCAATCCGGCGCACTTCAGCGGCAACGATCTCAGCGACAGCGCCGATATCGATGTCAAGGACGCTGCGCTCGACCAGGAGATCGGCATCCAGGAATCCGGCAACACCGTCGGACTGGCCGAGGAGCTTTCGAAGTCGGGCGACATCAAACGCCAGTACGATCTGAACACCTCGCTGGTCAGCTCCTTCAACCGCATGATGCTGATGACCGTCAGGAGGTAATTGTCATGGATCCGCTTTCCGCCGCTATGAAAATTGCCGGTTCGGGGCTCGAGGCGCAATCGACGCGTCTGCGCATCGTCTCGGAAAACATCGCCAACGCCCGTTCGACCGGCGACACGCCCGGCGCCGATCCCTATCGCCGCAAGACGATCACCTTCGGTCAGCAGATGGACCGCGCAAGCGGCGTCGAGACGGTCAACGTCAAGAAGGTCGGCGTCGACGAAGGTGATTTCAGCACCGAATTCGACCCCAGCAACCCGGCTGCGGACCAGAAGGGCGTTGTCAAGCTGCCGAACGTCAACATCCTGGTCGAGATGGCCGACATGCGTGAAGCCAACCGCTCCTACGACGCCAACCTGCAGACCATCAAGCAGACCCGCGACCTCATTTCGTCCACGATCGATCTTCTGAAGAGCCAATAATAAATGATCAGCAGCGTCCAGAATGTCAGCAACCTTTCGATGACCCGTGCGCTCGGCGCCGTTGACACCGAAAATTCCGCCTCATCGTCCGCAACGACCATGCCGGGCACCGCGGGTGCGGCCAACGGCATGAGCTTCGCCTCCGTCATGGGCAACATGGCGACCGAGGCTGTCAACAGCCTGAAGGGCGCCGAAAGCATGTCCTTTGCCGGCATCAAGGGCACGGCGACGACCCGTGAAGTCGTCGATTCCATGCTCCAGGCCGAGCAGACGCTCCAGACTGCGATTGCCATCCGCGACAAGGTCGTCTCGGCCTTTCTCGAAGTCACCAAGATGCAGATGTAACTGATTTGAGGACGAACACATGAGAGCGCTCGCCATTGCAGCAACGGGCATGGATGCCCAGCAGACCAATCTGGAAGTCATCGCGAACAACATCGCCAACATCAACACCACAGGCTTCAAGCGCGCCCGCGCCGAGTTCACGGATCTGCTCTATCAGACCGAACGCGCCAAGGGCGTCGCCAACCGCGCCAACCAGGCCGTCGTTCCCGAAGGCGCCAATATCGGTCTCGGCGTTCAGACGTCTGCGGTGCGCAATCTGCATCTCCAGGGCGAACTCACCCAGACCGGCAACGATCTCGACATCGCGCTGATCGGCAAGGGCTTCTTCCAGATCCAGTCGACCGACGGCACCACGCTCTATACCCGCGCCGGCGCCTTCAACAAGAACGACCAGGGCCAACTCGTCACGATCGATGGTTATGAAGTCCTTCCCGGCATCACCATTCCGCAGGGTTCGACCGAGCTGACCGTCAGCCGCTCCGGCGAGGTCTCGGTCAAGCTGCCGGGCGCCACCGATACGACCGTGCTCGGCCAGCTGACCCTTGCCGACTTCGTCAACGAGGCGGGCCTGCAGCCGATCGGCGACAACCTCTTCCAGGAAACCGCCGCCTCCGGCGAGGCCGTCGTCGGCAATCCCGACGAGGAAGGCTTCGGCTACATGAAGCAGGGCTATCTGGAGTCCTCGAACGTCGATCCGGTGAAGGAAATCACCGAGCTGATATCGGCCCAGCGCGCTTACGAAATGAACTCCAAGGTGATCACCACCGCTGATGAAATGGCCTCCATCGTCAGCAAGAACCTGAAGTAAAGGGAAGGGCCGAAACATGATGTTTTGCCGGGCAGGACAAATCTCGGGATGGGTGGCGGCAGCCATGATCGCAGTCGCGGGCATCGTCATGCCCGCAGGCGCCGACGCCGGCATGGGTTATGCCGTCGTCCCGACGACAATCATCTACCCCGGCGATACATTGTCGGCCCGCCAGCTCCAGGAGGTTGAGGTCACCAACCCCAACCTTGCCGGCGATTTTGCCAAATCCATCTCCCAGGTCGAAGGCCTGGTCTCCAAGCGCACGCTGCTGCCGGGCCGCACGATCGCGGTTTCGGGTCTGCGCGAGCCCTATACGGTGACGCGCGGCTCTTCGATCCGCCTGGTCTTCTCGCTCGGCGCGATGACGATCTCGGCCGCCGGCACGCCGCTCGAAGACGGCGCCACCGGGCAGCTCATCCGCGCGCGCAATATGGATTCCGGCGTCATCGTCAGCGGCACGGTGCTTGCCGACGGCACGGTCCATGTGAGGGCAAAATGAGATTGTTGTTCCGTTTCCTGACCCTTGCCGCGGTTCTCGCCATGAGCATGGCCGACGTCGCGCCCGCCTGGGCGCTGACTTCGCGCATCAAGGATATTGCATCCCTCCAGGCCGGCCGCGACAATCAGCTGATCGGTTATGGCCTCATCGTCGGCCTGCAGGGCACCGGCGACGGATTCCGGTCGTCGCCCTTCACCGAGCAGTCGATGCGGGCGATGCTGCAGAATCTCGGCATCTCGACGCAGGGCGGCCAGTCCAGCGCCAAGAACACCGCCGCCGTGATGGTCACCGCCAACCTGCCGCCTTTCGCAAGCCCCGGCAGCCGTATCGACGTGACGGTGAGCTCGCTCGGCGACGCGACGTCGCTGCGCGGCGGCACGCTCGTCATGACCTCGCTTTCCGGTGCCGACGGCCAGATCTACGCCGTCGCGCAGGGCTCCGTCATCGTCTCCGGCTTTCAGGCGCAGGGCCAGGCGGCGACCGTGACCGAAGGTGTGACCACCGCCGGCCGCGTGCCGGGCGGCGCCATCATCGAACGCGAGCTGCCCTCCCGCTTCAAGGATTCGGTCAATCTCGTCCTGCAGCTGCGCAATCCCGACTTCTCGACGGCGATCCGCATCGCCGACATCGTCAACGGTTATGCCTCGGCCCGTTTTGGGGGCCCGGTCGCCGAAGCCAAGGATTCGCAGGAAGTGGTGATTCAGAAGCCGCGCCAGGCCGATCTCACCCGGCTGATGGCCGATGTCGAAAACCTCATCGTCGAAACCGATACGCCGGCCAAGGTTGTCATCAACGAGCGCACCGGAACGATCGTCATCGGCTCCGACGTCCGCGTCTCGCCGGTCGCCGTCAGCTACGGCACTCTGACGGTCCAGGTCACCGAGACGCCGCAGATCATCCAGCCGGAACCCTTCTCACGCGGTCGGACCGCGGTCCAGCCGCAGACCGATATCGCGGCTGAGCAGACCGGAGGACGCGTCGCCATCATCGACGGTCCCGACCTCAGGACCCTTGTCGCCGGCCTCAACAATATCGGCGTGAAACCGGATGGCATCATCGCCATTCTCCAGGGCATCAAATCGGCAGGCGCCCTGCAGGCGGAGCTTGTGCTGCAATGAAGATGATCCTGAACCCCGACCTGACGGTCCTGCAACTGCTGCGCCGGCTGGCGCTGCCGGCAGCAGGCCTCATCCTTCTGTCGATTCCCGGCGCCTTCGCGCAGCAGCACCCGGAGGGGGACATCACGTCCGAGGACGAGATCAAGCAATTTTGCACCAACATCGCCGATCCCGCCCGCGACCAGCGTTACCTCCTGCAGAAGCAGGAACTGGAAAGGCTTCGCGCCGACATCGACGCCCGCATGGCGGAGATGGACAAGCGCAAAGCCGAATATCAGGATTGGCTGAAGCGGCGCGACGACTTCCTCAAGCAGGCGGAAGCCGGTCTCACCGAAATCTACAGGAAGATGAAGCCGGATGCGGCCGCACTCCAGCTGCAGGATATGAAGATCGAGGTGGCCTCCGCCGTGATCATGCGGCTCGGCCCGCGCCAGTCGAGCCTCATCCTCAACGAGATGGACCCGCAGAAAGCCGCCGTCATCGCCAGCGTCATCGCCAGTGCGTCCGATCCCAATACGTCGAAGGATCCTTCATGAACATGCGTTTTTCGGCCGCGATCGCCGCCCTCGCACTCCTTGCAGGCTGCCAGTCCCCGACGGCGGTCAGCGAGATCGGCCGCGCGCCCGCCATGAGCCCGATCGGCAGCGGTCTTGCCTATGGTCAGACGCCGCAGATGGCGCTCTATCCGAAGCAGCCGCGCGCCGTCGCGCAGGGCTATTCGCTGTGGAGCGATTCGCAGGCCGCCCTGTTCAAGGATGCGCGCGCGCTCAACGTCGGCGACATCCTGACCGTCGACATCCAGATCAACGACAAGGCCTCCTTCGACAACGAGACCAACCGCAGCCGCACGAATTCGAGCGGCATGAACTGGGACATCAACGCCCAGATCTTCGGCTGGACGCCCGAATCCAAGACCGACCTGACCTACGGTTCCGACACCAGCACCGACGGCAAGGGCAAGATCGAGCGCACCGACAAGCTCACCCTTCTGGTCGCGGCCGTCGTCACCGGCATTCTCGAAAACGGCAACCTCGTCATATCGGGCTCGCAGGAGGTGCGCCTGAACCAGGAGCTGCGCATCCTGAACGTCGCCGGTATCGTGCGTCCGCAGGACGTCAATGCCGACAACCAGATCTCCTATGACAAGATCGCCGAAGCTCGCATCTCCTATGGCGGCCGCGGCCGCCTGATGGAAGTGCAGCAGCCTCCGCGCGGCCAGCAGGCCGTCGACCTTTTCTCGCCGCTTTGAGGCCGAACGACGATGGCAGACGCAGACTTAGGCGCAGGTCAACCGAAGAAGAAATCCGGCCCGCTGATGACGATCATCGGCGTCGCCATCCTGACCTTGCTCGGCGCCGGCGGCGGCTGGGCGGTCGGCACGATTGTCGCACCCGAGATCAAGGGCGCCAAGGAGGCCGAACAGGCCAAGGACGCCGAGGCCAAGAAGAAGGCCGAGGAAGGCCTGGCGCGCATCTCGACCGAGGCCAACAACGTCGTCCAGCTCGAGCCGATCACCTCGAACCTCGCCTACCCCTCGGAAAACTGGGTGCGGCTGGAAGTCGCGCTGCTGTTCAACGGGCCGCCTGACGTCAAGGTTTCGGAGGATATTCACCAGGATATCCTCGCTTATATCAGGACCGTTTCCCTGCAGCAGATCGAGGGCCCGCGGGGCTTTCAATATCTCAAGGATGACATTCAGGAACGTGTTGACCTTCGCTCGCAAGGGCGGGTATCGAAGGTCATGTTCAGGACATTTGTCATCGAATGATTCGATTTATAATTTTCCTTGCCGCCATGATGGCGGTACCGGAACTGGCGGTGGCACAGCAGCTGCCGACTGATTTGTTGAATGTGCCGGTCGATGGCTCCGTCGCCGCGTGGATCATCCGCACTTTCGGCCTGCTGACCATCCTTTCGGTCGCGCCGGGCATCCTGATCATGGTGACGAGCTTCCCGCGCTTCATCATCGCCTTCTCGATCTTGCGCTCCGGCATTGGCCTCTCCTCGACGCCTTCCAACATGATCCTCTTGTCGCTGTCGCTGTTCATGACCTTCTACGTCATGTCGCCGACCTTCGATCAGGCCTGGCAGAACGGCGTGCAGCCGCTGCTGGCCAACCAGATCAACGAGACCGAGGCGGTCCAGCGTATCGGCGAACCCTTCCGCACCTTCATGGCGGCCAATACCCGCGACAAGGACCTGGCGCTGTTCGTCGATCTGGCGCGCGAACGCGGCCAGAATATCCAGACATCAGATCCGATCGATTACCGGGTGCTGATTCCGGCCTTCATGATTTCCGAGATCCGCCGCGGCTTCGAGATCGGTTTTCTCGTCGTGCTGCCGTTCCTCGTCATCGACCTCATCGTCGCAACCATCACCATGGCGATGGGCATGATGATGCTGCCGCCGACCTCGATCTCGCTGCCGTTCAAGATTCTCTTTTTCGTGCTGATCGACGGCTGGAACCTGCTCGTCGGCAGCCTGGTGCGCTCGTTCAGCTGATACGCCGCCGCCCATCATTGGCCACAAAAAACCCGCCGGAGCGATCCGGCGGGGTTTTTCATGCAAGTCGAACCTTACTCGGAAGCGAACGGGGCGGTGCGCGGCGGCAGCGCCGGAATGTCCATGTGCTCGGGGGCGAGATGCTGTTTGGCGCGGTCGGCCATGATTTCGTAGGCCTGCTCCAGATGATTGCAGAAACGTTCGGCGTCAAAGAGCGGCGCGATATAACGCTGCTCCTTCAGGCGCGCCTTGTATTCGGCGATCCGCCCGGGATTCTGCGCCAGCTCGACGGCAAGATCCTCGTAGGCCTGCAGGTCGCCGGCGACGAGCTCGGGCAGATCGATTGCTCTCAGCAGGCTCTCGCTGACGCGTGAGGCGAAATTGGTGCCCTTGACGGTCAGAACCGGCAGGCCGCCCCAAAGCTGCTCAGAGGTGGTCGTGTGGCCGTTGACGGGGAAAGTGTCGATGCCGAGGTCGGCCGCCTGCTGGCGGTCGATGTGCTCTTCATAGGGCGCGCGCGGGCAGAAGATGATCCGCTTGGGGGAAATGCCCGCGGCCTGGAACTGCTTCAACAGGTTCGCCTGGTTGCGCGGCGTATTCGCCATCAGCCAGAGCACGCTGTTCGGCGCCCGCTTGAGAATCCGGCACCAGCTGTTGATCGTTTCCGGTGTGATTTTGCGGTTGCCGTTGAACGAGGCGAAGATGAAGGCCTCTTCCGGCAGGCCGAGCTGCTCGCGGCTGACCGGACGCGGCTTCGGACGATGCGTCGGGTCGTTCGGCTGGTAGCTCTCCGGCAGCCGGCAGAATTTCTCGTGATAGAAAGGCTTTGCGACTTCGGGCAGGACGGAATGGTCGCCGATGACGTAGTCGAGGTCGATGTTGACCGTGCTGCCGGGAAAGCCGAGCCAGCCGACGTGCACGGGTGCCAGCGGCAGGTTGAAGGCTGCCGCGCGGCTGCCTGACGTATGGCCCTTCAGATCGACCATGATGTCGATATTATGCTCGCGCACGACTGCCAGCACCGCCTGGTCGGAGAAGCCGTGAATGTCGACGATCCTGCCCCAGCGGCTGCGATCGGTGTCATTGTGCTTCAGATATTCCGGGCCGGTATGGCAGAAGAGCGTCACCTCGAACCGGTCCTTGTCATGCAGCTCGAGGATGCGCTGCAACAGCTTCATCGTCGCGTGGCGATCCCAGAAGTCCGACGACATGTAGCCGATCCGGATCTTGTCTGACCATGTGTGCGGCTGGTTGCGGCGGAAAGCTATCCGTTCCTGGTTGAGCGGCGTGGTGCCGATCGTTGCATACCGGTTGAAATCCTCGTTGCCGCACCAGTGCAGATGATAGAAGGGGTTGTCCTTGCGCAGGACCTCGAGATCGCCCTTTGCCAGGGCCCCATCGATCACCGCCTGATGCTTGGCCGCCTCTTCGAAATCGTTGAATTCGCGGGCGAAAACAAGATGGAGAAAGCGGAAGGCGTGATTTCCCGGAAAACGCTTGAAGAGGTTGCGCGCAAGCGTCTGGTTGGTCGCGTCGTTCAGATCGTCGCTGAGCAGCAGGGCCGCCAGGCGCATGTGATCGGGATTCATGCTTTCCGACAGCACCGTCTTGAACGGCCGGATGATATCCCGCTGCTGGCGCTTCAGATAGATCGCGGTGATGATGAAGGCGAGTTCGGCATCTTCCTGCGCCCTGCTGAGGTTGCGCATGGCAATCAGCAGCGCTTCGTCCTCGTTGCCGGTCTCGTAATAGAGCTTGGCAGCCTGCTTCTGATATTCGTAGGCGTTCGGTCCTTCGCAATTGCCGGCCAGGCCATAGGCTTTCGCGGCATCGGCTTTGAAGCCGAGCTGCACGAGGTTCTTGGCCAGCAGCGCGTAGGTCTTGGCGTCCTGCTGGATATCCATGAGCTGGTTGAGCGTCGCCAAGGACTGTGTGTAGCGGCCCGCCTGATAATCTCTGGATGCCGCAGAGAACGAAACTTTGCTGTTCAAAACCCAACTCCGTGAAGGAAATGTTCTGGCATGGCTGTCGATCGCCCGGCGTAGGCACGGGCCCTCCTCCCCGAAAACGGGTGGATGATCCGATGGTGCTATCCCGGCACCTGCCACATTGCCATCCGAAGCTTGCTTGAAACCGGTGCGTCTGATGAAGCCGCGTCCTTTCCCAAGGGAAAACCCCTTCTTTCCCGGTCGGTTAGCATGCGAGCGAATAGATTCAGCCAGCATTAACTATGCGAGGTAAGGAGCCGGCACGGCGCCTCGATTTTTAAGAAGTTGGCAAGCATTGGCTGCGAGATTGCCCTGGACATGACGGGTTTGGGCCAAACAAGCAGGCGCCGAGTAGCATGAAGCTGGTCCGTCATCGCCGGTACTACAGTCCGGTATGTCCTCCTTTTTGTATCTAGTTTCCAGGGGACAGATTTATGACAAGCATTAACACCAATTCTTCCGCACAGGCCGCTCTCCAGACGCTGCGCAACGTCAACCAGAACCTCAACAGCACGCAGAACCACGTTTCGTCGGGTTACCGCGTCGAAAAGGCTTCAGACAATGCTGCGTACTGGTCGATCGCAACGACCATGCGTTCGGACAACAAGGCACTCTCCGCCGTTTCCGACGCTCTCGGCGTAGGCGCTGCCAAGGTCGACACCGCTTACACGGCAATGGATAGCGCCATCGACGTCGTCGGCGAAATCAAGGCCAAGCTGGTTGCCGCAACGGAAAGCGGCGTTGACAAGGCCAAGGTCCAGGAAGAAATCGGCCAGCTGCAGCAGCAGCTGCTCAGCATCGCTCAGTCGGCTTCCTTCAACGGCGAAAACTGGGTTGCCGGCGCTGCCGGCACCAAGAGCGTCGTTTCCTCCTTCGTCCGCGACGGTTCCAACGCCGTTTCTGTCAAGACGACCGACTATGTTCTCTCCAGCACCTCCATGGGTAACGTTCTGTTCGGCATGAGCGCTGGCGCGGTTGAAACCTCGTCGGGTATCCTCGGTACCTCGTCGGGTGCGACCGGTTCGATCTACTCGATGAGCATCACCAACTTCACCGCCGGCCAGATCCAGACGGCTCTGACCAACGTTGAATCTGCTCTGAAGGCCATGACCAGCGCTGGCGCTGCTCTCGGCTCGCTCTCCAAGCGTATCGACCTGCAGGACAACTTCGTCAACGCGCTCAGCGACTCGATCGACTCCGGTGTCGGCCGCCTCGTCGATGCCAACATGGAAGAAGAGTCCTCCAGGCTCAGCGCCCTGCAGACCCAGCAGCAGCTGGCGATCCAGTCGCTGTCGATCGCGAACTCCTCTTCGCAGAACATCCTGTCGCTCTTCCGTTAAGATCGGTTGGCACAAGGTTTCCAAGTTTCGCGGCCGGGTCGTCCCCGGCCGCGAAATGTTTTAAAATAAGGTTAATGAAAACTCTCCTAAGTATCAGATATTTTTAGGCTATTTTCGATTTTGGTTTAGCTTTCCTTAACCATCTTGCTGTTTTCTAGGCCCATCGAAACGGCGAGTTAACCCTAACAAAGACGGTTAACAGGCATGATGCTGATCGCTGTGGGCCGGCCAAAATCCGGAATGTCCCTTTTTAAGATCTGCCAACAAGGGGCAAGCAAATTATGACGAGCATCAACACCAATAACGCTGCAATGGCAGCCCTCCAGACTCTCCGCGGCATCAACCAGGGTCTCCAGGAAACCCAGGCTCACGTTTCGTCCGGCTACCGCGTCGGCAAGGCTTCCGACAACGCTGCTTACTGGTCGATCGCAACGACCATGCGTTCGGACAACAAGGCCCTTTCGGCCGTTTCCGACGCTCTCGGTCTCGGCGCCGCAAAGGTTGACACCGCCTACGCTGCCATGGACAGCGCCATCGACGTCGTCGGCAACATCAAGGCCAAGCTCGTTGCCGCAACGGAAAACGGCGTTGACAAGGCCAAGGTCCAGGAAGAAATCAGCCAGCTCCAGGCCCAGCTGCTCAGCATCGCTCAGTCGGCTTCCTTCTCCGGCGAAAACTGGGTTGCTGGCGCTAACGGCACCAAGAGCGTCGTCTCCACCTTCGTCCGCGACGGCTCCAACGCCGTTTCTGTCAAGATGACCGACTACGTTCTCTCCAACACTTCCATGGGTAACGTTCTGTTCGGCATGAGCGGTGGCGCGGTTGAAACCTCCACGGGTATCCTCGGTACCTCGACGGGTGCGACCGGCTCGATCTACTCGATGAGCATCACCACCTTCACGCTCGGCCAGATCCAGTCGGCTCTGACCAACGTCGAATCGGCTCTGAAGGCCATGACCAGCGCCGGCGCGGCCCTCGGCTCGGTCTCCACCCGCATCGGCCTGCAGGAAGACTTCGTCAACGCGCTCAGCGACTCGATCGACTCCGGTGTCGGCCGCCTCGTCGACGCCAACATGGAAGAAGAGTCCTCCAAGCTCAGCGCCCTGCAGACCCAGCAGCAGCTGGCGATCCAGTCGCTGTCGATCGCGAACTCCTCTTCGCAGAACATCCTGTCGCTCTTCCGCGGCTAATAACCCGCAGAAAACATCGGTCCGCCGGCCTCGGCGGACCCCCGGGATTCGAGCCGCGCTTCGATGAAGCGCGGCTTTTTAATTTCCGTTAACGGTTGATTAACCATAATGCTGTTTTCTCAGGTCAACGAGACGGCGGGTTAACCGAAATTAACAACCGGTTAACAGGCATGAGGCTGATCCCCGTTCCCGGTAACATTCCGGAATGTCCCTTTTTTCCACCTGCCGACAAGGGGCAATCATTTCATGACCAGCATTTTGACCAACGTCGCGGCGATGGCCGCTCTTCAGACGCTCCGCGGCATCAACGACAGCCTCGAAAGCACGCAGAACCGCGTATCCTCGGGTTACCGCGTCGAAAAGGCCGCCGACAACGCCGCCTACTGGTCGATCGCAACGACCATGCGTTCGGACAACAAGGCCCTTTCGGCCGTTTCCGACGCTCTCGGCCTCGGCGCCGCCAAGGTCGACACCGCTTACTCCGCCATGGACAGCGCCATCGACGTGATCAGTGAAATCAAGGCGAAGATCGTCGCGGCAACAGAAAAGGGCGTCGACAAGACCAAGGTCCAGGAAGAAATCGGCCAGTTGCAGCAGCAGCTCCTGAGCATCGCGCAGTCGGCTTCCTTCTCCGGCGAAAACTGGGTTGCCGGCTCTAACGGCACCAAGAGCGTCGTGTCGACCTTCGTGCGCGACGGCAACGGCAATGTCTCGGTCAAGACGACGGACTACGTCCTCGACACGAGCTCCACGGGCAACGTTCTCTTCGGCATGACCTCGACCGGCACGATCGAGACGAGCTCCGGCATTATCGGCACATCATACGGTACGATCGGCTCGATCTACTCGATGGATATCAGCACCTTCGGTACGGTTGAGATCTCCATGGCGCTGACCTCGATCGAGGCCGGCCTTGAAGCGATGACCAAGGCTGCCTCGCAGCTCGGTTCGATCTCCACCCGCATCGAACTCCAGGAAAACTTCGTTGGAGCGCTGAGCGACTCGATCGACTCGGGCGTCGGCCGCCTCGTCGACGCCGATATGGAAGAGGAATCGAGCAAGCTGACGGCGTTGCAGACCCAGCAGCAATTGGCCATCCAGTCGCTGTCGATCGCCAACTCCAGCGCGCAGAATATCCTCACCTTGTTCCGCAGCTAAATCGGCCGCTGAAGCTGGACCGAATCTTGCGCCGCCATCCCGCGGCAAGCAGAAAACCATCTGGACCGCGCCCGAAACGGCGCGGTTCTTTCTTTTATATCAATAACTTGCCCGGATGAATGCTTCGCTGGTCGCACTTGCCGCCGCGCTCTTGCCGAACAGGTTGATATCGAGTTAACTTCACCTTGAGTTGATTTGCTTTTGCGACACCCGGTGGAAATTTCGCCGGAGGCATGACGCCACTTCAGTCGCCGCCGGCAACCCGGCCTGCCCTTTCATCTTATTCCGAGACCCTGTCGATGACCGTAAAGATTACCAGCGCGGCCGCGGTGAATGCACTTGCGGTGCTGCGCAGCATCAACAAAGAAGCCAGTCAGACCCAGCAGCAAGTTTCGTCGGGATATCGGATCGAGACGGCGGCCGATGATGCCTCTTACTGGTCGGTGGCGACTGTCATGCGCTCGGACAGCACCAATCTCGGCACGATCGGCGACGCGCTCGGTCTCGGCGCCGCCAAGGTGGATGCGACCTATACGGCGATGACTTCGGCGATCGATCTCGTCACCCAGATTCGCGCCAAGCTCGTTGCGGCAAGAGAGCCCGGCACCGACAAGGACAAGATCAACGCCGAGATCAGCGAATACAAGGACCAGCTGAGGACCGTCGTCGAATCGACGTCCTTTGCCGGGGAAAACTGGCTGCTGAATAGTGACAAGGCGGCGCCGCCGACATGGTCGGTCATTTCGGGCTTCGTGCGCGCTTCGAGCGGCGAATACCAGGCTCAGAGCATCGACTTCCCGTCGTCGCAGACCATCCTCATCGACAAGAACAATGCGAGCGGCGGCCTGTTCACCAAGGCAATTGACGCCCAGGCGATCAACAACAGCGGCACGGGACCGCGGAACTATTACCTGCTGGACGCCGATTCGACGACGCCGGCGACGGGCACGGAAGTCGCGATCAGCAAAAGCACCACCGACGCCCAACTCGCCGACATGCTTGATGTGACCGACTCTCTGCTCTCCTCGCTGACGACGACGGCCGCCTCGATCGGCGTGATGAAGGCGCGTATCGACAATCAGATCGATTACACTGCCGATCTGTCCGATTCGATCGACAAGAGTGTCGGCGCGCTCGTCGATACCGATATGGACGAGGCTTCGATCCGGCAGAAGGCGATCGAAACCCAGAAGCAGATGGCCGTCGAAGCGATTTCGATCCTGAACACGGCTGCAAGCAAGATCCTCATTCTGCTGGAATAGAGCTGGGCGCGATCGTCGATGGCGGCGGCGCCATTCATCCTCGCGCAAGTTTGACTTCCTAGTTTCCGGCATGAAGGCATCGTCCGAAATCATGCCGGCGCAAGGTCAAGCCCTTGTTCGCTGCGAAGGACATGTCGCGCGCAAGGTCATTTTGAACGGGAGGCAGCATGCCGCATGTCTCCCGGATGCTGGATGGTTTCTATGAGCATTTCGCTTTCTCGGTATTTGAAGGATTTCGGCGAACCGAAACCGTCAGCGCCGATCATCGACATCGACGATTTCCCCGGCGATGCTTTTCCCGAAACGCCGGGCGAACCGCCGGTCGATGTCGAGGCGGAGCGTCGCGATGCCTACGCGCAAGGCCATGCTGCGGCGACCGCTGATTTGACCGAGAAATACGAAAGCGAGGCGCGCGATCTGGCCGAGGTCCATGCGCGCGAGCTGGAAGAGCTGAAGCTTCGCTATGAAGTCGAGGCGGCCGCGGTCATCGCATCCCGCGTCCGCGATATCGCCGAAGAAGTCGCGCAGCTGGTCAGCGCCGGCGCGGCCACGGCCATTGCGCCCGTCATGACGGAAGCGCTTGCGGCCAAGGCTGCTAGAGACCTCGCCGCATTGCTGCGTGACGCGATTCTTGAGGGGGCTGCCGGGCCGATCGTCGTCAGGGGGCCGACCAGGCTCTTCGACATTTTGAAGGCTGAGCTCGGTGAACATGCCGCGGCCGTTCGCCACCTCGAGGCCGACGATATCGATCTTGCCGTCGAAATCGGTGAATCCGTCATCGTCACCCGTATGTCCGCCTGGGCGGCCAGCTTGAAGAAAGTTCTCGAATGAGCGAAGGCGAAAACCATCACCACGGCAGGAACGAGATCATCATCGTCAAGCGGCATGGCGGCGGTGATCACGATGGTGCCCATGGCGGTGCGTGGAAAATTGCCTATGCCGACTTCATGACGGCGATGATGGCGTTCTTCCTGGTCATGTGGCTGGTCAACGCCGCCAACGAGGAAACCAAGGCCGCAGTCGCGACCTATTTCAATCCGATCAAGCTCGCCGACGAAAAGCCGACGGAGAAGGGCCTGAAGAAGCCTGTCGACGATGCCGAGGGCGAGGAGAAGAAGGAAAAGTCGAAACAGAAGGAAGACAATCCGACCGAGGGCAAGTCCGCCGCGGATGGTGACGACCAGACGTCGACTTCAGGCGACCAGACCAATTATTCCGAAGCCGACTTCTTCGAAAATCCCTATTCGGTTCTCGCCGAGATCGCACAGGAAGTCGGCCAGCAGGCCAATGTCAGCGCCAAGGGCGATGGCGGCGCGGCCGATTCCGGCCCGGCGACCGGCGCCGATGGCGGCGAAGCCTATCGCGATCCCTTCGATCCGGATTTCTGGACGAAGCAGGTCGAAGTGACAACCGCTGGAAAAACCCTGCCGCCCGGCAAGAGCGAGCAGCAGCCGGCCGAGAACGAGGCGACCGAGGTCGCCAAGGCTGAGGATATGAAGCCGGTGCCTCTGGCGACCGACCAGAAGCCCGCCAAAGACGCCAAGGAGAGCAAGGAAACCAAGGGCGCCGCCGAGACCAAAGAGGCCAAGGCGGAGGGCAAGGTGCCTGACGAGAAGAAGGCGGAAGCTCAGACGGACGCCGATCATCAGAAGGATGCCGACAAGAGCGCGGCCGGGACCGAACAGCTGAAGAAGGAAGCGGATGCGCTTCAGGCGCAGATCGCCCAACAGATCGGCGGCGTTGCCGGCAAGCTTGCCGAAGGCCTGACGGTGACGGCGGCCGAAGGCGGCCTGCTGGTCAGCATCTCCGACCAGAACGACGATTCGATGTTCAATATCGGTTCCGCGGTTCCGCGCCAGGAGATGGTGCTCGCCATGGAAAGGATCGGTACGATTCTGAAGGAGAGGGGCGGCGCCGTTGCCATCCGTGGTCATACGGACGGGCGTCAGTACAAGGGCGCGCAGAACGAGAACTGGCGGCTTTCGATGGACCGCGCCCAGAGTGCCTACTACATGCTCGTGCGCGGCGGGCTGGACGAGAAGCGCATCTCGCAGGTCTCTGGTTTCGCCGACCGTCGGTTGAAGCTGCCTGCCGATCCCTTCAACGCGGCCAACCGCCGGATCGAGATCCTGGTGCAGGCGGATTAAGGATAGTCGGATGGCGCGTCGGCAGCATCGTTACGTCGGATTTATGGCCCTCGGCCTGGTGATGCTTTCGCCTGTCGCAGGCAATGCGCAGGATCCGGACGATCTCTCGCCGTACAAGATGCTGCGGTCGCTGCAGTTCGTGCAGGATTCCGTTGTCGCCGGCGATCATTCGGCCGGCGAGATGCAGCGCTTCATGCTGGGCACGATCGACGAGCGGCTGCGCACCGCCGATACGTCGATCTACGACGACGACCGCAATGTCGATGCGGCGCTGATCTATGCGATGAGCGGCGGCAATCCCCAGACACTCGAATATCTGATCGCCCATGACGTCAACGGCTATTTCGACAACCGCGTCACCGACGTGCTGCGCAAATATCTGACCGGCAAAGGGCTCCTCGTCGCCAAGACGCTGGAGGAAACCGCCAGGGAATATCGCGACAAGAAGATCGGTCCCTACCTGGCGCTGATCGGCGGCAACGTGCTGATCGCCACGAAGCCGACAGATGCGCTGGATCTCTACGACCAGGCGCGTCTTGCCGCGCCGGGCACGATCCTCGAGGAGGCGGCTTTGCGGCGTTCCGTTGCCATCTGCGTCGACAAGGGAATGCTCGACAAGGGGCTGGCCTATTCGCAGCGTTATGCTCGCCGTTTCCTGCATTCGCCCTATGCCAGCCAGTTTGCCGATCTGTTCGTCAAGCTCGTCGTCGCCCATGATCGCGACGTGAAACCGCAGGATGTCGTCGACATCCTGTCCTTCATGGATGCGCCGCGCCAGCGTGAGGTCTATCTGCGCATCGCCCGTGCTGCCGCGATATCGGGCAAGCCGGAGCTGGCGCGCATGGCGGTCGACCGTGTGCAGGCGCTTGGCGCAGGCACCGACAACGCCTTCGGCCCGCTCGCCGATTTTTACGGCGGCATGGCCGGCCTTCCCACACAGGATATCGATCAGGCGGCGAAGAATGTCAGCGGCATCGACGGCAATGCACTGTCGCCGCGGGATCAGGCGCTGCAGGCGGCGGCGCGATCCGTCGCCGAGCAGATCCTGCGCGCGCCGGATCCGGCAAGCCTGACGCAAGCATCCGATCCTAATACTTCTCATCAAGAAATCACTTCTGACAAGGCTGCGGCGATAGCCATGCAAGCGGGAGCGCCAGGCGCGCATCCCGAGCCTGTTCCGGGAGGTGTGGCATCGACTGGCCAGAGCCAGGATACCGACCCCTCATTCAACGCATTTGTGACGACCAGCCGATCCAAGCTCGACGAGATCGATGGTCTTCTGGCGCAGGAAGGCAACGAACAATGATGGATTTGAGCGTCTCGGGCGGAGCCTCTGGTGCGGAGGCGGCCGCGGCCGCGAAATCCGCCAAGGCGGCTGGTAAGGGTGACGCCGCCGGTCAGAAGGGCGACTTCTCCGATGTGCTTGCCAAGGCGAGCGGCAGCGCCGCCAACGACGCGCCCGACGGTGCGGAGCTGGATCAGGGCGCGGTTGCCGATGGCGACGCGGCGAAGGTCGCGCGGACGATCCGCAGCCGCGCCAAACCGTTGATCGATCTCAGCGACGCCGCGCTGAAGGCGCAGGCCGAGGTGCAGCCGGAAACGATCGCCAATGGCGAAAAGACCGCCGCAAAACCTGCAAAGGATCAGCGCAAACTGCCGGCCGATCTCGGCAAGCTCGATGCCAAGGAGCCGCCCGCCGACGAGGCAGGGCAGGTGGTCAAGGGCGTCAAGCACGCCAAGATCGATCTCTCGAAGACAGATGCGGATGCGGACAGCGAGGACGATGACGGCGGCATTTCCGATGTACTCGGCCTGCTGAAGCAGGAGCCCGCCGGCGCGGCGGTCGCCTTGCCGGCCGCCGCAGCCGCTGCACATCTCGCCGTCGCCAAGGCCGGGGAGGCCGGGCCTGTCGACAAGAAGACCGCGGCCGACGCCAAAACGAGCGGCCACGCATCCGACGCCCTGGCCGCCGTCAGCGGCAAGGTCGAAGACGTCAAGACGGATGAGATCGGGGCTCCAGGTGCGGAGAACGCCGACGCCGCTGACGGCAGAACCTTCCGGCTCAGCCGCGCCGACGGCCGCGGTGTATCGATGGATGTTCACATCGGTGCGGATCAGGCCGGGCGGCAGGACGGCTCGAAGAAGGCCGATGTCGAAAACGTCTCGGTCCTCGAATCGCGCCGCTATATCGGCCTGGCGCAGAATACCAATTCCGCTGCCGTCACCGTAGCCCTCGCCGGCGATTCCGAATGGGCGCGCGCCATGGAGCCGAGTTCGGCGCTTTCCAACGCGGCGGAATGGACGAGCACCGGCAAGGTGGTCAATACGCTGAAGATCCAGATGAACCCGATCGATCTTGGCCTGGTGACGGCGACCATGCGCCTGTCCGGCGACGCCTTGAACGTCGACCTCAAGGTCGAAACCGGCGCAGCCTATCGGCAGCTGAAGGAAGATCACGGCAAGATTCTCGAAGCGCTGCGCAGCCAGGGCTACGCGGTCGACAATATCACCATCAGCATGGCTCCCGTCGAGCGTGCCGACGCCGGCAACCAGGCAGGCAGCCAGGGGCAGGCCTCCCAGCAGCAGTCGCTTGCCCAGCAGGGGCAGGGCGGCGAGGCGCGCGAGCGCCACAATCAGACGGCGCAGCGGACGGATGGAGGCTTCAATGGCGCAGGTGAGACCGGTATTGAAGATGCTTCTGTTGGCGGGGCTCGCAGCAGCAGCGCCGGCGGCGTTTACCTCTGAGGCGGCTGCCTCTACCGGCGCCTGCGAACGCGAAATCCAGTCGGCTGCCGCCAAATACGGGATCCCGGAAGGCATCCTTTATTCGGTCGGTCTGACGGAGACCGGCCGCAAGGGTTCACTTTATCCCTATGCCATGAACGTCGAAGGCAAGGCGATCTTCCCGCCCTCGGAAGAGGACGCGATGAGGCAGTTCGATGTCGCGCGCAGAAGCGGCGCGAAGCTCATCGACATCGGATGCATGCAGATCAACCACTATTATCACAGCGAGAATTTCGCCTCCGCCGAGGATATGTTCGATCCGCATCGCAACGTCGAATATGCGGCGAGGTTCCTCCGCAACCTGCATGACCGCCACGAGACGTGGACCATGGCGGTAGCCAGATACCATGCCGGCCCGAACAACGACCCCGCGCAGAAGCAATATGTCTGCCGCGTCATCGCCAATCTGGTGGCCACGGGCTACGGCAAGTGGACTCCCAATGCGAGTAACTTCTGCCGAAATTAATTCAACCAAAAATAGAAGAGGCATATTGTGACGAAAATGTGTCATAATATGGCAGGATTCCGGCGGGAATTGCATGCGCAAGCCATAATTAAAGGGCCGTTAACTTTTCCACGAAATTTTTGTGTGCATGATTTTGTGTGCCCACTATATATAGATCAAATCGCCACGCAGATCTTAATCAATTATTAATTTCTGCCATTAACTTTAACGAGTTGTCGCCGATTCGTGCGATTCGTACCCATAGATCATCGAAGTGCCACACTGATTCGGAGGCGGACGAATGATCGTAGTGGTTGATGAGCGTGAGCTCGTAAAAGACGGATATACATCTCTGTTTGGCCGGGAGGGCATTCCCTCTACCGGTTTTGATCCATCGGAATTCGGCGACTGGGTGCAGACCGCCGCCGATTCGGATATTGCGGCTGTCGAGGCCTTCCTGATCGGTCAGGGCCAGCGCAGCTTGGAGCTGCCCCGGGCGATCCGGGATCGCTCGATGGCGCCGGTGATCGCGGTCAGCGACCAGCCCTCGCTGGAAAACACGCTTGCGCTTTTCGATTGCGGCGTCGATGACGTGGTGCGCAAGCCGGTCCATCCGCGCGAAATCCTCGCCAGGGCGGCTGCGATCCGACGCCGGCTGAAGGCGATCGCCAACTACACCGATATCGGCGGCATTCGCGTCTTCTCGGATGGTCGCGACCCCGAGATCAACGGCGAAGTCTTCGCACTGCCCCGGCGCGAGCGCCGCATCCTCGAATATTTGATCGCCAATCGCGGCCGCCGGGTCACCAAGACCCAGATCTTCAACGCCATCTACGGCATCTTCGATGAAGAGGTCGAGGAAAACGTCGTCGAAAGCCACATCTCGAAGCTGCGCAAGAAGCTGCGCAAGAAGCTCGGCGTCGATCCGGTCGATTCCAAGCGCTTCCTTGGCTACTGCATCGATTGGGCCTGATTTTCTCGGCCGGGTGGCGGCGCCCGGCTGGACCTCGATATTGACCTCGCCTCGCCACGACAGACAGCTTCACGCAAGGCCCGACAAATACTCTCGAGTTTAACAGGTAAAACGAGGTTTTCAGATGAGCATTTTCGGCAGCATGAAGACGGCAGTATCGGGGATGAACGCGCAGGCGAACCGCCTCAGCACCGTCGCCGACAACATCGCCAATGTTAACACGTCCGGCTACAAGGCCGTGTCGACGAGCTTCTCGTCGCTGGTTCTGCCTTCCTCGGGCGGCAACTACAATTCCGGCGGCGTTCAGACCTCGGTCCGCCAGGCCGTCTCAGACCAGGGCGATATTTCCTACACCACATCCACCACCGATCTTGCGATCTCGGGCGACGGCTTCTTCATCGTTCAGGGCGCCGACGGCACGCCGGTCCTGACCCGCGCCGGCGACTTCCAGAAGGACGACGAGGGCAACCTCGTCAATTCCGCCGGTTTCCAACTGATGGGTTATTCCTACGACTCCGGTTCTCCCGCCGTTGTTGTCAACGGTTTCGACGGCCTCGTTCCGGTCAACGTCAACCAGGACGGCCTGACTGCCATTGCCTCGACATCGGGTGTATTCAAAGGGAATCTCGATTCGAACGCAAAGATTCCAGTCGCTCCCGCGACGCTACCGAGTGCTAACGCCGCCACAACGACGACCGACACGAAGAAGGTCTCGATGGTCGCCTATGATCGGCTTGGCAACAAGGTTATGTACGACTTTTATTTCACCAAGCAATCGGTCGCGGCAGCGCCGCCGCCGGCACCTCCCGCTACCGCAGCCACTTGGGAAGTGGCAATGTTCCGCAACGCCAACGCGGCGGTTGGCGGCACGACGTCCTTCCCCTACAGCGTCGGTGGCGCGGTTGGCACCGGAACGCTCACTTTCGACTCGAACGGCAAGATGACCTCGAGCGGCGCCGTCAACATCACCGATGGCGTAACGGGCCAAACGATCGCGATGAATTTCTCCGGTTTGACGCAGCTCGGGGCCGACTTCTCCGGTACCGGCACGCCGAACGGCCAGGCGGCAACCCCGGTCAAGGACGTCACCATCGACGGCGACGGCATCGTCTACGCCAAATATGAAGACGGCAGCACCAAGCCGCTGTACCGTATTCCGCTGGCCAATGTCGCAAGCCCGGACAAGCTGACGCTGATGAGTGGCAACGTCTACAGCGCCAACGGCCAGTCGGGCGTCACCGTCACCGGCTTCCCGCAGACCAACGGCCTCGGCACGATCAAGTCAGGCGCTCTCGAAGGTTCGAACGTCGACCTCGCCGGCGAACTGACAGAGATGATCGAATCGCAGCGCAGCTACACCGCTAATTCGAAAGTATTCCAGACGGGTTCCGACATCATGGACGTACTCGTCAATCTCAAGAGATAAGTAAGGTAACGGATAAGCCATGTCGCTCACGTCCGCACTTAATACCGCGCAGAGCATATTCAACAATACCGGCACGCAGAGCAGTGTCGTATCGAATAATATCTCCAATGCCGGCAACAAAGATTACGTGCGCCGGCAGGCAATGCTTACCACGTCCCTGAACGGCGCCCAGGTTGTGCAGATCAACCGGGCACAGGAAGATGCCCTGCTGCGCCAGTACCTCAAGACGTCCTCTCAGGACAGCGCCCAGCAGGCCTTGCTGGGCGGTCTCGAGGACCTCAAATCGATCATGGGTGGCAACGACTACGAAACGTCGCCATCCACCTATCTCGGTGTTTTCCAGCAGAAGCTTCAGGCGTTTCGGACCACGCCTGGCAGCACGGTGGCCGCCCAAGGCGCCATCACCGCCGCCCAGGATGTCGCCAACTCGCTGAACAATGCCTCGCGATCCGTTCAGGATGTTCGCGCCAACGCCGATAAGGAAATCGCCACCGCCGTCGATACGCTGAACACGCTGCTCAGCCAGTTCGAAAAGGCCAACAATGCGGTCAAGACTGCCACGGCCTCCGGCACGGACGCATCCGGCGCGCTCGACGAGCGCGAGAAAGTCCTGAAGCAGATTTCGCAGATCGTCGGCGTCAGCGCGACGACGCGCGACAACAACGACATGGTGCTGAGCACGCCCGATGGGACGATCCTCTTCGAGACGATCCCGCGCAAGGTGACGTTCAAGTCCCAGGATGTCTATACCGCCTCCACCGTCGGCAATTCGGTCTATATCGACGGCGTTGCGCTGCCGCTCGGCAAGGGCTCGACCACGACGGGGCAGGGGAGCCTCCAGTCGCTTCTCCAGATCCGCGACGAGATCGCTCCCAACTTCCAGAAGCAGCTCGACGAAATCGCCCGCGGCCTTGTCTCGCTCTTCAAGGAGCAGAATACCGCTGCGCCCCCGGCCTATGTGCCCGGCCTCTTCACGTGGAGCGGCGGCACGGTCAATACCGGTGCCACCGCGGTTGCCGGCATGGCTTCGACCATCAGCGTTAGCACCCGCGTGATCACCTCGCAGGGCGGCGACCCGATGCGCCTGCGCGATGGCGGCGTCAACGCCACCGGCGTCGTCCTGAACACGTCAGGCGTCAGCGGTTACACGGCTGAACTCGACCGACTCTATACCGCGATGAGCGCCGACATCGATTTCGATCCGGCAGCCGGAGCGCCGGTCGGTTTCGACGCGACGACGGGCATCGATTCGAATGTCAGCATCATGGAATACGCCACGAATTCCCTCGGCTGGCTCGAGCAGTATCGCAGCAACGCCACGACGGCGGCGGAAAATACCGCGGCGGCGCTGTCGCGCTCCGACGAAGCCTATTCCAATGAGACGGGCGTCAACCTCGACGAGGAGCTGACGCTGCTCCTCGATATCGAGCAGTCCTACAAGGCGGCGACCAAGATTTTGAACGCCGTCGATGAAATGTTGAAGTCATTGCTGGATATCGCGAGTTAAGCCATGAAGAGCTCATTTATTTCAAGTTCGGCCATTCAGAATGCGATGCGGTTGACGATCCGTCAGGCGCAGAACCAGATGACCAAGGCGACGATGGAAGCAACGACGGGAGTCTATGCGGATATCGGTGTCTCGCTCGGCGGCAATGCTGCCAGAAGCGTCGACTTCACCCGCGAGACCGACAGAATAGAGTCGATCAAATCAAGCAATTCGCTCGTCACTGCTCGGATGGAATCCTCGCAGCTCGGTCTGTCCAAGATGAAGGACGTCGGCGATGGCCTCGTTTCGAAGCTGACGGCACTCCAGGGCAGCAAGGACCCCGGCAGCATCACCGTCGCCATTCAGTCGGCGACCAGCGCGTTATCCACCATGATGGATACGGCCAATACCATGGTGAACGGCGAATATCTGTTCTCCGGCATCAATACCGACGTGCAGCCGCTGACCGACAAGACGACCGCCACGAGTGCGGCCATCGTTACGGCGCTGAACAGCTACGCCGCTGGTCTCCCGAAGGCCGTCAGCGATCTCACCGGCGCCGAAATGCAAACCTTCATCACGACGACGGTCGAGCCGATGTTCAGCCAGGCCAATTGGACCAACGCAGCGACCGGATGGTCGCAGGCATCGAGCCAGAACATGACGAGCCGCATCAGCAACTCGGAAGTGATCGAATCCTCGACCAACGCCAATTCCGAAGGCATGCGTTATTTTGCGCTCGCCTCGGTCATGACCTCCGCGTTGCTCGGCCAGAACCTCAGCACGGATGCAATGACGACTGTCTCCAAGCAGGCAATCAGCTACACGGCCAAGGCGACCAGCGGCCTGGTGACACAGGCAAGCCAGCTTGGCCTCTCCCAGGAGCGTGTCAAGAAGTCGAACGACGCACTCGACGCCCAGTCGAACATCATCAAGAACAAGCTGGTCGATCTCCAGGGCGTCGACCCGTACGAGGCCTCGACACTCGTCAAGACTTTGGAAACGCAGCTTGAAACCGCTTACACGATCGTTTCGAAGATCCAGCAGTTGAGTCTCGTAAACTACCTTTGATGAGCAAAGGCGCGCATTATAAAGAAGGATGCATGAATGTATCAGTTCTCATATGCCGAAGTCATGCAGGACTCGGTGGCTGACGCGAAAGAGCGGGAATGGCAGGTTCTTGACCGGTCCATAGAACTGCTGTCGTTGGCGCGCGACAAGGAAAAATACGGTCGGGAAGCCATTGAAGCCCTGTTTTATACGCGTCGGGTGTGGATCAGCTTCATCGAGGATCTGAAACATCCTGATAATCAGCTGGATGTTCAGCTCAGGGCCAATCTCATCTCGATCGCAATCTGGATTTTGAAGGAATGCGACAGGATCAGAAAACGTCTGTCGAATAACTACCAGGGCATCATCGACGTTACCACCATCATCAGGGATGGACTTAAATGAAAAGTACACTTCGCATTTCTCTGAAAGCCGGGGAAAGAATCTTCATCAACGGCGCCGTCCTGCGTGTCGACCGCAAGGTCGCGCTGGAATTCCTGAATGATGTGACGTTCCTTCTCGAAAATCACGTCCTCCAGCCGGAAGGCGCGACGACGCCTCTGCGCCAGCTCTATTTCATCGCGCAGATGATCCTCATCAACCCAGAGGGCAAGGACCACTCGACGGCGATGTTCCGCAAGTCGATCACCATGCTGCTCACCTGCTTCAAGAACGAGGAAATCCTCGCCGAACTGAAGCGTATCGATGCGCTCGTCTCGACCGGCCGCGCTTTCGACGCGTTGAAAGCGATCCGCGGTCTCTACGCGATCGAAGACAATATCCTCAACAACCACGAGCTGCCGCCGACGATGGTCGAGCAGATTCGCAGGGAAATCGCACCATGGCGGTAGACGCAACATCGAGCGTGAGCACGTCGACGACGAGTTCAACGAGTTCGGCCCAGAAAAAAGCGACGTTGAATTACGACAATTTCCTTCAGCTGCTCATCGCGCAGATGAAGAACCAGGATCCGACCGATCCGATGGATGCCAGCGAGCAGATGTCGCAGCTGGCAAGCTTCTCGCAGGTTGAGCAGACGATCCAGACGAACACCAAGCTCGATACGCTTCTGTCAAGCTCGAGCCTCACCCAGGCGAGCAGCTACGTCGGCAAATATATGGAAAGCGCCGACGGCACCGTCAAAGGCACCGTCGAATCCGTCAAGGTTTATTCCGACGGCATCATTGCGACGACCACGGATGGCGGTAAGATACTCGTGCAGGCGGGAATCACCGTTGCTGACAAGGCGCCGACCAGCGACAGCAGCGATACCTGATACCGCGGCGCCGACGCGTCGGGTGATACAAATCAACAGCGGCCCGGCCATGGCGGGGCTGCTTCGAGGCGATATGAGGTTGCCTTCAGATGAATGAAGCTGATGCATTGGATCTGTTCCAGGCCGCGATCTGGACCGTCCTGATTGCCGCCGGTCCCGCCGTCATCGCCGCGATGGTGGTGGGTCTCGTCATCGCCCTGATCCAGGCATTGACCCAGGTGCAGGAGGCGACGCTGACCTTCGTGCCGAAGATCGTCGCAGTGCTCATCACGGTCGGCGTCACCGCGCCCTTTGTCGGCTCGCAGATCTCGATTTTCACCAATCTGGTCTTCTCCCGCATTCAATCCGGCTTTTGAGCAATTCCAGCAAAAGTGCGCAGCGGTTTTGCGTCCGGGATTGCGTAGAAACAAAAGGGTAGAGCGGTTCGACGCTTCCATGAAAAGCTGAACCGCTCTCAGCCACCTTCGCGCAAGCTTCGCCATTTAACTGTCGGTCCGAATTGGGCGGACTTCAGGTCCGCCTCCTCTCATGAAGAGACGGAACTGTCATGGCGCAACCACCTGCACTCCCCCTTCCGAAAGTCGCCCCGAGCCTGCGGGATGTCGGTTTTGCCCTCGGCATTATCGGCATCATCTGCATTCTTTTCCTGCCGATCCCGCCATTCCTGATCGACATGGGACTGGCCTTCTCGATCGCCTTCTCGGTGCTGATCCTGATGGTCGCGCTGTGGATCCAGAAGCCGCTCGATTTCTCGTCCTTCCCGACCATTCTGCTGATCGCGACGATGACGCGGTTGGCGCTGAACATCGCGACGACGCGCGTCATCCTGTCCCACGGCAATGAAGGCCACGACGCGGCCGGCGGCGTCATTGCCGGTTTCGCCAGTCTTGTCATGTCGGGCGACTTCGTCATCGGTCTGATCGTCTTCCTGATCCTCATCACCATCAACTTCATCGTCATCACCAAGGGCGCGACGCGTATCGCCGAAGTCGGCGCGCGTTTCACGCTCGACGCCATCCCGGGCAAGCAGATGTCGATCGACGCCGATCTTTCGGCCGGCATCATCGATGAAAGGGAAGCCCAGCGCCGGCGCAGAGAGCTCGAAGAGGAAAGCTCGTTCTTCGGTGCGATGGACGGTGCCTCGAAGTTCGTGCGCGGCGATGCCGTCGCCGGCCTCATCATCACCGCCATCAACGTCTTCGGCGGCATCATCATCGGTTATTTCCGCCATGGCATGCCGATCGGCGAAGCGGCCGACGTCTTCGTCAAGCTCTCCGTCGGCGACGGCCTCGTCTCGCAGATGCCGGCCCTCATCGTCTCGCTCGCCGCTGGCCTGCTCGTCTCCCGCGGCGGCACCACCGGCTCCACCGACCAGGCGGTCGTCAACCAGCTGAGCGGCTATCCCCGCGCGCTCTCCGTCTCGGCGGTGCTGATGTTCGTCCTGGCGCTGATGCCGGGCCTGCCGTTTGTCCCTTTCGTGATCCTCGGCAGTCTTCTCGCCTTCGGCGCCTGGTTCATCCCGCGTCAGGTCGAGGTTGAAAACAAGCTGCGCCGCGAGCAGGAGGAAAAGAAGGTCGTCCAGAACAAGGAACTGGAGAAGGATTCGGTCAAGTCGGTGCTGCGCACCTCCGAGATCGAGCTCGCACTCGGCAAGATGGTCTCGACGCGCCTGCTCGGCGCCCATCAGGAGCTGGCTTTCCGCGTCGGCAAGATGCGCAAGAAGTTCGCCACGCAATACGGTTTCGTCGTGCCCGAGATCAAGGTCACCGACGATATCGCCATCGCCGAGAAATCCTACCAGATCCGCATCCACGGCACGACGGTCGCCTCCAACCTCTTGCGCGTCGGCGAAGTTCTGGTCGTCACCGGCGCCGGCCGGCGCCCGAGCATTCCCGGCGACGAAATCCGCGAACCGGCTTTCGGCATGCCGGCTGTCTCGATCCTCGAAAATTTCGCCGACGATCTGAAGCGCGAGGGCTTCCAGCCGATCGACAACGTCTCCGTCGTGCTCACCCATATGAGCGAGGTCATCCGCAACAACCTGCCGCAGCTTCTGTCCTATAAGGACGTCAAGGTGCTGATCGACCGCCTCGATCCGGAATATAAGAAGCTCGCCGACGAGATCTGCTCGTCGCACATGTCCTATTCGGGCCTGCAGGCGGTGCTCAAGCTCCTGCTTGCCGAGCGCGTTTCGATCCGCAACCTGCATCTCATTCTCGAGGCGGTGGCCGAGCTCGCCCCGCATGTCAGGAAGACCGAGCAGATCGTCGAGCATGTCCGCATCCGCATGGCCCAGCAGCTGTGCGGCGATCTTGCCGACAACGGCGTGCTGCGTGTGCTGAGATTGGGCAGCAAGTGGGATCTCGCCTTCCACCAGGCGCTGAAGCGCGACGCCAAGGGCGAGGTGATCGAGTTCGACATCGATCCCAGAAGCCTGGAGGAGTTCAGCGAGCAGGCCAGCAAAGTTATCCGTGAGTTCATGGATCGCGGCCTGCCATTCGCCCTTGTCACGTCGCCGGAAACACGCTCCTATGTGCGCATGATCATCGAACGGTTGTTCGCCACGCTGCCGGTCCTGTCGCATGTCGAACTGGCCAAGGGCATCGAGATAAAGATTTTGGGCTCGATTTCATGATAACAGACCCGCAAGGGACCGTTCTCGCGCTGTTTCTGGTTTTCTGCCGGATCGGCGGCTGTGTGCTGGCTCTTCCGGGTTTTTCCTCGGCGCGCGTGCCCGAGCAGCTGCGCGTCTTCATTGCCGGCGCGCTGTCGATCGCCGTCTTGCCGCTGCTCTGGGACACGGTCTATCCGGCTGTCCACACGGGATCTGCAACCTATATCGGCCTGATTTTCAGCGAATCACTGGTCGGCGTGATGTACGGAATGCTGGCGAGAATCTATACGCTCGGCATACAGTTCGCCGCGACGATCATCGCCATGATGGTCGGTTATACTCAGCCGGGCTCCGCCGACGTCATCGAAGACGCGCCGGAGACCAGCCTTTCCGGCTTCATCACCTTTGCCGGCATCATGATTCTCTTCATCATGGATTTCCATCACATCGTCTTCCGCGCGCTGGTCGATTCCTACACGACCATGCCCTTCGGCGGATTGACGCAGATGCGCGCGACGCTGATCTCTTTTACCGACACGCTGGAGCAGACCACCTACATCATGCTGCGGCTGTCGAGCCCCTTTCTGATCTACGGCATGATCTTCAACGTCTCGATCGGCTTCATCAACAAGCTGGCGCCGCAGATCCCGGTCTATTTCATTTCCACGCCCTATCTGCTGATGGGTGGGCTCTTCCTGTTCTATGTCTCGGTCGCGGCGCTGGTCAGCCAGCTCGGCCAGGCCTTCAGTTCGATCTATATCGGGCGATGAGGCTGATATGATCGAGAAGAGCCGCTCCCAAAAACTCAAGCGTCTGCTGTCGGTGCAGCGGCATATCGAAAGGATGGCGGAGAACGACCTGGCCGAAACCAGCCGTCAGCGCATCGAGGTCAATGCGGCGATGGACGATGTCATCGTCGCTCTCGGTTCGATGGACCCGGTCCACCACGCCTTCTCGCAGAATTATGCCGACCGATTCGGCAGGCTGACGATCAAGGATCAGCAGCTGACCGGCATGCAGCAGATCCACGAGATGCGGCTGACGCGCGAACGCGCCAAGGCCGATCGCCTGGAAGAGGGCATGAAGGAGGCCTTGGACGCCGAGCGTCGCGAGGCCGACGACAATGCCGTCTACGATGTGATCGATCAGCAATTCGCAACGCCAGCCTCCAGCAAGCTTCAAAAACCATAATCGTTACGATCTTAATTTAGAGGATTGTAACGTGGCTATTTCGCCCCCCAGTGATCTGGTCCTGGACGTTGTCAAAGCTGCCGACCCCATGGAGGTTCAGGTAGCCCAGGAAAAGTTGAAGGCAAATCGTGCGGCCTTTGCCGCAACGAGCCTCGCCGAGAACGGCAAGGGCTTCTCCAATACGGTCGACGTTCTCGATCATGTCGGCCAGAAGAGCGGCCTCTCCAACATCCAGAACCGCACCAAGACCGAAGAGGTTCCGGAAAGCTACCGGAAGTTCGAGGCCATGGTGCTGCAGAACTTCGTCAAGTCGATGCTGCCGAGCGAAAGTGAAGACGTTTACGGCAAGGGCGCGACCGGCGATATCTGGAAAGGCATGATGGCCGAGCAGCTCGGCAACACCATGGCCAAGGGCGACGGCATCGGCATTGCCAAGCAGATGTACAGCGAGCAGCTGCGCCGGCAGGAAGGCAAGATCGTCAATGCCTCGACCGATGATCGTGACCGCAACACCGCGCTCAGCATGATCGACGACTTCCAGCGCAAGACCTTTGGCACGCCGACGGCGGACGCCAAGGCCGATAGAACAGGATGATTTTAGGCCCGTTGGCCTGAAATCTGAATCCAGTTCTAAATTTAATAGTTAGAGCATGATGTCGTCCGAAAACCGCGCACACTTTTCGGCATCATGCTCTAAGCGACGCATAATCGAGGGTACAATGGAAATAATTTCGAACGAATACAGGATCAAATCCGTTCTCGGACGCCTCGAAATGATCATCGACAATGAGAATACCCGGATCGGCAACGATCCGCAGTTCGATCTCAAGGTCTCCAACGCGCATAAGAGCCGCTGCCTCTACGAGCTGTCGATGCTCTTCCGCGATACCGATCCGGCCGAGCTTGCCGCTGCCCATCTCGATCAGCTGCACGGCCTGAAGAAGAAGCTGGTTCTCAACGCCCGGCGCGTCGAGGCGCATCTCGAAGCGGTTCGCGCCGTCGCCGACCTCCTGAAGAATGCCGTCCAGGACGCCGACGCCGACGGCACCTATTCCCAGGAACAATTCGCCGCGCGTGGAAACTGATGATCAAGCTCGTCCTCACCGGCATCTGGGTTTGCGCCATCACCTTGGCCTCGGTCTATTTTTCGGTGTATCTGGCGACGGCGCCGGCGCCCGCGATATCCGATTCCAAGCAGAACGCGCTCGAACTGGTGAAGGGTGAAACGATCACGGTGCCGGTCATCGGCAACGGCGCGATCACCGGTTATTTCCTCGGCCGCATTTCCTTCATGATGAACAAGGACATGCTGAAGGGCGTGACCTTGCCGCTGACCGAGATGACGACCGACGAACTTTTCAGCCTGCTCGTCGGCAACAAGATGGTCGATCTCGCGCACATCAAATCCTTCGACCCGAAAGCCTTCCGCGAGGAGATCAAGAAGGGCATGAACGAGCGCCTCGGCGGCGAATATGTCGCCGAAGTGATGCTGGAGCAGCTCGACTATCTCTCGAAGGAAGAGGTCAAGCAAAACGCATCGGGTGAGCCGAAGAAGCTCGGCGCTCCGGTCAAGATCATCGAAGGCGCCTCGGCCGGGGACACGCCGGCAGCCGCCGCCCATTGAAACAACGGATCATCGATGCACGAGCGGCGCCTTCGGGCGCCGTTTGTCGTTGCGGCTGATGTGGTTAATAAACCACTTATACGAGCATCAAAATCCAAGGAATTTTCCTAAGGGTTGTTTGAAAGCCTCCTGTTATATCGGGTGTCACAGCTTGGCATGCGCCGTTTTCCGCGATCGGGACGACGCCGTCCATGCCTGACGCGACCGGTTCTTTCGAGACCTCCGGGTGCGGAAAAATGTGGGCTTGTTTTCCGGGATGTCGGGCGCATGACGCACCCTCGGCAGGAGGTAGGAATGAATTTGATTGCAAACTTCGCGGTGCTTGCGTCGCGGCGGACGATCTTCGATCTGCCGGTCTGCGATCTCGGCTGGGACGATGCCCTCGTTTTTATCAACGAGCTGGCCTCCATTCCCGTCGGTCAGACCGTGGTTTGCTTCGTCAACGCCCACAATATGCTGACGGCTTTGCGCGACGACGAGTATTACCGGATCATGTCGCACAATCTGGTGCTGCCTGATGGCATCGGCCTCAACATTGCATCGCAGATCGCCCATGGCTCGCCGTTTCCCGCCAATCTGAACGGCACCGATTTCGTGCCGGCCTTTCTTACCTTCATGGAGGCTCCGCGCCGCATCGGCCTGATCGGCGGCACGCGCCCGGTCGTCGAGGCGGCGGCGGAAAATTTCCGCAGGCACACGCCCTGGCATGAATTTGTCGTCATTTCCGACGGCTTTTTCGACAAGGTCGATTCCACTGATGTCACCGAAGAGATCGAGCGCCAGAAGCTCGACATTCTGATCGTCGGCATGGGGACGCCGCTGCAGGAGAAATGGGTCCACGACAACATCCGCGCCGACCATGCGCGGCTGGTGCTGACGGTGGGCGCACTCTTCGACTTCGTCTCCGGCGCCGTTCCGCGGGCGCCGAAGACGGTGCGGATGATGCGTCTCGAATGGGCCTATCGGCTGATACAGGAGCCCGCGCGCCTCTGGCGGCGCTACGTCATCGGCATTCCGGTCTTCCTCTTCCACGTCCTGCGCTACCGCTTCCGCCGCCGCGAAAGAATTCTCAACCAGCCGGAAGAGCCTCGCAGCGTCTCGCAGCCGGCTGCCGAGCGCAGGAAGGCGAGCTGAACGGGCAGCGCCCGGTTCAAATTTTGAGACGTCGGACCGCAATTCTTGCCAGTCGCGGTTAACCATTTCTTTGCCATGAATATTTAGGGTGGCTTAATCATCTGCTTCGCGTGCGGATGATTGAACTCGGCCATCATGTGCATGAGATGTGGCGCAAATGTACGATATCAGGGCGAGAAACAGCTTCCAGGATCGCGCAGCCGCGGGGCCGCGCACCTCCGACGTCGCCTATCGCCGGCGGTCGAAGGGGGCCGATATCGCCCTGCCCGAGGCCGAATTGCTGCGCGCGATCGGCCGCGCGCTCGAAGAGCAGCGCGCAATGGCGGCGCGTCCGGCGCCGCTGGTCGACCGCATCGAAACCATCCTCGGCAACCGCCTTTGGGCTGCCAACGATGCCGGCGGCGCTCTTCTGCCGGCGCCGGCCGGTCATGAGGAGCCGAACGCTGCGGTCGAACGGCCTGCGCTCCCGCCCGAACCGCTGGCCGTCATCCGTGAGGAACCCGCCAGATCCCGGCCGGCAACGCCCAGCCACCGCGCCGGCCGCTTCGGCCTTGCCATGACGGTCGCCGCCGCCACGATCCTCGGCGCAGGCCTGCCGGCCCTGATGCCGGTCTCGCCCGCCCTCTACCGTGCCGAGACGACGCTTTCGGTAAGAACGGATGCGGCAAGCCGCGCCGCCTTCACCCAGGCTGCGGCGAAAGGCCTGTTGTCGGCGCGCGTGATGGCATCGACGGTCGCTGCGCTGAAACTCGATCACGATCCGGAATTTGCCGGCTCCAGTGCCAATGCGCTCGGCGTTGCGCTCGATCTCCTCTCGGCCACCGGTGCTGCCGCCGATCCGGCCTCGCGCGCCGAGGCGGCGCTGAAACATGCGGTCGAGATCATGCCCGATGTCGCCGCCGGTACGATCCTTGTCAGGGTGACGACCGGCGACAGCGGCAAATCCATGCGCATCGCCGCACGGCTTGGCGAAGCGGTGTCCGCCGGCAGCGGTCCCGGCCGGAGCGCCGAAACCGACACCGCGCTACGCAAGGCCTATGACGAGGCAAAGGCGGAGCTTGCCGCCTTCACGGCCAAAAGCGGCGAGGGCAACGTCAAGGTGGCGATCGATCTTCGCCGTCAGATCGACGGGCTCGATGCCGATCTGAAACAGGCCGACCAAAATATCCTCGCCACCAAGGCGCGCGCCGACGGGCTGAAGGCGGCAAATCTTGCGGGCGTGCTGGATGGATCGCTCCCCTCCGATATGCTCTCGCCGGCGCTGCAGGATTGGCGCGACAAATATGCTGTCGCCAGGACGACGCTGGCGCAGCTTTCGGCCGAGCTTGGCCCGCGCCATCCGCGCCTGCTGCAGCAGCAGGCCGAAACCGATGGACTGAAGGACAACATGGGCAAGGAGCTTGCCCGTCAGTCCCAGCTCGCCAATGCCGCCGCCAAGGCTGCGGTCGATGCGCGCAAGGGCCTGAACGATCGCCGCAACACGCTGATCGCCCAGAGCCGGGATACCGGCGTCGATCTGTCCCGGCTGATCGAGCTGCGTGAAAAGGCGAATGCCGCGCGTTCGCGCCTGGAGGAGACGGCGCCGACATCGGGAGGCGATGACGGCCATTTGACCGTCCTGAAACCGCCGCTTGCGGCGGCGGTGCCGGGAACGAATGGTCTGATCGGCCGCGTGCTGGCCGGGGCCGCGACAGGCCTTGCGCTCGGTCTTGGCCTCGCCCTTCTGCTGTTCTGGCGCAGATCCGCCGCGGCTTCCGCAAGCGTGGAAATGCCGGCGCCGCCTTCGCTCGCCTCTCCGCCGGCGCCCGCGCCGGCCCCGGCTGCGGCCGACGAGATGGAGGTTCTGCGCTCCGAGATCTCCGGCCTGCGCGACCGGCTTCGACGTCACGTGATGGAAGCACGGCAGCCGCTACGCTGAACCCGACATTTCCTTGCAAGTTTGATATTGCCTTGCCGCTTTCCGACAGGATAGGGCGTTAGCGGGCATTTGACGCTCGCCAACTATCAATAGATTGGCGCGAAACAGGGCGGAGAGACGCGTGGCGACAGTAATCGACGGCAAGAACGTAGCTGCATCAGTCATTCAGACGGTCAAGAGTGCGACGGCGGCGCTGGAAAAGAGCAGCGGCGTCACCACCGGCCTGGCCGTCATCATCGTCGGCGACGATCCGGCAAGCCACGCCTATGTCGGCTCCAAGGGCCGCATGGCCAAGGAGTGCGGCTTCAAGTCCGTCCAGCACACATTGCCGGCCGAGACCAGGCAGGAGGAGCTGGCAGCGCTCGTTGCCACCCTCAACGCCGATCCGTCGATCCACGGCATCCTGGTGCAGCTGCCCCTGCCGAAGCCGCTCGCCAGCGAGCCGATCATCCAGTCGATCCTGCCGGAAAAGGATGTCGATGGCCTGAGCGTCGTCAATGCCGGCAAGCTCGCCACCGGCGACCTGAAGACCGGACTGGTCTCCTGCACGCCGGCCGGCGCCATGGTCTTCGTCCGCCGCACCCATGGCGAGGATCTCTCGGGCCTCAATGCCGTCGTCATCGGCCGCTCCAACCTGTTCGGCAAGCCGATGGCGCAATTGCTGCTCAACGCCAATGCGACGGTGACGATGGCCCATTCGAGAACGAAGAACCTCGCCGAGGTCTGCCGCAACGCCGATATTTTGGTGGCCGCCGTCGGCCGTCCGGAGATGGTCAAGGCCGATTGGGTCAAGCCGGGTGCGACGGTGATCGACGTCGGCATCAATCGTGTGCCGGCTCCCGACAGGGGCGAGGGCAAGACCCGGCTCGTCGGCGACGTCGCCTTCGCCGAGGTCTCTGCTGTCGCCAGCACCATCACCCCGGTTCCCGGCGGGGTCGGGCCGATGACCATCGCCATGCTGATGGCCAATACGGTCATCGCCGCCCACCGCGCCGCAGGGCAGACGCCGCCGCAGTTTTGAGGCTGGGCTTAAGCTTCGTGGGACTGCGGGGCCGGGCCGGTCGAGGCCCTGACGATCAGTTCGGTCTTCCAGAGTTCCTGCTCGGGGAAGGGGCCGGTCTGTTTCACGGTGCCGATCAGCCGCTGGGCGATGCGGGCGCCGGCGGCCCTGAGCGAGGAGCGTGTGGTCGTCAGCGGCACGGAGAAGCTTTCCGGCTTCAAGAGCGGCAGCACGTCGTCGTGGGCGATCAGCGAAATGTCCTCGCCGAGCCGCAATCCCGCCTGGTTGACCGCACGGATCGCCCCCAGCGCCATGACCGTGCTGGAGCATAGGATCGCCGTCGGCCGCTGCGGCAGTTGCAGGAAGCGTTCCATCGCCAGAAGGCCCTGTTCGTCGGTCATCAGCGCGTGGCTCATGCAATCCTCCTCGAGCGTCAGACCGCGTTCGCCAAGGGCCGAGATGACGCCGTTCCTTCTGCGGATGGCGAAATCGAGATGCGTCGGCCCGTTCATCAGTGCAAAGCGCGTATGGCCGAGCTGCAGCAGCAGCCGGGTCGCGTCGTAGAAGGCGCCTTCATTGTCGATGTCGAGATAGGGATAATCCGGCTCCGCGCCGAAGGAGCGGCCATGCACGACATAGGGCATGGAGAGCGATTTCAGCATGGGAAGCCGCGGATCGTGGCCGCGCATATAGGCGACGAACAGTGCGTCGACATTGCCGCTGATCGCAAGCCGCCGGAGTGCTGCCACCTCGTCGTCAGGATCGGCCGGCATGATGACGAAATGGAAATCGTGACGCACGGCTTCCTCGCCGAGCCCGGCCAGGAATTCGCCGAAATGCACGTCGGACTGGTGGCCGGGCGCCGTCGGCATGACCAGGCCGATCGAGCCTGCCTTGCCGGTCGCAAGCCGCTGGGCAGCCTTGTTCGGCCGGTATCCGGTTTCCTTGACGGCCTGGAGCACGCGCTCCCGGGTCGCTTCATTGACCTCGGGATAGCCGTTGAGCGCCCGGCTCACCGTCGTCTGCGACAGCCCGAGCAATTCCGATAGCTGTTTGAGATTCACCTGTTATGCTTCCTCCCGGCCCGCCCGTTGGCCGCTCTAAAAGGCCTGCCGCCTCCCAATGGCATCCAAAGCGCTTTCAATTATGTAGCATCTCGCGCGCTTGACTCAAGAAAAATCGCTCCATATTCCCGGATAGGCGCCGTTGCGCTGCGATATCCCGCGTGTTTATGGCGAGTTTTCGCGAATTGACTTGACTCCATTCCACTGGAAGTGAAATGAGTTGGGTGTCAAAGCGCTTTGAAATTTCTTTTTGCGGGGAATTCGGCGCGGGTTGGGATTGTGATGGGAGGTTGATCACATGAAAAAGTCATTTTTGGTGGGCGTTGCCGTTGCGGCGCTTTTTGCCGGTGCTGCGTCAGCGGCCGATCTGAAATTTGCCCCGGGACAGGATTCCAAGTTCAACTGGAAAAGCTATGACGAATTCAAGGCCGCGCATGCCGATCTGAAGGGTCAGCCGCTGACGATCTTCGGGCCGTGGCGCGGCGAAGACGAGGCGTTCTTCATGAGCGTTCTTGCCTATTTCACCGAAGCGACCGGCATCGAGGCGAAATATTCCTCTTCCGAAAACTACGAGCAGCAGATCGTCATCGACACGCAGGCGGGCTCGCCGCCGAACATCGCCATTCTGCCGCAGCCGGGCCTCCTCGCCGACCTCGCCGGCAAGGGATTCCTGACGCCGCTCGGCGATGACAACTCCAAGTGGCTCAAGGACAATTACGGTGCCGGCGACAGCTGGGTCGGTTACGGCACCTACAAGGGCAAGGACGGCAAGGAAGCCTTCTACGCCTTTCCTTACAAGGCCGACGTGAAATCGCTGGTCTGGTACGTTCCGGAGAATTTCGAGGAAGCCGGCTACAAGATCCCGACGACCATGGAAGAACTGCATGCCCTGACCGACCAGATCGTCAAGGATGGCGGCGTTCCCTGGTGCATCGGTCTCGGTTCCGGCGGCGCCACCGGCTGGCCGGCGACCGACTGGGTCGAGGACATCATGCTGCGCATGCAGCCGCCGGAAGCCTATGACAAGTGGACGACCAACGAGCTGAAATTCACCGATCCGGCCGTCGTTGCCGCGATCGACGAATTCGGCAAGTTCGCCAAGAATGCGAAATACGTCGATGGCGGCGTCGCGGCCGTGGCTTCGACCGATTTCCGCGACAGCCCGAAGGGCCTCTTCGCCGTTCCGCCGAAGTGCTACATGCACCACCAGGCCTCGTTCATTCCGTCCTTCTTCCCCGAGGGCACGAAGCTCGGCCAGGATGCCGACTTCTTCTACATGCCGACCTATGCGTCGCATCCCGAACTCGGCAAGCCGGTGCTCGGCGCCGGCACGCTGGTTTCCATCGCCAAGGACTCGAAGACGGCCCGCGCCTTCATCGACTTCCTGAGGACCCCGATCGCGCATGAGGTCTGGATGGCGCAGTCGAGCTTCCTGACGCCGTATAAGGGCGTCAGCGTCGACGCCTACGCCAATCCGCAGATGAAGAAGGAAGGCGAGATCCTGACCTCCGCCACCACCTTCCGCTTCGACGGTTCCGACCTGATGCCGGGCAAGATCGGTGCCGGCGCCTTCTGGACCGGCATGGTCGATTTCGTCGGCGGCAAGTCCGCCGAGGAAGCTGCCGGCGAAATCCAGAGCGCCTGGGACGGCATCAAGTAATCTTCCAAAATTATGCCGCCGGCTTGCCGGCGGCATGACCTGCCTGAGTGGCCGGGCTCATGCACGCCCGGCCATCGCAGGATATATTGTGATTGAACGATACAAGTGGATTGACGGTGACCGGCGTTGCCCCGTCAGAATGAAAGCCGGTCGGAATAAGATCAGGGGAAGCAGGGGAGGGACGAAATGCTGTCGCAGATAGTGTCCGCTTTGGGCGTCGTGGTCGTCGCCGTTTTTGCGTGCTCGGCCTATTTCTATTTTTCCAACAAGCTTCTGGATCTGGCCCTGCCGGTGAAGGATGGCGACATTCGCGCCGCATCGCGCAATCTCAATCGCCGCGCGGTCATCAGGCCCTGGCTGTTCCTCGGGCCGGCGCTCTTCCTGCTCTTCGTCTACCTCGTCTATCCGGTCGTTGCGACCTTCATCCTTTCCTTCTACGACCGCGCCGGTCTGCAGTTCGTCGGCCTCGCCAACTATAAATGGGCGATCGGCGACCGCGAATTCCGCCAGTCGATCTTCAACAACATCCTCTGGCTCGCCGTCGTGCCGGCCGCCTGCACCTTCTTCGGCCTGGTCATCGCTGTCATGACCGATCGCATCTGGTGGGGCAATATCGCCAAGAGCATCGTCTTCATGCCGATGGCGATCTCCTTCGTCGGCGCCTCGGTTATCTGGAAATTCATCTATGAATATCGCGGCGGCAACGATGTCCAGATCGGCCTCCTGAACGCCATCGTCCAGCTCTTCGGCGGCACGCCGGAGGTGTGGATCTCGGTTCCCTTCTGGAACAATTTCTTCCTGATGGTCATCCTGATCTGGATCCAGACCGGTTTTGCCATGGTCATCCTGTCGGCGGCCCTGCGCGGTATCCCCGAGGAGACGATCGAGGCCGCCGTCATCGATGGCGCCAACGGCTGGCAGATCTTCTGGCGCATCATGGTGCCGCAGGTCTGGGGCACCATCGCCGTCGTCTGGACGACGATCACCATCCTCGTCCTCAAGGTCTTCGATATCGTCCTGACCATGACCAACGGCCAGTGGCAGACGATGGTCCTGGCGAATCTGATGTTCGACTGGATGTTCCGCGGCGGCGGCGATTCCGGCCGAAGTGCCGTCATCGCCATCATCATCATGCTCGCCGTCACGCCGATCATGGTTTGGAACGTGCGCCGCGCCAACCGCGAACTGAAAGGCCACTGAGATGACCGCTGTCGGAAGCTACTTCAAGATCGGCCCCGCCCGCCTCTTCGTTCACCTTGCGGTTCTCCTGATCGTCATCATCTGGCTCATCCCGACGCTCGGTATCTTCGTCAGCGCCCTGCGCGACAAGGACCAGATCGTCGTGTCCGGCTGGTGGACGTCCTTCGTCGGCTCGACGCAGACGGTCGCCGTGCGCCTGGGCACGCCGGACCAGCAAACGCAGGAAGGCGCTACCTACGTCATTTCGGGCAATGTGCTGGAAGGACAGGCCGGCCGCTCGGTAAAGGCTTTCGGCAACCGCGTGCAGCAGCCGGCGGCCTTCGAGGCCGGCCAGACGGCCGATCTCGGCGACGGCGAAAGCCTGCAGATCAACAGCGACGGCAGCTATCGCTATATGAAGAACGCTGCCTTCTCGCCGGACGAACGGCCGCGGCGTATCTATGTCTCCGTCTCGGCGCCGCCGGAATTCACGACGCAGAACTATAATACGGTTCTGACCGGCGAGGGCATCGGCCAGTCCTTCATCAATTCGCTGACGGTGACGATCCCGGCGACGATCATCCCGATCCTGATTGCCGCTTTCGCCGCCTATGCCCTGAGCTGGATGGACTTTCCCGGCCGCGCGCTGCTGATCGCGCTCGTCGTCGGTCTCATCGTCGTGCCGCTGCAGATGTCGCTGATCCCGCTGCTGCGCCTCTATAACGAGATCGGCACCATGCTCGGCCAGCCGTCGAAGACCTATCCCGGCATCTGGCTTGCCCATACCGCCTTCGGCATGCCGCTCGCCATCTTTCTGCTGCGGGCCTATATCGCCGGCCTGCCGAAGGAGATCATCGAATCCGCCCGCGTCGACGGTGCGAGCGACTTCGAGATCTTTACCCGCATCGTTTTGCCTCTGTCCTTCCCGGCACTCGCCTCTTTCGCCATCTTCCAGTTCCTGTGGGTGTGGAACGACCTGCTCGTCGCCATGGTCTTCCTCGGCACCGACAAGGATCACATCGTGCTGACCGGCAGTCTCAACGCGCTGCTCGGCTCGCGCGGCGGCAATTGGGAGATTTTGACGGCGTCGGCCTTCGTCACCATCGTCGTGCCGCTGCTCGTCTTCTTCGGGCTGCAGCGCTACCTGGTGCGCGGTCTGCTGGCGGGTTCGGTCAAGGGAGGCTGACCATTTTCGAACGTGACTTCAGACAGGATATTCCATGAACATGGCTCCCCAATCGATCTTGACCGCCGATAAGGACTGGTGGCGCGGCGCGGTGATCTATCAGATCTATCCGCGCTCCTACCAGGATTCCAACGGCGACGGTATCGGCGACCTCAAGGGCATCACCGCCCGGCTGCCGCATGTGGCAAGCCTCGGCGTCGATGCGATCTGGATCTCGCCCTTCTTTACCTCGCCGATGCGCGATTTCGGTTACGACGTCTCCGATTATGAAAATGTCGACTCGATCTTCGGCACGCTGGTGGACTTCGACACGATGATCGCCGAGGCGCATCGCCTCGGCATCCGCGTGATGATCGACCTGGTCATCTCGCACAGCTCCGATCAGCATCCCTGGTTCGTGCAGAGCCGCTCCAGCAAGACCAACGCCAAGGCCGACTGGTATGTCTGGGCCGACGCCAAGCCGGACGGCACGCCGCCGAACAACTGGCTGTCGATCTTCGGCGGCTCGGCATGGGCGTGGGATCCGACGCGCATGCAATATTACCTGCACAACTTCCTGACCTCGCAGCCGGACATGAACCTGCATAACCCGGAGGTGCAGGACCGCCTGCTCGATGTCGTGCGCTTCTGGCTCAATCGCGGCGTCGACGGCTTCCGCCTCGACACCATCAACTTCTATTTCCACGACCCGCTGTTGCGCGACAATCCGGCATTGGCGCCCGAGCGCCGCAACGCCTCGACGGCGCCGGCGGTCAATCCCTATAACTTCCAGGAGCATGTCTACGACAAGAACCGGCCGGAGAACCTCGCCTTCCTGAAGCGCTTCCGCGCCGTTCTCGAGGAATATCCGGCAATCGCCGCCGTCGGCGAGGTGGGTGACAGCCAGCGCGGCCTGGAAATCGTCGGCGAATATACCTCCGGCAACGACAAGATGCACATGTGCTACGCCTTCGAGTTCCTGGCGCCCGATCCGCTGACGCCGGAACGCGTCGAGGAGGTGATGGAGGATTTCGAAGCCGCAGCCCCCGATGGTTGGGCCTGCTGGGCCTTCTCCAATCACGACGTCATGCGCCATGTCAGCCGCTGGGGCGGGCTGGTCGCCGATCACGACGCCTTCGCCAAGCTCTATGCCTCGCTGCTGATGACGCTGCGCGGTTCCGTCTGCCTCTATCAGGGCGAGGAACTGGCGTTGACGGAAGCCGATCTCGCCTATCAGGATCTGCAGGATCCCTATGGCATCCAGTTCTGGCCGGAGTTCAAAGGCCGTGACGGCTGCCGCACGCCGATGGTCTGGGACAGCCACGTCGCCCAGGGCGGCTTTTCGACAGTCAAGCCCTGGCTGCCGGTGCCGGTCGAACATATTCTGCGCGCCGTCAACGTCCAGCAGGGTGACGAGGCTTCCGTGCTTGAGCACTATCGCCGCTTCATCGCCTTCCGCAAGCTGCACCCGGCCTTTGCCAAGGGCGAGATCGAATTCGAGGAGACTGAGGGCGATATCCTGGTCTTCACCCGCGACTACAGTGACGAGAAGCTGCTCTGCATTTTCAACATGAGCCCGGCCGAAGCAGGCGTTACCCTGCCTGCAGGAGAATGGCAGGCGTTGACGGGGCACGGCTTTATCAGCAACAACTATGGCGACAAGATCGATATTCCGGCCTGGGGGGCGTATTTCGCCCGTCTCGCTTAAGGATCAGGAGGGGAGAGAGACATGACTGGACTGACGCTGAAGGATATTCGCAAATCCTACGGTTCCGTGGACGTTCTCCACGGCATCGACCTCGATATCAAGCAGGGCGAATTCATCGTCTTTGTCGGTCCGTCCGGCTGCGGCAAATCCACGCTTCTGCGCATGATCGCCGGTCTCGAGGCGATTACCGGCGGCGAGATGTATATCGACGGTCAACTCGTCAATGACGTGCCGCCGTCGAAGCGCGGCATTGCCATGGTCTTCCAGTCCTACGCGCTCTATCCCCACATGACCGTCTACGACAACATGGCCTTCGGCATGAAGATCGCCGGCGAAAGCAAGCAGGAGATCGACCGGCGCGTGCGGGCGGCGGCCGACAGCCTGCAACTGGGCAAATATCTCGACCGCCTGCCGAAGGCGCTTTCGGGCGGCCAGCGTCAGCGCGTGGCGATCGGCCGCGCCATCTGCCGCGACCCCAAGGTCTTCCTGTTCGACGAGCCGCTGTCCAACCTCGATGCTGCGCTGCGCGTCGCGACCCGCATCGAGATCGCCCGCCTCAACGAGCAGATGGCCGATACGACGATGATCTACGTCACCCACGACCAGGTCGAGGCGATGACGCTTGCCGACCGCATCGTCGTGCTTTCCGCCGGCAATATCGAGCAGGTCGGCGCGCCGCTGGAGCTTTACGAGCGCCCCGCCAACCTCTTCGTGGCGAAATTCATCGGCTCGCCGGCCATGAACATCATCCCCGCGACGATATCAGGCACCGGCAGCCAGACGACTGTTACGCTGACCGGCGGCATGTCGGTCACGCTCGATGTGGCGACCGACGCATCGGAGAAGGGCAAGGAGGCAAGCTTCGGTGTTCGCCCGGAAGATCTGAGGATCGCCGACGGCGCCGACTATGTTTTCGAGGGCGAAGTCTCGATCGTCGAAGCGCTCGGCGAAGTGACGCTGCTTTACATCGAAGGCCTGGTCCCCGGCGAGCCGATCGTCGTCAAACTGCCCGGCATTTACGATGTCCATAAGGGCCAGAGGATGCGCTTTGCCGCCGACCGGCAGAAGCTGCATCTCTTCGATGCGAGCGGCCACACCTACCGGAAATGAGATCGCCATTTTTGGGGTAATCATCCCCAGAATTATACTTGGCGGACCGAATTCTCACTTTCTGTTAAAGATCGGCTGCTACTTTTTCCTCGTCAATTTATGAGGGGGATAAGCAAGTGGCCGCTTCCAATCCGTCACAGCCAAGATCTCATTTCCTGAGCAAGGAAGAATCCTTCATGTATGACCGCGAGGCGCGGTTCAAAATGGAGGACACGATGAATGCCGCGCGCATCGAATATACGGAAAAGGGCGTCATGCACGCGGCGTCGCGCCGCTGCGACATCGTCCGGATCTCGATGAGCAGCGCGACGCTCGCAATTCTCACCCAGTTCAGCCTGCCGAAGCAGTTCTATCTGGACATTCCGGATGCCCGCATCACCAAGGTCGGCTGCCTGCTGATGAAGGTCAACGCCAACAACACGATCGAAGTCCGCTTCCTGCGCCTGCTGACGCAGAAGGAGCTGAACAAGATTTTTGTCTACAGCACGCATCCGGCGCACAAGGATTACGTTCTCGACATCCGCGCCTGACGGATAGATCGGGACTGCCAATAGCAAAACCCGCGGGACGCTGCGCGCGCCCCGCGGGTTTTTGCTTGTTTGCGTTGGTTACGTTCAGTGGAAGAGGACGCTCGCACCCTGGTCCGAAGCGCCGACGGCGCGGCGGAACGGCGCGAAGAGCTCGCGGCCCATGCCGAATTCATTGTCGGAGAGATCGACGGTCACCGGCTCGCGCTCGGCCATGTCGGCCGCATCGACGAGCACTTCCAGCGTGCCCTTGATCGCGTCCAGGCGAATGATGTCGCCGTTCTTGATGCGGGCGATCGGGCCGCCGTCGACCGCTTCCGGCGTGACGTGGATCGCCGCCGGCACCTTGCCGGATGCGCCGGACATGCGCCCGTCGGTCAGAAGCGCCACGCGGAAGCCGCGATCCTGCAGCACGCCGAGCGGCGGCGTCAGCTTGTGCAGTTCCGGCATGCCGTTCGCCTTCGGCCCCTGGAAGCGCACGACGGCGACGAAATCGCGGTTGAGCTTGCCTTCCTTGAAGGCGTCCTGCAGTTCCTGCTGGCTGTGGAAGACGATCGCCGGCGCCTCGATGATGTGACGCTCCGGCTTGACGGCGGAGATCTTGATGACCGCCTTGCCGAGATTGCCGCGCAGCATCTTCAGCCCGCCATTGGCCTGGAATGGCGTTTCGATGCTGGAGAGCACCTTCGGATCATGGCTCTTTTCCGGCGACGGCTCGCGCAACACGCCGCGGTTTTCGCCGAGCCGGGCATCGACCGTATAGGCCTGGAGACCCTGGCCGAAGACCGTGCGCACATCGTCATGCACCAGGCCGTGCTTCAGGAGTTCCTTGATCAGGAAACCCATGCCGCCGGCCGCCTGGAAATGGTTTACGTCGGCAAGGCCGTTCGGATAGACGCGGGCCAGCAGCGGCACGATTTCCGAAAGCTCGGCGATGTCCTGCCAGGTGAGCTGGATGCCGGCTGCCCGCGCCATGGCGACGAGGTGCAGCGTGTGGTTGGTCGAGCCGCCGGTCGCATGCAGGCCGACGACGCCGTTGACGACCGAACGTTCGTCGATCATCTCGCCGGCCGGCGTGAATTCGTTGCCGAGCGCGGTGATCGCCAGCGCCCGCTTGGCGGCCTCGCGCGTCAGCGCCTCGCGCAGCGGCGTGCCGGGATTGATAAAGGAGGAGCCCGGCATATGGAAGCCCATGATCTCCATCAGCATCTGGTTGGAGTTGGCCGTGCCGTAGAAGGTGCAGGTGCCGGGGCCGTGATAGGATTTCGATTCCGCCTCCAGGAGCTCGGCGCGCCCGACCTTGCCCTCGGCAAAGAGCTGACGCACCCGCGACTTCTCGTCGTTCGGCAGGCCTGTGGTCATCGGCCCGGCCGGAACGAAGATCGACGGCAGATGCCCGAAGGAGAGCGCCGCGATGACGAGGCCTGGCACGATCTTGTCGCAGACGCCGAGGAAGAGGGCGGCATCGAACATATTGTGCGACAGGCCGACGCCTGCGGCCATGGCGATCAGGTCGCGCGAAAAGAGCGACAGCTCCATGCCCGGCTGACCCTGGGTGACGCCGTCGCACATGGCAGGCACGCCGCCGGCCACCTGGGCGACGCCGCCTGCTTCGGCGGCCGCCTCACGGATGATTGCGGGATAGGTCTCGAACGGCTGGTGGGCCGAGAGCATGTCGTTATAGGCAGTGATGATGCCGAGATTGGGAATGCGGTCGCCGGCAAGCGCGTCCTTCTCGGCGGGGGAACAGACCGCAAAGCCATGTGCGAGGTTGGCGCAGCCGAGTACCGAGCGTTGCACGCCCTGGGAGGCGGCAGCGCGCAGCCGTTCCAGATAGCGCTCGCGGGTCGGCTTCGAGCGTTCGACGATGCGGTTGGTGATCGCAGCAATGCGTGCGTGAGCGGACATGGAAGATCCCTGCCTTGTTCTGGTTCGTCTCAATGTGTTCGCCGGCTCCGGCGGCCGTCAGGCCGTATCAGGGAGCCCAGTAGATCTCGACCGGGGAAGTGGCCCGGCGCAGAACGGCGCGGATCGGCATGTCTGCCTCGTCACCGCTGCCTTCCGCCTTGGCGAGAACGTCTTTTTTGCCTTCGCCCTCGATATGGAGAACCAGCAGTGCCGCATCCTGAAGACTGGAGAAGGTGAAAGTCAGGCGCGGCTCGCCGGCTCCTTCTGCCTCCATGGTGATGACGCCGCGCGGCGTCGAGGCATCGAGCGCCTCGGCAAGATTGCTGCCGCCGGGAAAGAACGAGGCCGTGTGGCCGTCGCCGCCCATGCCGAGGATGACGACATCGAAGGGGATGCCGATCTCGGCGCTTTTTTCCGTCGCCAGCCTTGCCGCCTCCTCGACCGAGGCTGCCGGCTGGTAAAGCGGCACGAACCGGGCTGCCTTTGCCTTGTCCTGCAAGAGGTTGGCATCGACCAGCAGATGGTTCGAGCGGGTATTGTCGGCCGGCACGAAGCGTTCGTCAACCAGCGTGATCGTCACCTTGTCCCAGGCGATGTCGCGTGTCGACAGCGCCTGGAAAAAGGCCTTTGGCGTCGAGCCGCCGGAAACGGCGATGGAGGCGGCGCCGCGGGCGGCGATCGCCGCCGAAAGCGTATCGGCGACCGTGTCGGCGAGGCTGCCGGCGAGATCTGCGGGGCTGGCGAAGGAATGCAGGGTCGATGCCATCGATGTCGTCCTAGATATCGTCATGCCAGGTGCGGCCGTCGCGCTCGATCAGCGCGATGGCCTGGCTCGGGCCCCAGGTGCCGGCCGTATAGCCCTGCACCTGCTGGCCGGTGGTTTCCCAACCTTTCAGGATCGGGTCGACCCATTTCCATGCGGCTTCGACTTCATCGCGGCGCATGAACAATGTCTGGTTGGAGCGGATCACGTCCATCAGCAGGCGTTCGTAGGCGTCGGGATTGCGGACGTTGAAGGCCTGGGCAAAGCTCATGTCGAGCGAGACGTTGCGCAGGCGCATGCCGCCTGGACCCGGATCCTTGATCATCAGCGACTGCTTGACGCCCTCGTCCGGCTGCAGGCGGATGATCAGCTGGTTCTGGCTGATGCGGCCGGCGGCCTGATCGAAGATCGCATGCGGGATCGACTTGAAGGTGATGACGATCTCGGACATGCGCCCGGCAAGCCGCTTGCCGGTTCTGATGTAGAAGGGAACGCCGGCCCAGCGCCAGTTGTTGATCTCGGCCTTGATGGCGACGAAGGTCTCGGTGTTGGAGACGCCGCCTTCGAGCTCTTCGAGATAGCCCTTGACCGGGCCGCTGCCCGAGGCGCCGGCGCGATACTGGCCGCGCACCGTCGCCTGCTCGACATTCGAGGCATCGAGCGGCTTCAGTGCCCGCAGCACCTTCAGCTTCTCGTCGCGAACGGCTTCCGAATCCATCGACGAGGGCACTTCCATCGCCGTCAGGCAGAGCAGCTGCAGAATGTGGTTCTGCACCATGTCGCGCAGCGCGCCCGCCGTATCGTAATAGCCGGCGCGGCCTTCGAGGCCGACCGCTTCGGCCACGGTGATCTGCACGTGATCGATGTAGTTGGCATTCCACAGCGGCTCGTAGAGCGCATTGGCAAAGCGCAGCGCCATCAGGTTCTGCACCGTTTCCTTGCCGAGATAGTGGTCGATGCGGAAAATCTGCTCTTCCTTGAAGGCGCGGCCGATCATGTCGTTGAGCTGCAGCGCCGAGGCGAGGTCGCGGCCGATCGGCTTCTCGACGACGATGCGGGTCGATTTGGTGATCAGCTTATGGTCATGGATCTTCTGCGAAATGTCGCCGAAGATGCCGGGTGCGACCGCCAGATAGAAGGCGCGCACCCGCTCCTTGCTCTCGTCGAGCAGCCTCTTCAGCTGATCCCAGCCGCCGTCGGAGCGGGCATCGACCGAGACGTAATAGAGGCGGGCGCAGAACTTTTCGACTTCGTTCTCGTCATATTCGCCCTTCTTCAGGTGTTCCTTCAGCGCATCGCGGGCGAATTTGCGGTATTCCTCGTTCGTCAGCGGGCTGCGCGAAGCGCCGATCACCCGGGTCGGTTCGCCGAACTGGCCTTCGATCTGGCGATGATAGAGGGCCGGCAGCAACTTGCGTTCGGCAAGGTCGCCGCTGCCGCCGAAGACGACGTAATCAAAAGGCTCAACGGGAATGATCTGGCTGCTCATGAGCTTGTCTCTCAATCAGGCTTGGTTGACGGCCCTTTTAATCTAATCGATTTAAAAAAGCCAGTGTGCAGTGCAATGAATCTGTCGGGCACCGGTTTTAGAGCGAATTTCCATGAGAGGAAATCCGCAGGCGGACTAAAACTTGTCGCGAAGCGCAAACCACGACAAGGCGAGGAAAAGCAGCGGCGCCCGCATCCAGGCCCCGCCGGGAAAGGCGGGAATATCGAGCGATTTGAACAGATCCAGATCGCCGGATTTCCCAAGCACCGTTTCCGCATAGAGCTTGCCACAGTAGTTTGACAGCATGACGCCATGGCCGGAATAACCGCCGATCGAAGTGACGCCGGGCATCACCTCGCGCACGAAGAGCTGGCGCGGCATGGTGATGCCGACGCTGCCGCCCCAGGCATGGGTGATTTCGATGTCTTTCAGATCGGGATAGATTTCGCCGATCTGCCGGCGGATGTGCTGCGAAATGTCTCGCGGATTGTCGGCCGTATAGGCCTCGCGTCCGCCGAACAACAGGCGGTCTTCGAATCGGCGGAAATAACGCACGACGAAGCGCGAATCGGCGACGGCCTCGCCGCCCGGCAGCACTTCGGGATGCTTATCGAGCGGAGCGGTGGCGCCGATGAAGGAGCGGATCGGCATGACATGGCTTGCCGTCACCGGTTCGAGGCCGTCGATATGCCCGTCGCAGGCGATCAGCGCCCGGTCGGCGGTGATCGTGCCCCGTTCCGTTTCGATCGTCACCTTGCCGCCGCCCTGGCGGATCGCCGTCGCCTTGGTCATCTCGAAGATATCAGCACCCGCGTCGGCGGCGACACGGGCGAGCCCGATGAGCAGCTTCAGCGGATGGATATGGCCTGTGCCGACATCGCGCACGCCGCAGTGGAAGCGCTTCGAACCGAGCCTTTCCTGCGTCTCTTTCTTGTCCATGAAGCTGATGTGCGGATAGTCATAGCGCTGCGCGGCGATCTCGGCATTCTCGCGATAATCGCGTTCGTAGCTCGCCTTGTGGGCGACATTGAGCTGGCCGGGCACGAAGTCGATCTCGATCTGGTGCTCGCTTGCAAAATCGAGGAGATGGCGCTTGGCTGCCTCGGCAACGTCGAACAGCGCCTTCGAGCGTTGATAGCCGATTTTTTCCTCGAGCTCTTCCGGCCACCATCGCTGGCCGGTGCCGAGCTGGCCGCCATTGCGCCCGGACGCCCCGTCGCCGAAGCGGCAGGCCTCGATCAGGACGACCGAAACGCCTGACTTGGCGAGGTGATAGGCGGCCTGCAGGCCGGTATAGCCACCGCCGATGATGGCGACGTCGCATGCTCTCGCTCCGTCGAGAGCGGCATAGGTGGGCCGCTCGCCGACGGTTGCCTGATACCAGGATAGGCCCGGGGAGATCGGGCTCTGCCACATCTCTTGTGGTGCCATGACGATCCCCTCACACGTTGAGCAGAAGGAATTCCCGCTCCCAGGGGCTGATCACCTGCATGAAGGTCTCGAACTCGCCGCGCTTGACGCCGGCATAAAGGCCGATGAACTGCGTGCCGAACACCTCTTCGAAGGCGGGCTCATCCTCCATCAGCGCCACGGCTTCCAAGAGGCCGCGCGGCAGGTCGATCGAGCCCTCATTGGCCGAATCCTCCGTCGGCGCCGTCGGCTCGATCTGCTTCATAATGCCGAGCAGGCCGGAAGCGAGCGAGGCGGCAAGCGCGAGATACGGATTGGCGTCCGAACTCGGCAGCCGGTTTTCCACGCGCCGCGCCTGCGGATCGGACACCGGGACGCGGAAGGCGGTGGTCCGGTTGTCGTAGCCCCAGGCATTGTTGACAGGGCAGGACATGTCCGGCTGCAGGCGGCGGTAGGAATTCACGTAAGGGGCAAGCATCGCCATCGCGCTCGGCACGAATTTCTGCATGCCGCCGATGAAGTGGAAGAATTCCTTCGAGGCCGATCCGTCCGCATTGGAGAAGACGTTCTTGCCCGTCTCGATATTGACCACCGACTGGTGGATATGCATCGCCGAACCCGGCTGGCCCTGCATCGGCTTGGCCATGAAGGTCGCGTAGATGTCATGCTTCAGCGCCGCCTCGCGGATCGTGCGCTTGAACAGGAACACCTGGTCGGCAAGCTCGATCGGATTGCCGTGGCGCAGGTTGATTTCGAGCTGGGCCGGTCCCTCTTCATGGATCAGCGTATCGATCTCCAGCCCCTGTTTCTCCGAGAAATGGTAGATGTCGTCGATCAACTCGTCGAATTCGTTGATGCCGGCGATCGAATAACCCTGGCCGCCGAGGATCGAGCGGCCGGAGCGGCCTTTCGGCGGGTGCAGCGGATAGTCGGGATCGTCGTTCTTGGCGACCAGGTAGAATTCGATCTCGGGCGCGACGATCGGCTTCCAGCCGCGGTCGTGATAAAGGCTCATGATCCGCTTCAGCACGTTGCGCGGCGTATAGGGCACTTCGCCGCCGTCCGAATCGACGATGTCGCAGATCACCTGCGCCGTCGGATCGCTCTCCCAGGGCACGACCGACAGTGTCGAAAGATCCGGCATCAGCTTCAGGTCGCTGTCGCGCGGCTCGTAGCGGAAGCTCTCCGTCTCCTCGGGATATTCGCCTGATATCGTGTGCCGGTAGATCGCCGAAGGCAGTGCCAGCGAGGTGTTCGAGGTGAATTTCGAGCTCGGCATCATCTTGCCGCGCGGCACGCCGGCAAGGTCGGGCGTGATGCATTCGATGTCTTCGATGCCCCTGGCTCTCAGCCACTGCGCCGCTTCCTTCCAGTTCGCAACGCCGCGCAGGGATCCGGGGTCCGGAGGAGTTTTCGTCGAGGCGGGTACGGTTCTGGCAGGCTTCAGCGTCGTCTTTTTTGGGGACATGACACACCGGTTTGGTTGATCGTGGCGCCATCATAGCCGGACTTTGCCAATTGGCGAGGGGGCGAGAACGTTGACTTTCGCCCTTCGATGGAAAAAGAAGACACCGATTTGATTGGGGAAACGGGTTTGCAGCGCAAAAGCGACGTCATCGTCATCGGCGCCGGGGCGGCGGGCATGATGGCGGCCATCCGCGCCGGAAAACGCGGTCGCTCGGTCGTCGTTCTCGACCATGCGCGCGCGCCCGGCGAGAAGATCCGCATCTCCGGCGGCGGCCGCTGCAATTTCACCAATATCCATGCCGGGCCGAAGAATTTTCTGTCCACCAATCCGCATTTCTGCAAGTCGGCGCTTGCCCGTTTCACGCCTGCCGATTTCATCGCCATGGTCGAGCGGCACGGCATTGCCTGGCATGAAAAGACGCTCGGCCAGCTGTTCTGCGACGACAGCGCCAAGGACATCATCCGCATGCTCCTGGACGAGATGCGCGCCGCCGGCGCGGCACTCGATCTCGCTACCGAGATAACAGGCGTCGAAAGGACCGATGCGGGCTTCCGCGTCTCGACCGGGCAGGGCGGCTATGAAGCCTCCGCGCTGATCGTCGCGACCGGCGGCAAATCGATCCCGAAGATGGGCGCCACCGGCTTTGCCTATCGCCTCGCCGAGCAGTTCGGCCTGGCCGTGCTCGAAACCCGCCCGGCCCTGGTGCCGTTGACGCTCGATCCCGGCCTGCTCGCAAGCATTGGCCCGCTTGCCGGCATTTCCGCGCCGGCCGAAATCCGCCACGGCAAGACCGCCTTCCGCGAAGCGCTGCTGTTTACCCATCGGGGCCTCAGCGGACCTGCCATCCTGCAGATCTCCTCCTATTGGCGCGAAGGCGACGAAATCGTCCTTGCCATCGAACCGGATATCGACATCGCCGCGCAGCTGAAGGCGGCAAAGCAGCTGAACGGCCGCCAGTCGGCCCAGACCGCGCTTGGCGAGATCCTGCCGAAGCGGCTGGCGCAGTTTCTCGTCGAGCGCAAAAAGATCTCCGGCAATATGGCCGACCTACCCGACAAGACGCTGCTCAGCCTTGCCGCGAGCGCCCAGAGCTTTGCAATCAAGCCTTCCGGCTCTGAAGGCTATCGCACAGCCGAAGTGACGCTCGGCGGCATCGATACGGCCGCGCTCGATTCACGCAGCATGGAGGCCAAGGCCGTGCCCGGCCTCTATTTCATCGGCGAATGCGTCGACGTCACCGGCTGGCTCGGCGGCTATAATTTCCAATGGGCCTGGGCCTCGGGATTTGCCGCGGGCGAATGCGCCTGAAGCTTTCGCTTTCTGCATATCGGCGGAACCCGTATATTAGAAATGCCGATTCAAGACTTCTTAAGAGAGGTGCGCCATCCTGTCTCAATTGGCGGTTTGCAAAGCTCTTCCTAGATTAAGCTTTACCGGCAAGCCGTTTTGTTGGATTGTTGTGTCAGAAGAGTGAGGTTTCGAGCATGACCAGACACGCACGACGCGCCCGCGCCATCGCAATCACCCAGGCAAAGCCTGACATCAGGATGGCGGTCCTGCGATATTTGATGCTCACAGCCGGCGCCACAGCCGCCAGCCTGGCGCTGTTGCTCGCGCACGTCCTCTGACCTGTCCTTTCATCCTGAAGTAACCTTGCCGCCTTGCGATCGCGACATCGCGGTCCTGTGTGGCATAAATTGCAACTATTTCACCGCCTTGGCTTTTAACTGCCATCACCGCTTATCCGAAAATTAATATCTAATCTGACACAATTGCCCGCGATTATTTGGGCATCTCCAACTTGCTTGGACATGAACCGGCAATGACTGCCGCCTGGCTTCCGGGTTCCCCGATGTAAAGAGAATAGTTGATGTGCACTCGGCTGGCGCGCCTGATGGCTGCCCGCGGGAGGAGTAGTGTATGAAAGGCCCGGAACGCCATGTTGATTGACAAGATTCTTTCCCGCTTCAGGATCAAGACGAAAGTCCTGATCTTCGTTCTGCCCTTCGTTGTGACCATTTCGGCGGTGGGCCTGACGGGCCTTTATGCTTCCGGACTTCTGCAGGGCCGCATGGAAATTTCCAACAGCGTGCTGCAGTCGCTGAGCGGGTTCAAGGATCTCTACGGTTCGATGGACGACTTCCTGCGCATCACCAGTCAGCCGGCGCGCGACAAGCTGCTCACCGATCTGAAGACCCAGCAGGGCGTGCTCGACCAGACGCTGAACCAGGTGGGCGAACAGGCTGCCGGCCGCGACAGCCTTGCGGAAGCCTCGAGCCGCACCAAGGACATTTCAGGCGTCGTCGACAAGCTCTGGGCGCTGCATGAGCAGGAAGTCGCGCTGCACGAGCAGATCGACGCGGCGCAGAAGAGCCTGATCAGCACCCGCTTCACCGTCTCCTACCAGGCCGAGGAATTGCAGACCGCGCTGCAGCGCGACGAGAGTGCCGCCACCGTCACCCTTCGCACCGCCGACCGCCTGCTGAAGGGCGGCGATTTCCTCGGCACCGTCGCCAGCGGCTTCAGCAAGCCGCCGACGCCACAGGAGAAGATCGCCTTCATCAACGAACAGATGCCGGAGATCATCAAGGCCCAGCGCCTGATCGCCATTTCGGTTCCGACCAATCAGAAAAACGTCATCGACGCCCTGGCGGCGACCATCGACAGCATCAAGGCGATCGCCCAGATGCCCGCGCCGACCGACGAGAACGTCGCCGAACTCGGCCGTCTCGTGTCCCGCTTCCGCCAGACCTCGACCTATACGCAGCTGACCGCGACGCAGAAAATGCGCGAGGCGACCCAGCGCTTTGCCGAGCTCGAAGGCCGCATCGCCCAGACCAACTCCGTCCTGCAGGATACGCGGCGCCTGGAAAATTCCGTCTATGCGCTGCAGATCGTGCTGTCAGACTTCCTCTCCAATTCGAGCAAGGACAACCTCGTGCGCCTGCAGCAGCAGGCCGGCACGCTCGGCAAGGACATGCAGGTACTGACCACCAGCGCCAAGGGCATGGGCTTTGCCGAAGGCATCTCCGGCGCGATCCAGCCGGCGCTGGACGCCATTTCCGGCGGCGGCTCGAAGATCGTCGATACGATCGGTGAGCGCGTCTCGGCCTATGCCGCCGCCCGCCAGGAACTCGACCAGATCTGGACGAAGCTGACCGATTTCGCCGAGCTGCAGAAACAGACGGCCGGCACCGAGCGCACCCAGGCAAACAGCATCTCGGTGCTCACCACCGGTCTCGGCATCCTGCTGTCGATCCTCGGCGGTATCGCCCTGGTGCTGACGCTGCAGCGCCCGATCAGCCAGATCACGGCCGCCATGCGCCGTATCGCCGAAGGGTCGCTGGAAACCAGCATTTCAGGCGAGCAGCGCTACGACGAAATCGGCGACATGGCCCGCGCCCTCGGCATCTTCAAGGAGAATGCCATCTCGAAGATCCGCATCGAGGAGCAGAGCGACGAGGAACGCGCCGCCGCCGAACACGAGCGCCAGCGCAACGACGCCGAAAAGCGCGAGATGGACCGGCAGATCGAATTTGCCGTCAACGCGCTTGCCGCCGGCCTCGAACGCATGTCGCAGGGCGATATCTCGACGACGATCGAAACGCCCTTCATCGGCCGCCTCGAACAGCTGCGTCAGGATTTCAACGGTTCGATGCTGCGCCTGCAGGCGACGATGAGCCAGATCCGCGACAATGTCGAACTGATCCAGGGCAACGGCAACCAGATGGCCCAGTCGGCCGAGGATCTCTCCAAGCGCACCGAACAACAGGCGGCTTCGCTCGAAGAGACGGCGGCTGCCGTCGATCAGATCACCGTCACGGTGCGCTCGTCGGCCGAACGCGCCAAGGATGCCGACCAGATCGTCCGTCAGGCCAAGCGCAGCGCCGACGATTCCGCCGTCGTCGTCAGCAATGCGATCGACGCCATGGGCCGCATCGAGGATGCCGCGCGCCAGATCGAGCAGATCATCGGCGTTATCGACGAGATCGCCTTCCAGACCAACTTGCTGGCGCTCAACGCCGGCATCGAGGCGGCGCGCGCCGGCGAGGCCGGCAAGGGGTTCGCCGTCGTCGCCATGGAAGTCCGCGAACTCGCCCAGCGCTCCGCCGCCGCGGCGCAGGAGATCAAGGGACTGATCAACAAGTCGACCAACGAGGTCAGCTCCGGCTCGCAATTCGTGCAGGAGACCGGCACGGTGCTCGCCAAGATCAGCGCCCAGATCGTCACGATCAGCCAGCATGTCGAGATGATCGCCCGCGCCAGCCACGACCAGTCCAACGCGCTGCAGAGCGTCAACTCGACCGTCAACCAGATGGACCAGATGACGCAGAAGAACGCCGCCATGGTCGAGGAGACGACCGCCGCCAGCCGCGAACTGGCCGACGAGGCCGATGCGCTGCGCCGCCTCATCCAGCAGTTCAAGATTGACGGCGGGGTGGGTGAAGCGCGGGTCTACCGCGCCGCCTGATCAGCGCTTGATTTCCATTGTTTCGACGGCCCCGGTTTTCCGGGGCCGTTTGCGTATTGGTAAGGCGCTATCGGCCGCCTTGGCAGGCCGATCGGAATGTCCGAAAACGGGGCGGTTGATTATCCCGGCCAATTCAGATTTACGGAAAATTTTCCTTAACGCTTTTCCTCTAATTTAGCTCTTGTTGTGCCGCCGGGGGTTCTGATGCTGCGCCTTTTCTCTACATCCATCGTCCGCCAGATCGTTGCGATCACGCTGTTTCTGCTGGCGATCAGCACGGCGGCCATTGTCGGCGTGACCTATTACAATCTGAGTGGCCATGTGATGGATGGCGCCGTCTCCGACGCGAGGGACGCCGCCCGCGCCATGGCCGTCCTCTACGGCGCGGCCGATCAGGCCGCCAAGGTCGAGGTCAAGGACAACCAGCTCACCGCCGTCACCGAAGAGGCCATTCCGGCCCTTGCCGATCATTCGCTGGTCGACCGCACCGCCCAGTCGATCGCCGGCGTTGCGACGATCTTCCAGAAGCAGGGCGGCGACTACGTCCGCATATCCACCAACGTCAAGAAGGAAAACGGCGACCGCGCCGTCGGCACCAAGCTTGTGGCCGAACATCCGGCCCAACCGGTTCTCGCCCGGGGCGAAGCCTATTTCGGCCCGGCCGAACTGTTCGGCCGCAAGTTCATGACCGGTTATTTCCCGATCAAGAACGCATCGAACGCCAATGTCGGCATTCTCTTCATCGGCATTCCGATGGAATTCTATTATCAGCGCATGAATGAGCTGCTGATCCTGGTCCTCGGCATCGGCGCCGTCGTCATGCTGCTCGTCGGCGTTCTCGCCTTCTATGCGATCCGCCAGTCGGTGAAGCCTTTGCAGGCGCTGACCGCCAGCGTTCACTCGATCTCCTCGGGCGATCTCGACGAGGCAATCCCATGTCTTGAGAAGAAAAACGAGTTCGGCGAGATCGGCCGCGCCCTCTCGCTCTTCCGCGACAGCGCCCGCGCCCGCCGCGACCTGGAAACCGAGGCGGCCGAACAGCGCGCCTTGAGCGATGCCGAACGCGCCAGGAACGATGCCGACAAGCGCTCGCTCGACGGCCAGATCGATTTTGCCGTCAACCAGCTTGCGGCCGGCCTCGGCCGCCTGTCCCAGGGCGACGTCTCGCAGACGATCGGCACACCTTTCGTCGGCCGGCTGGAGCAGCTGCGCGTCGATTTCAACGCCTCGCTTCTGCGGCTGCAGGATACGCTCTCCGGCATCCGCGACAGCGCCTCGACGATCCAGCGCAACAGCGGCGCCGTCTCGGCTTCCGCCGACGAACTTTCGAAACGCACCGAAGCGCAGGCGGCAAACCTCGAGGAGACCGCCGCCGCGGTCGAAGAGATCACCGTCACGGTTCGCTCTTCCGCCGAGCGCGCCCGTGAAGCCAACAGCGTCGTCGCCGCCACCAAGAAGACCGCCGACAATTCCGGCGCCGTCGTCGGCGATGCCGTCGCTGCCATGGAACGCATCGAAGAGGCCTCGCAGCGGATCGAGCAGATCATCGAGGTGATTGATGATATCGCCTTCCAGACCAATCTTCTGGCGCTCAATGCCGGCATCGAGGCGGCGCGGGCCGGCGAGGCGGGCAAGGGTTTTGCCGTCGTCGCCCAGGAGGTGCGCGAACTCGCCCAGCGTTCGGCCGACGCAGCACGCGAGATCAAGTCGCTGATCGAGACGTCGAGCCGGGAAGTGACGGCCGGCTCCGAACTCGTCCAGAAGACCGGCAGCGTCCTTGCCTCTATCAGCCACGAGATCATCGCGATCAGCGGCCATGTCGAGACCATCGCCACCGCCAGCCGCGATCAGTCGGCGGCGCTGCAGGAGGTCAACGGTTCCGTCAACGCCATGGACCAGATGACCCAGAAGAACGCCTCGATGGTTGCCGAGACGACGCAGGCCAGCCGTCTGCTTGCCGGCGAAGCCGATACGCTGATGGCGCTCATCGAGCGTTTCCGCATCGGCGCAGAACCGGTAGCCGCTCACCTCGGCGCAAGGAAAGTCGCCTGAGGAGCACGGCCGTGACGGCCGCAGGATTGCGCCGCAACGCCGCGGCGTTTTCCGTTCGCTGCGACCCGCTTTAACATGAGGTCGAGCGAGGTCAGCCAGGCGGCGAAGCGGATGATGCTGCTGTCTCCGTACTCGGCATAGAACCGCTCTTCATCCGCTTTGGAACCGCTTGGCTGGGAGAAATGCCGGTATCCGTGGACGCCAACGATGGTGATCATGTCGATCATGGCGATGTCCTTTCTCATGTTTAGACATCACTTCATTTAGGCGTCAAAATTCGCTTCATAAACAGGAAAAATCCCGCTATGTTTTTCATCGATGAAAAACGCGAATTGGGATTCCTATCAACTTTTCCTGCAGGTCGCCCGGCTCGGCGGCCTGACGGGAGCCAGCGCTACCAGCGGACTCAGCCCCGCCACGGTCGGCCGGCGCATGCTCGAGCTCGAGCAGGAGGTCGGCCGCGCCCTGTTTTCGCGCAGCCAGACCGGTTATCGGCTGACGCAGGATGGCCAGGCGCTGCTCGATCATCTTCAGGAGATGGAAGCCGCCGCCCGCAAGGTGGAAGCCTGGCGGCAATCCGGTGAGGGCGGTACAACCGTCAGGATCACCGCCGGCACCTGGGTCGCCTGGCTGCTGACGGAGAATTTCACTGCAATCCGCATGCCGGGCGATGCCTTCGCCATTGCGCTCAGCATCGGCGAGGCGCGGGCAAGCCTTGCCTATCGCGAGAGCGATATCGGCATTCGCGCTTTCGAGCCGGCGGAAGCCAACCTGGCCGCACGCCTGCTCGGGGAGGTGGCCTATGCCGTCTATGCCAGACGCAACGCCGCCGAGACCGACGAGCGCTGGATTGCGGTCGGCGAGGAGGAAGCGATCTCGGCCTATCTGCGCTGGCCGCACGCCCATGCCGCATCCGGGATCGTCGCCACCGTCAACCGGCCGCGTTCGCTGCCGGATCTGGTGCGCGCCGGCGCCGGCAAGACCGTGCTTCCCTGTTTCGTCGGCGATCTTCATCCGGAATTGCAGCGCCAGGGCGGCGAACTACCGGAACTGCGTCACCGCCAATGGATCGTCATGAATGCCGAGGACCGCCATCGCCCCGAAATCCGCACGGTCGCCGACCGAATGACCAAGCTTATCCGAAGCTATGCCGATCTCTTCGCCGGAAAACGGCCGAGCCGCGGTTGAAGTTTACGATGAAACGCCCGCGCATCTCCGGGACACGCGGGCGTTCAGATGAAGGGCGGCGACCCGAGGTCGACAGGCTATGCTTGTCAATGCCGGTTGGTGACGACGACCGGAATGAGCAGGTCGCCCCAGTTGCCGTCGCCGCCGTGATGACGGGCCGAGCGCACCAGTTCGACCGAGACACCGGCCTCGACGGCTTTCATGACCGACTGGTTCAGCCGGTGCAGGTCATTGGCGAGCATGCGGATCGTCGTCTGCTGATCCTCGCTCATGCTGGACGTCTGCTCTTCGGCCCGTTCCCGGACGCGTGAAATCGATGCCATGGTCTTGTCCTCCTGTTCGCCTTATTCCGCAGCCGGTTTGAACTGCGCATGTTCGGTTGAATCGTGCATGGCGGTGGTCGACGACCGGCCGCCGGTGATTGCGAGCGACACGGCGTCGAAATAGCCGGTGCCGACCTCGCGCTGATGTTTGGTGGCGGTATAGCCGTAGTCCTCTGCGGCGAATTCCGCCTCCTGCAGCTCGGAATAGGCCGACATCTGCCGCTGCCGATAGCCGCGCGCCAGTTCGTACATGCCGTAGTTCAGCTGGTGGAAGCCGGCGAGCGTGATGAACTGGAACTTGTAGCCCATCGCGCCGAGTTCACGCTGGAACTTGGCGATCGTCGCCTCGTCGAGGTTCTTCTTCCAATTGAACGAAGGCGAGCAATTATAGGCGAGCAGCTTGCCGGGATGGACCTTGTGCACACCCTCGGCAAAGCGGCGCGCCTGCTCGAGATCCGGTTTGGAAGTCTCGCACCAGATCAGGTCGCAATGCGGCGCATAAGCGACGGCCCGGGCGATGCACGGCTCGATGCCGTTCCTGACCTGGTAGAAGCCCTCGACCGTTCGCCCGGCCTCGTAATCGACGAAGGGCTGGTCGCGCTCGTCGATATCGGAGGTCAGCAGCTTTGCCGCTTCCGCGTCGGTGCGGGCAATCACCAGCGTCGCCACGCCCATGACGTCGGCGGCAAGCCGTGCGGCGTCGAGATTGCGGATATGGGCGGCCGTGGGGATCAGCACCTTGCCGCCGAGATGGCCGCATTTCTTTTCCGAGGCGAGCTGGTCCTCGAAATGGACGCCGGCAGCGCCTGCCTCGATATAGGCCTTCATGATCTCGAAGGCGTTGAGCGGCCCGCCGAAACCGGCTTCCGCATCGGCGACGATCGGCGCGAACCAGGTCTCGACCGAAAGCCCGTTGCCTTCTGATGTCTCGATCTGATCGGCACGCTGCAGCGTGCGGTTGATGCGCTTGGCAAGCTCCGGCCCGGCATTGGCGGGATAGAGCGACTGGTCGGGATACATCGCCGATGCCGTATTGGCGTCGGCCGCCACCTGCCAGCCGGAGAGATAGATCGCCTTCAATCCGGCGCGCACCATCTGCATGGCCTGGTTGCCGGAAAGGGCGCCGAGCGCATTGACGAAATCCTCCTGGCGCAGCAGCCGCCACAATCGGTCCGCCCCCATTTCGGCCAGCGTGTGGGTCAGCGCCACCGAGCCTCTGAGCCGCTGCACGTCGGCGGCCGAATAGGGCCTTTCGATGCCGTCGAAGCGGCCCGCCGGTGCATTGGGAACAAGTTTGTAAAAATCGGTCATGCTGATCTCCTCACTAAAAATCGATATCAGGGGTGTTGATGACAAGATTGACAATATCGCGCGGAATGGCCAGAAAAACCTTTGATTTCCTGGGCGGAAAGAGGTTAAGATGACGAGGATTGACAGAGTGGTGCTGTGAATTTGTAAAATTTTGTAAATATTGGCGCCGCTTGCCTGTCAAAGGGTGTGACAATGGCGGAACGGAAGATATTCGCAGGCCCGAAATTGCGCCGCATCCGCAATGCGCTGGCGCTGACGCAGACCGCCATGGCCGAGGCGCTCGAAATATCGCCCTCTTACCTCAACCTGATCGAGCGCAACCAGCGGCCGTTGACGGTGCAGCTGCTCTTGAAGCTTGCGGCCGTCTATCGGGTCGATCTGGAGGAGTTGCGCGGCCAGACCGGCGGCAGCCTCGGCCAGCTCAAGGAGGTCTTTGCCGATCCGCTGCTTGCGGGCGAATTGCCCGGCGACCAGGAACTGGTGGAAGTGGCCGAGGCCGCACCCAATGCCGCGGCCGGCATGATCAAGCTCTATCGCGCCTATCGTGAACAGGCCGCCCGGCTGTCGGACCTGACGGCGCTGATGGCGGCCGAAGGGCACGCACCCGTCGCCGCCGGCCGGTTGCCGCTCGACGAGCTGCGCGAGACGCTGGAGCGCAGATCGGCCTATTTCGGACGGATCGAGACGGCGGCGGAAGCCTTTGCCGCGACGCTTCCCGGAGGCGCCGACCTTGCCGCCGGGCTGAAGGACTGGCTGCGCGCCGAGCGCGGCATTGCGGTGCGCGTCCTGCCGGTGCATGTCATGCCGGATCTGCGTCGCCGTTTCGACCGGCATTCGATGCGGCTTTTCATTTCCGAGCGGCTGTCGCCGGCCGACCGTGCGCATGAGATCGCTATCGAGGCGGCCAACCTCGCTTTGCTGCCGGCGATCGATGCCGAGCTCGACGATCTCTCGCTCTCCTCCGCCGAGGCGCGCCGCATTGCCCGCTTCGAGCTGGCCCGCATCGCGGCCCTGGCGCTCGCCATGCCCTATGAGGCCTTCCTGGCGGCGGCGAAGGCGACGCGCTACGATATCGACATTCTGCGCGCCCGCTTCGGCGTCTCCTTCGGGCATGCCGCGACGCGTCTGACCATGCTGCAGCGGCCGGGGGCGGCAGCCATCCCCTTCTTCATGATGGAGATCGATGCCGCCGGCCACCGGCTGCGGCGCGGCGGCGCCCAGGGCTTTCCGCAGGCCCGCTTCGGCGGCGGCTGTCCGAAGCTCAATATCCACGCCGCCTTCCTGCAGCCGGGCCAGATTCTCGCCGAGACGGTGGTCATGCCGGATGGAGCATCCTTCCTGACGGTCGCCCGCACGCTCGAAGGGCCGAGCGTCGAGTTCGGCGAAAGGGTCAGGCGCACGGCGATCCTGATCGGCTGTGATGCCGCCCTTTCAGACGGCCTGGCCTACGGGCAGATGACGGCGGTCGATCCGGTCGCGATCGGCCCGGCCTGTCGCCTTTGCGAGCGGCGCGGTTGCCTTTCCCGCGCCGAGCCGCCGGTGACGAGACCGCTCGGGCTCGACGAGATGGTGGCGGGGCTCAGCGCCTTCGACTTCCAGTGATTGTGAAATCGTCGACAGCGCAGTTTTTGCGCTTGTGGGCTTAGAAATTCCTTCTTAGTCTGCGGGCAAACCAGAGGGAAAAGACGTCCGGGGATGCGGACGCTTTGAACAAACAGGAGAAGTTATGAGGTCAACCATCGCAAGTGTGACGGCCGCCGCCATCGCCGCGCTCTTTGCCGCCGCTCCGGCCTTTGCCCAGGAGCGCGTGGTCAACGTCTACAACTGGTCGGATTATATCGACGACAGCATCCTAACCGACTTCACCAAGGAAACCGGCATCAAGGTCGTCTACGACACCTTCGATTCGAACGAGACCGTCGAAACCAAGCTGCTTGCCGGCGGCACCGGTTATGACGTCGTCGTTCCCACCGCCGACTTCCTGCAGCGCCAGATCCAGGCCGGCGTCTTCCAGAAGCTCGACAAGTCGAAGCTGCCGAACCTTTCCAACATGTGGGACGTGATCCAGCAGCGCACCGCTGCATACGATCCGGGCAATGAATATGCCGTCGATTACATGTGGGGAACCGACGGCATCGGCTACAATGTCAAGAAGGTCGCTGAAATCCTGGGTCCCGATGCCAAACCCGGCCTCGAAGTGATCTTCGATCCGAAGGTCGCCGAAAAATTCAAGGACTGCGGCATCTACGTGCTCGACACGCCGAAGGACGTCATGACCACGGCGCTGCGTTATCTCGGCCTCGATCCGAACTCCACCAAGGCCGAGGATTTCAAGAAGGTCGAGGAATTGCTGACGGCGGTTCGCCCCTATATCCGCAAGTTCCATTCGTCCGAATATATCAACGCCCTTGCCAACGGCGATATCTGCATCGCCTTCGGCTATTCCGGCGACATGCTGCAGGCGCGCGACCGTGCGGCCGAAGCCAAGAACGGCGTCGAGGTCAACTACTCGATCCCCGCACAGGGCGCCCAGATGTGGTTCGATATGATGGCGATCCCCGCCGATGCCAAGCATGTGGCCGAAGCGCATGAGTTCCTGAACTACATGATGAAGCCCGAGGTCATCGCCAAGGCGAGCGATCACACCTTCTATGCCAACGGCAACAAGGCCTCGCAGCAGTTCGTCAGCAAGGACGTGCTGAACGATCCGGCTGTCTATCCGACCGAAGAGGTGATGAAGAACCTGTTCACCGTCAAGCCGTGGGACCCGAAGACCCAGCGCACGGCGACGCGGATCTGGACGAAGGTCGTCACCGGCCAGTAAGTCAATGCCAGGCCCGGACGGCAACGTCCGGGCCTTTCAATTGGCGGCCGAATACGCATATTTTTCGGGGAATAATATGAAATCCTTAGGCAATATCCGCCGCGCTTTCGCGCCTTGGACCGACCCGTCCGCAAAACCTTTCATTGCCTTCAAGAATGTCACCAAGCGCTTCGGCGATTTCACCGCCGTCAATGATCTGTCGCTGAACATCTATCACCGCGAGTTTTTCGCGCTGCTCGGCGCGTCCGGCTGCGGCAAGTCGACGCTCCTGCGCATGCTCGCCGGCTTCGAGCAGCCGACATCAGGCGAAATCGTTCTCGACGGCACCGATCTCGCCGGCACGCCGCCCTACAGGCGGCCGGTCAATATGATGTTCCAGTCCTACGCGCTTTTCCCGCACATGACCGTCGAGAAGAACATCGCCTTCGGCCTGAAGCAGGACGGCATGCCGAAGGACGAAATGGCCGAGCGCGTCGCGCAGATGCTGAAGCTCGTCAAGCTCGAGCAATTTGCCTCCCGCAAGCCGAACCAGCTCTCCGGCGGCCAGCGTCAGCGCGTGGCGCTCGCCCGTTCGCTCGCCAAGCGCCCGAAAGTGCTGCTGCTCGACGAACCGCTCGGCGCGCTCGACAAGAAGCTGCGCGAGGAAACCCAGTTCGAACTGATGGACCTGCAGCAAAGCCTCGGCCTCACCTTCGTCGTCGTCACCCACGACCAGGAAGAGGCGATGACCATGGCCGACCGTATTGCCGTCATGAGCCACGGCAAGGTCGTGCAGGTGGCGACACCGGCCGAAATCTACGAGGCGCCGAATTCCCGCTTCGTGGCGGATTTCATCGGCGACGTGAACATCTTCGACGGCAAGGTGACGACATCGGGGAGCGGGCCAACCGAGATCGCCGTCGACAGCGGTTTCACCATCCGCATCGCCGCCGCAGGCGCCGCTCCGGCGATCGGCAGCACGGCCGGTTTCGCCATCCGCCCCGAGAAGATCCGCGTCAGCCGCGCGGCCCCCGCGAACGCCTCGGTCAACGCGGCCAAGGGCGAGATCTGGGATATCGGCTATCTCGGCGACATGACCGTCTTCCACATCAAGCTGCCGAGCGGCAAATTCGTCAGAGCCTCTTCCCTCAACGCGCAGCGCTCCGTCGAAGACCCCTTCACCTATGATCAGGACGTCTGGGTCTCCTTCGATGAAGACGGCGGCGTGCTGCTGAAGGATTGAGATCATGGGAACGCTGGCATCACGCTTCTATAACCGCCTCGTCATCGTCATTCCCTATGCCTGGCTGCTGCTCTTCTTTCTGGCGCCGTTCTTCATCGTCTTCCGCATCTCGCTGTCGACGACGGCGATCGCCATACCGCCCTATGAGCCGGTCTTCTCTTTTGACGATGGCTGGAGCGGTTTCTGGAGCAAGGTCGCGACCTTCTCCTTCGACAATTACGGCTATCTCACCGACGATCCTCTCTACTTCAACGCTTATCTGTCGAGTGTCACCATCGCCGGTATCTCTACCCTGCTGATGTTGCTGATCGCCTATCCGATCGCCTATGGCATGGCGCAGGCGCCGCGCACCATCCGCCCGACGCTGCTGATGCTCGTCATCCTGCCATTCTGGACGAGCTTCCTGATCCGTGTCTATGCGTGGATTGCCATCCTGAAGCCGGAAGGATTGCTGAACCAGCTCCTCTTGTCGCTGCATATCATCGACACGCCGCTGATCATTCTCAACACCCCGACGGCCGTCTATATCGGTATCGTCTATTCCTATCTGCCCTTCATGGTGCTGCCGCTCTATTCGGCGCTCGAAAAGATGGACGGCACGCTGATCGAGGCGGCCCAGGATCTCGGCTGCACGCCGATCCGGGCCTTCTGGCGCGTCACGTTCCCGCTGTCGATCCCCGGCGTGGTGGCCGGCTGCATGCTGGTCTTCATCCCCGCCGTCGGCGAGTTCGTCATCCCCGATCTTCTCGGCGGGTCGCAGACGCTGATGATCGGCAAGACGCTCTGGAACGAGTTCAATGCCAATCGCGACTGGCCGGTCTCCTCGGCGGTCGCAACCATCCTGCTCATGATCCTGGTGATCCCGATCGTCTTCTCTCAGAATGCACAGGCCAAGGCCGAAGAGCGGGGGAGATAAGCATGCTGCGATGGACCCGTTTCAACGTCATCTCCGTCGTGCTCGGCTTTGCCTTCCTCTATCTGCCGATCGCGCTGCTGGTGATCTTTTCCTTCAACGAGTCGAAGCTCGTTACCGTCTGGGGCGGCTTCTCGACCAAATGGTACGTCTCGCTGCTGTCGAACCAGGCCCTGCTCGATGCCGCCTGGGTGACGATCCGCGTCGGTCTGCTGTCGGCCACCTTCGCCACCGTGCTCGGCACCATGGCGGCGCTGACGCTGGTGCGTTACACCCGCTTCCGCGGCCGCATGCTTTTCTCGGGCATGGTCTATGCGCCGCTCGTCATGCCGGAGGTCATCACCGGCCTGTCGCTGCTGCTGCTTTTCGTGGCGATCGGCTTCGACCGCGGCTTCTGGACGATCACGCTGGCGCATACGACGCTGACCATGTGCTTCGTCGCCGTCGTCGTGCAGTCACGGCTCCTAAGCTTCGATCAGTCGATCGAGGAAGCGGCGCAGGATCTGGGGGCGCCGCCGGTGCGCACCTTCTTCGAAATTACCCTGCCGATCATCTCGCCGGCCGTGTTTTCGGGGTGGATCCTGGCGTTCACGCTGTCGCTGGATGACCTGGTGATCGCAAGCTTCACCTCGGGCCCGGGCGCAACCACGCTGCCGATGAAGATCTATAGCCAGGTGCGCCTCGGCGTGACGCCGGAGATCAATGCGGTCTGCACCATCCTGATCGGCATCGTCGCGATCGGTGTCATCTGCGCCTCGATCATTACCAAGCGCCGCGAAATCCAGCGTGATCGGGACGAGCGCGCGGCCGCCGCCGGGGCCTGATTTACTGCGCGTGAGGCGTATTGCCGAACAGCGGAACCGGCGAAATGACAGGGTTTGGCCATGAGCCGCCGATGAAGAACGGCAAAAGCGGCAGCTCGGCCGCCTTGGCCGGATCGGTTGCCTCCAGCGAGCCGGAAAGCGCCAGCCCGTTCGACTGGTAGGTGATGACGCCGGAAAGTGTCAGCGTCTGTGCAGGCCCGGCGATATCGGCGTCGTGGATTTCGGCCGAACCATTGGCGAAATCGGCCCGGAGATCCAGCCGGCTGAAGGCAAAGGCGCCGTTTGCCGCAGCACTCAGCGGAAAGAACGGCTTTTCGGCGGCCTGGCTCCGCAGCGCTGCGGCGTCGATGCCGGGGATCGTGCCCTCCTTGGTCCAGAAGTGCAGCCTGCCGGTGACGTCGGCAAGGCCGGTCGTCCAGATCGCCTTTGGCGACTGCAGGTCGAGATCGAGCGATGCCGTCGCAAGCGGCAGCGGCCCTTTGAGCTGCAGGCGCTCGGCAAGAGCGGCGAAGTCGGCATCGCGGATCGACAGCTGCAGTTTGCCGCCGCCGTCGAAATCACGCTGCGTCGCTTCCAGATGCGCGGTCAGCTCGCCGCCTTCGAAGGCGCTGTCGCCGATATCGAATTTCGCCTCGCCGCCGGTCACGATCATGCTGGCGCCGACATCGGAAAGCTCGAAGAGGCCCATCTGCGCGCGGCGCGCCGAAAGCCTGACGTCGATGTCAAGCAGCTGCAGCGGTTCGCGCATGCCTTTGGAGATTTCCTTTGCCTCGCCGGCGGCGAGCCTCAGCGCAAAGGCATCGAGGAAAGGTTTGAGGTTCATCTGGTCGAATGCAAGCGTGCCGCCGATCTTCGGCCGTCTGCCGGGCACGGTCGAAAGATCCATCACGCCGGTGGCGCTTGCCTCGTTCAGCGACAGGCTGAGATCGTTGAAGCGCAGCCCGCTGCCCGACGACATGATGTCGGATTCCAGCGATGCGCTCTTCAGTGTCCCGATGCCGGGAATCGATTTGCCCGACCATGTGAGAAGCGCCGGCACATCGGGAATGCTGGCGGCGATATTGCCGGAAACGGCCGAAAGGCGGGCGATGCTGGCAATTCCCTGGAAACGCGCCGTCAGCAGGTTCGACGTCAGCGATGTCCGCGTCTCGGCGCTCTTGCCGGCAAAAACGAGCAGCGGCTGGCGCGAGGCGAAATCGACCTTCAGGTCCTCGCCGTTGATGCGGGCGATGACGACGGCCGAGATCGCGCCTGAGAGCCGCGGCCAGGCGATGTCGGCCGTGACGTTGTCGAAATTGTAGGTCTTGGCGCTCCCGATGTCGGTGACGGCAAGCGTGCCGTCCTCGACGGTCACCGCGCCGATCTCGGCATCGAGATCAGGATCGAGCACCTCGGCTCCGTTTTCGTAGCGCACGCCGCTGATCGCACGGGCAAGCAGGCCGGCATAACTCCAGTCGATCAGGCCTTTTTCGTCACGCGTCAGCGCCAGCTTGGGGCGCAGCAGATGGAATTCGTGGAAACTCGTCCGGCCTCTCAGCGCATCGATGAGGCTGAAATCGGCCGACAGGCTTTCGATGCTGCCGAGCAGCTTATCGCCGCTTTCGCGCGGCTGGCGGATCGTGACCTCGTTCAGCGTGATGCGTGGCGTCGGCCAGAATTCGAGAACCGGACTGCCTTCGATCTCGGCCTGATAGCCCGTCCATTTCGACAGCGCGTCCTCGATGCCGGAGCGCACGAAACCGGTCGTGATGAGATAGGGCGCCGCCACCCTCAGCGCCACGAAAAGCCCAAGCGCAATCAGCAGCAGCACGGTCGAAACACGCGCGAAGGCCGGCAGCCAGCGCGAAACGGGTCCGATCTTCCTGCGCCACCTGCGATGTCTTGACGTACCCATGATCTCCGCCGGTCATTCAGCCGGTTAAGCCGTTAAGCGCTGATTTCGCCGGATATAGGAAATATCGGGTAGATGCAAATCCCTCCAGCGCCGCGTGTGCGCGGGTATTTTGAACTGACGCTGAGATCGGTTGCGCTTTCCGTCCTGTTCGCCGGACGTCGGATGCGCTCGGGTTCTGCCCTTTATAATGCAATGCAGCATGATATAAAGGCGAGATTGGGGAGGAGGATTGAATGCAGGACAACAGACCACTTTGGGTGCCATCGGACGAAGCCGTCGCAAAAAGCCCGATCCATGCCTTCATGGCGCGCTGCAATAGAGACTTCGGGCTATCGCTTTCGGGCTTTGAGGACCTGCATGCATGGTCTGTCGCCGAGCGGGAGAAATTCTGGTCGACCGTCTGGGATTTCTGCGGCGTGAAGGGAAAACGCGGCGCGGAAGTGCTGATCGACGGCGACAGCATGCTCGGCGCCCGCTTCTTTCCCGAGGCGACGCTGAACTTCGCCGAAAACCTGCTGCCCGGCCGCGGCGAGGCCGACGCCATCCTCTTCTGCGGCGAGGATAAGGTTGCGGATCGCTGGTCATGGGATCGGCTGCGCGCGCTGGTGTCGAGGCTGCAGCAGGCCTTCAAGGCGCAGGGTATCGGCGAAGGCGATCGCATCGCCGCCATGATGCCGAACATGCCGGAGACTGTCGCCGCCATGCTGGCGGCCGCCTCGATCGGCGCCATCTGGTCGTCCTGCTCCCCCGATTTCGGCGAACAGGGCGTGCTCGACCGTTTCGGCCAGATCGGCCCGAAGCTGTTCATCGCCTGCGATGCCTATTGGTATTCGGGTAAGCTGCAGGATGTCGGCGCCAAGGTCGCCGCGGTGACGAAAAGCCTGGGTGTCCCGACGATCGTCGTCCACTATGCCGGCGATGCCGAGGCGGTGGCGCGCGCAACGCCCGGCGCTTCGACGCTGGAAGCCTTCATTGCGCCCTATGCGGCGAGCGAGATCGAATTCACCCCACTCGCCTTCGCCCATCCGCTCTACATCCTGTTTTCGTCCGGCACGACGGGCGTGCCGAAATGCATCGTCCATTCGGCCGGCGGCACGCTGTTGCAGCACCTGAAGGAGCAGCGGCTGCATTGCGGCCTTAAGGCCGGCGAGAGGCTCTTCTACTTCACCACCTGCGGCTGGATGATGTGGAACTGGCTGGTCAGCGGCCTTGCCAGCGGCGCCACGCTCTGCCTGTTCGACGGCTCGCCGTTTGCGCCCGACGGTAACGTGCTGTTCGACTATGCCGAGGCCGAGAAATTCGCAATCTTCGGCACTTCGGCGAAATATATCGATGCGGTGCGCAAAAGCGGGCTGACGCCGCGCCAAAGCCACGATCTCTCCAGCCTGCGGCTGATGACCTCGACCGGCTCGCCGCTGTCGCCCGAAGGATTCACCTTCGTCTATGAGGGAATCAAGGCAGATGTGCAGCTCGCCTCGATCTCCGGCGGCACCGATATCGTCTCCTGTTTCGTGCTCGGCAATCCGCTGCAGTCGGTCTGGCGCGGCGAGATCCAGGGGCCGGGCCTCGGCCTTGCCGTCGACGTCTGGAACGATGACGGCAAGCCGGTGCGCGGCGAGAAGGGCGAACTCGTCTGCACCAAGGCCTTCCCCTCGATGCCGGTCATGTTCTGGAACGATCCCGACGGCGCCAAATATCGCGCTGCCTATTTCGACCGGTTCGACAATGTCTGGTGCCACGGCGATTTCGCCGAATGGACGGAACATGGCGGCCTGATCATCCACGGCCGCTCGGATGCGACGCTCAATCCCGGCGGCGTGCGCATAGGCACGGCCGAGATCTACAATCAAGTCGAGCAGATGGCGGAGGTGGCCGAGGCACTGTGCATCGGCCAGGAATGGGATGATGACGTGCGCGTCATCCTGTTCGTACGCCTGGCAGCGGGCGTGACGCTGACCGAGGATCTGGTCAAGGCGATCAAGACACGGATACGCACCGGCGCCTCGCCGCGTCATGTGCCGGCCAAGGTCATCGCCGTTGCCGATATTCCCCGCACCAAGTCGGGCAAGATCGTCGAGCTTGCGGTGCGCGAGGTCGTGCATGGCCGGCCGGTGAAAAACCAGGAGGCGCTTGCCAATCCCGAGGCGCTGCGGCTCTTTGCGGGCTTGAGCGAACTGAAGGACTGATAAGGAATCGTAAACCACAAGCTTTCACCATTCAGCAATCCCCTGTCATGGAAACCTTTCGTTAAGAAAGGTTAGGCAAAGGTTTGGAGTAACTGGGGGGCTGCACATGAACGAGGCGGCCTGAAGCCCTACAGCGCCGCGTGTCTCAGACGCGCAAAGGACGCTGTAGCACTTTCTTACGAAACATGACGTTGATCGACTGAGCTCTTGTTGAACAGCACCAAATTTAAAGGCAGCCTCTGGCTGCCTTTTTTTTCGCTGCGCCAGAGCTGCGCCAGAGATTAAGGATCAGCCGGCCAGCACGCGCTGCGACGGGAAGGTAATCTCGACGAGCGTGCCTTCGTTCGGCGCCGAATTGATCGAGAATGTCGCCCGGTTGGCATCGACCATCGCCTTGGTCAGCGGCAGGCCAAGCCCGGTGCCGTCGCCGCGATGGCGCGACTGGGTCGAGGAGACCTGCCGGAACGGCTTCATCGCATGGTCGAGCTCGGCGCGCGTCATGCCGATGCCGGTATCGCGGACCCTCAAGACGACGCTGCCATTCGCCTCGTAGGAAGTGGAGACGACGATCTGCCCGCCCGACGGGGTGAAGCGAATGGCGTTCGACAGGATGTTGAGCGCAATCTGCTTGATCGAGCGCAGATCGGCCACGACATCGGGCACCGCATGCGACAGCGCCGTGCGGATGATGACGCGCTGGCCATTCGCCTGCGGCTGGACCAGCGCCACCGCCTCCGAGACCGCCTCGTTGAGGCCGACGGCGGCAAAATCGAGATCCATCTCGCCCGCCTCGATCTTCGAAATATCGAGCAGGTCGTTGACGATGTCGAGGACGTGCCGGCCGGAGCGGCCGATATCGTTGGCATATTCGATATAACGGGGATGGCCGATCGGACCGAAACGCTCGCCGGCCATCATATCGGAAAAGCCGATAATGGCGTTGAGCGGCGTGCGGATTTCGTGGCTGACGCGGGCGAGGAAATCGGTCTTGTGGGCATTGGCGGTTTCGGCCGCCCCCTTGGCATTGCGCAACTCGTCCTCGGTGCGCTTCCATTGGGTGATATCGCGGATGACGGCGCAATAGCCATTCGAGGAGGTCAGCCGGCCCATCGTCATGAACAGCGGCACGAAGCCGCCGGCGGCCTCGCGGCCGATCACCTCGCGCCCGTCGTTCAAGACGCTGGCGACGCCATGGCCGGAGAGGCCGTTCAGATAGTCGAGAACCGCTTTCTGGCTCTCATGGGCAAACAGCATGACGAAGGGTTTGCCGCGCGTCTCCTGTTCGTCATAATTGAAAAGCGCGCTGGCCGACCGGTTCATCGAGCGGATGTCGCCCTCCGTGCCGATGACGACGACGCCATCGGTCGCCGTTTCCAGGATCGAGCGCAATTCCTCCACTTCGACCTGAAGCTTGGCCACCTTCTCGACCATGCGCTCGGGACGGGCTTCGGACCGGCCGGCGTCAGCGCGGGCGTCTTCCTTGCCTTCCACCGGCATCAGCGCCAGCATCAGGGCGTTGGCATCTTCCCAGCGCACCGATTGCAGCCGCGCGGTAACCGGCGTCAGCGTGTCGTCGGCCTTGACCAGCATCATGGTGCCGGAGCCCGTGGCATTCTCCTCGAGTTCGCGGCGCTGCAGCAGCGCTTCGATGCCGCCCACCTCGCGCAGCGCATCGAGGGAGGCATAGCCCGTCAGCCGCATGAATTCGGGATTGGCATGCATCAGCGCGTCGCCGACATGGATGAGCACTGCGACAGGCAGCTGGTCGACCGTTCCGGCCGACAGCCCGTCGGTCATCTTGACCCGCGGCGGGATGAAGCTTGTGAGAACCTCGATCTGGCTCACCGTCTCCTCGAGCCCTTCCGTCGCCTCGTCCTCTTCTATGGCGGCGGGCGCTTCAGCCTCTTCTCGCAGCGCCTCGGCCGCGTTCTCGAAGATCGCTTCCTGCGGCGCCGGCTCCTCGGCCGCAGCGAAGTCGGCCGTATCGGCAAGCGGCGTTTCGTCCTTGAAAGCTTCCGGTTCCAAGCTCTCTTCGAAAGCCGCCGTTTCCGTGGCGCCGGCGTCCCTCGGCGCCGAAGCGGCAGGCTCTTCGTTGCGGGCGCCGAAGGCTTCCAGGCGCTTGGCGATTTCGCGGAAATTCGCCTGTTCGGCGGCCGTCAGTGCGGCGCCCGTGCTGTGAAGCTGAACGACCTTGTCAGTGAAACGGCGATTGGGTGTTTCGACGATGCGAAGCGCCGGCGGTTCGTCTGCAGCATTTTCCCGGGCGGGTGTCTCGAAGCTTGTCTCTACATCGGTCTCCGCTTCCGGGACCGTCTCTTCGGCTTGCGGCGCGGCTGCTGTCGGCGTCTCAATCCCGTTCTCGTCCGCCGCGGGCGGTTCCGTCGCGGCCTCCTCGGACGCGGCTTGCATGTCATGCGCGGGGTCGGCGGCAGGCTCGGCGATCGGGCCGAGGCTTGCCGCATCATGGCCGACACCATCCGGGCCGAGCGTCAGGCCAAGCGCCAGCGGATCCTCCTGCGCGTCGGAGAGCCTGACGACGCCGAAGCCGCGGAAACCGTCGAAGTCGCGGTTGCGGGTATAGGTCGGCAGCGCCGCGAGATCGACCGGAACGACAAGGCTGGTGCCTTCGACCGGCCAAAGGATCGTCTTGCCCGACCATGTGTCGCGGCGCGCGAGCGCCTCGGAGAGCTTGCCGTCCGGATCCAGGTTGAAAAGAGCGGCAATATCGCTGAAGGCGGAGCCGATGATGGCGGATGCATGCGGACCGACGGCCTCGGCAAATTCGTGGCTGACTTCGTTGAACCGGCCTTCCGCATCGATCTTCCAGACGAAGCGCGTGGCGCGGCTGTTCGGTCGGAAGACGAAGCCGGGCTCCGGTGCAAGCGCCGGGGCAGGGGGCGTGTCGGAAATCAAGGGCGCCGCAGTGGCCGGCGCTTCATTGGCCATCGCCGGCGTCTCTTCGGCGGGCGTCTGGCCGGCTTCGGCCGGTTCTGCCGTCCCGTTCGTTTCCGCGGTCGCGTCAGCCGAATGGGCCGAACCGTCGTCGACGAGCGCGGCATGCGCGTCGGCCTCATCCACACCGCTGTCGATTACGCCGTCGCCGTTTTCCGGCGCCGCGTCTTCACCCCGGTGCATCTCCGCAATCGTTTCGTCGGCGGATGCGGCGGCCGCCTCTGCCGGCTGTTCGCTTTCGACGGCGATCTCTTCGAGGGTCTCCTCGACCTCTTCGATATCAGACACCGCGTCGACGATCTCGGTGAAGCCGGTTGCTGCGACCGGCTCTTCCGGGGGAAGTTCGGCCGGCGGCGCGCTTGCTTCCCCTGCGGGCGCGTCAGCTGCCTGCGAGGGTGCATCGGCTGCGTCGAGGATGGGTGCATCGACCGTGTCGAGCACAGGTGTATCGACTGGATCGAGCACGGGCGCATCGACCGAGTCGAGATGACCGATCGCGGTCTCCACGGCAAACAGCAGATTGAGCGGCGGTTCGTCGCTGAGTTTGCCGACAGCTGCCGGGAGGTAGCCCCGGCCGGTGGCAACCGGGCGCTTGACCAATCGGTCGGGATGCGCGCTGGCAAGATTGATCAGGGTCTTGGCGGTTTCGCCGGAGATGGCAAGCGAGGCAAAGCCCGGCGAGGCGGCGATGACCTCGCCATTGGCGCCGATGACGGCCATATGCGTGTCGGGATCGTCGAGCCCCTGCAGCATCTGGGCCGCCGAGGCGTCCGATGCAAGCGGCCTTGCCGAGACCGGCACCGAAAACAAAATGGCCTTTTCGCCCTGGGAAAGCCGGATCAGTTCGGCCGCCGCCTGCACCTGCGCGCGCTGGAAGCCTTTGGCGACGCGGATCATCAGGCTTCTGGAGTCGCCGATATCGGCGAGCTGGCGCGCCGCCGTCTCCAGTTGGCGAAAGGTGATGTCGGTACGGTCGACACCCTGATCGAGCAGATCATAGACCGCTGAATGACCGAAAAGCTCGGCACCCGCGCCGTTCGCCCAGAGCAGCCGGGCGAGATCGGCCGAAAACAGCACCATCGCTTCGCCGCGTGAAAAGCGTTCCCGCACCCGCGCATGCACGGCGATATCGATGAACGGATATTGGACTGCGGGCATGATCGAACCTTGTCGCTGTCGGCCTTCTAAATTAACGGCTTATTAATAACTGCAGGTCGCATGCCGGTCCAGAACAGCGGGGTAGTTTCGGCCCACAGGGTTAACGACTTGTGCGCTGCACAATAATTGTTGCAATGCACAATGAAATGCCCTATATAGACGTCATTCGATGATCACAGGCAGCGACTGCCTCAACCCAAAGGAATGCGACATGGCTACCATAAAGACCGATGACGTTTTTTCAATCGCTTCTTTCGACCCCTCCAAGTTCGCGGAATCCTTCCGTGATTTCGCTGAAAAGGGCGCTCAGCAGTCGAAGGACGCCTATGCCAAGCTGAAGACCGCTGGCGAGGAAGCCGGCAAGACGCTCGAAGCCACCGTCCAGACGGCCCAGGCCGGCACCGTCGAGATCGGCCTGAAGGCGATCGACGCTCTGCGTGTCAATGCCGAGAGCTCGCTCTCGCACATGGAAGCCCTGCTCGGCGTCAAGTCCCCCGCCGAATTTTTCGAGCTGCAGACCTCGTTCCTGCGCAAGCAGGCCGAGCTCGCCGTCGAGCAGGCGAAGTCGATGCAGGAAACCACCAAGCAGGTAGCCGAAAAGCTCGCAAAGCCCTCCAAGGAAGCCGCCGAAAAGGCCATGGCCTCCTTCAAGGTTGCCTGATCGGTCTTTGCCGATTGCAAACAAAAAGGCTGGACCCCGCGTCCAGCCTTTTTGTATATTGACGAGGAATGGGGCTTGAATTCATCGCCAAGTCCTCGTATGTGACCCCCATCGCGCCCGGCGCGGTTTATGCGGTTGTAGCTCAGTTGGTTAGAGCGCAGGTTTGTGGCACCTGAGGTCGGAGGTTCGAGACCCCCCAACCGTACCATTTCTCCCTTCAGAGTGAAAATCCGGTTCCCGTCATTTCGATGGAACCCATGCCGTAGCCGCACCGTTCTCCAGGTTAACGGGAGAATATGCATGTCGAAAACCCTTCTCTACGGTGCGACGAAAATCGATGAGACCAACAGCGCCTATGCGCCGGTCGAGAGCTTGGCTGCCTTCCAGTGGAAGAACCGTGTCTTCGTTCTTTTCGCCGACAGGGACAATGCCCGCGTGGCGCGCCAGGAAAACCAGCTGCTTTCTGATCGCGCGGCGCTCGATGAGCGCGATATGGTGATAGTGAAGGTGTCGGCCGGTAAGGTCCGGCCGCTTTTCGGCGCTGCCGATGGCCTCGACGGCGAAGCGATCCGCCGCGATCTGGATGCGCCTGAGGTCGGTGAATTTGCCGCCTTCCTTCTCGGCAAGGACGGCACCGTCAAGCTCAAGGTCAGCGAGCCGATCACCAATGGCGAGCTCTTCGCCATTATCGACAGCATGCCGATGCGCGCTGCCGAGACGCTGAAGGCGGACAAATAGCCCGACGAACATCGCAAACATGAAGGGAGGCGGTCATGTCCGTGCCCAACGAACCCATTCCCGATCAGCCGCCGATGCCGGCACCCGGCTGGAAGCCGGTGCCGCCGATCACTGAACCGGAGCCGGACCGGCTTCCGGATGAAGCGCCTGTTCCCAATCCGGATGAGAATGACGAGCCGGCCAAACATGTTTCCGGGCGTTAAAGGAAGATCTGCCGCTCGGCGCTGACGAGTTCCTGCAGGAAGTCGACGACACTGCGGACGCGCACGAGGTCGCGCGCCGTTTCGTGATAGGTCGTCCAATAGGCGCGCCGGATCGAGATGTCAGGCAGAATGCGTTGAAGTTCCGGATATTGCCGGGCGATGTAATCGTGCAGGATGCCGATGCCGGCGCCGGATCGCACCGCCTCGGTCTGGCCGATCGCCGTCGAGATTTCGAAACCGGCGTCCCAGCTGCGCATCACCTCGCCGGAGAAATTCAGCGAGGCGGTGAAGAGCAGGTCCTCGACATAGCCGATGCGCGGATGCGCCTTCAGCGCCTCGACATCGCCAGGCCTGCCGTGGTGGGCGAGATAGTCGCGCGAGGCATAGAGGCCGAGCGTATAGTCCGTGAGCTTGGAGGAAACGAGACGGCCCTGTTCGGGACGTTCCAGCGTGATGGCGATATCCGCCTCGCGCTGCGACAGCGAGAAGGACCGCGGCACCGGCACCAGCTGGATTTTTAACGCCGGATGGCGCTCGATCAGCTTGCCCATGCGCGGCGCCAGAAACGACACGCCGAAGCCGTCGGGCGCGCCGACGCGCACCGTGCCGGCGATTGCCGTGTCAGTGTGGCCGAGATTGGCCTGCACTGCCAGCATTTCGGTTTCCATGCGCTCGGCGGCGTGCAGGAAGACCCCGCCTTCGGCCGTCAACTCGCAGCCATTTGTGCGGCGGACGAAAAGCCGCGTCTTCAACGCCTCTTCGAGCGACGTCAGCCGCCGTGAAAGCGTGGCGTGATTGAGTCCCAATCGCTTCGAAGCGGCAAGGATCTGCCCGGTGCGGGCGACGGCAAGGAAAATGCGGACATCGTCCCAGTTCATGGCTTGGCACGCATGACAATCGGATCGACATCGATGAGCGTCAGCGATGTCACCATGCCGGCCGTCTCCCGCTTATATTTGAGGAAATGTGGTGTCCTGAGATGGGCCTCATAGGCTTCGTGGTCGGCGTAGACCTCGAGGATACGGATCAGGTTTGGATTGTTCCGGAGGGAAACGGCGCTGAGTGAGAGAACGCCGTCTTCCAGAGCAAGCGACGCCTCGATTTCTTCTGTAAGCAAGGCGCGGTAGGCTTCGAGCTTGGCCGGATCGATCTCCAGCTCCGCCATTCTGACGACAGGTTCCCGGCTCATCGGCTCGACCTCTCCTTGGGTTTGACTTGTCGAAATGGGGTGCCAAGTTTGAAAATATCAGCACCCGATGCAACAATCGAGCTATAATATGCGCACAACGGTTGCTTATATCAGCGCATTGATTTGTGCAAATTGAAGTGCGATTGTAGGCCATCCAAACAGGAGGAACATCCATGCGTGAGATCGGACATTTCATCGGCGGCCAGCAGGTCGCCGGCACCAGCGGCCGTGTCAGCAACGTCTACAATCCGGCAACCGGCGAAGTGCAGGCGACCGTCGCGCTCGCAAGCGTCGAGGAATTGCGCGCCGCCGTCGAAAACGCCAAGGCTGCGCAGCCGAAATGGGCTGCCACCAATCCCCAGCGCCGCGCCCGCGTCTTCTTCAAGTTTGTCGAACTCTTGAACAAGCACATGGATGAACTGGCCGAAATGCTCTCCAAGGAGCACGGCAAGACGATCGAGGACGCCAAGGGCGACGTCATCCGCGGCCTCGAAGTCTGCGAATTCGTCTGCGGCATTCCGCATCTCGCCAAGGGCGAGTTCACCGAAGGCGCGGGTCCGGCGATCGACATGTATTCGATCCGCCAGCCGGTCGGCATCGGCGCCGGCATCACCCCCTTCAATTTCCCCGGCATGATCCCGATGTGGATGTTCGCGCCGGCGATCGCTTGCGGCAACGCCTTCATCCTGAAGCCGTCCGAGCGTGATCCGTCCTTGCCGATCCGTCTCGCCGAACTGATGATCGAGGCCGGATTGCCGGCCGGCATCCTCAATGTCGTCAACGGCGACAAGGGCGCGGTCGACGCGATCCTCACCGATCCCGATATCGGCGCCGTCTCCTTCGTCGGCTCGACGCCGATCGCCCGCTACGTCTACGGCACGGCAGCGATGAACGGCAAGCGCGCCCAGTGCTTCGGCGGTGCCAAGAACCACATGATCATCATGCCGGACGCCGATATGGATCAGGCCGTCAACGCGCTGATGGGCGCAGGCTACGGTTCGGCCGGCGAACGCTGCATGGCGATCTCGGTGGCCGTCCCGGTCGGCGAGGACACCGCCAACCGCCTCGTCGAGAAGCTGACGCCGAAGATCGAATCGCTGCGCATCGGCCCCTACACTGACGACAAGGCCGACATGGGCCCGCTCGTCACCAAGGACGCCTATACCCGCGTTCGCGGCCTGATCGACCGCGGCGTCGAGGAAGGCGCCAAGCTCGTCGTCGATGGCCGCGATTTCAAGCTCCAGGGTTATGAAGACGGTTATTTCGTCGGCGGCTGCCTGTTCGATCATGTGACGCCCGAGATGGACATCTACAAGACCGAAATCTTCGGACCGGTTCTCTCCGTCGTGCGCGCCCAGAATTACGAAGAAGCCCTGTCGCTGCCGATGAAGCATGAATACGGTAACGGCGTCGCGATCTATACGCGTGACGGCGATGCCGCCCGCGATTTCGCCTCGCGTGTCAATATCGGCATGATCGGCATCAACGTTCCGATCCCGGTTCCGCTCGCCTACCACTCCTTCGGCGGCTGGAAGGCATCGAGCTTCGGCGACCTCAACCAGCACGGCACCGACTCGATCAAGTTCTGGACCAAGACCAAGACCGTCACCGCCCGCTGGCCCTCCGGCATCAAGAGCGGCGCCGAATTCGTCATGCCGACGATGAAGTGATCCGCGCGAACAATCGAACTGCAATTCGGGGGCCTTTCGGCCCCCGTTTTCGATTTCAGGTTGTTGATTTCTTCGCTCTTTGCTTTTCTGTTGGTGCGTCCGACAGCTGATTCTCATCATGATGTGTTGGGCAATGTGCTGGGGGAACAAAGATCATGGATAACAGAGTGTCCGCGGGCGCCGCGGCAAATGCGTTCGAGCGTGCCCGGTTCACCGGCACGGCTTCGGAATATTTCGGCATCTGGATCGTCAACGTCCTTTTGACGATCGTAACGCTCGGCATTTATTCAGCCTGGGCGAAAGTGCGGCGCAACCGCTATTTCTACGGCAACACCGTCGTGCTCGGCCGCGCTTTCGAATATCACGCGAGCGGCATGCAGATATTCATCGGCCGCCTGATCGTGTTCGCCTTCATCGTGGTGGCCAACATTCTGGCGGCAATCCATCCGCTGTTCTCGGTTGTGACCACGATCCTTGTGCTCATCGCGCTCCCCTGGCTGATCGTCAGAGGCCTTCGCTTCAATGCCCGCGTGACCAGCTACCGCAACGTGCGATTTGATTTCACCGGCACCGCCGGCGGCGCCTTCGTCTGCGTGATGCTCGGAAGCCTCGTCGCTTTCCTGTCGCTGGGACTGCTTGCACCCTTCGCCAGCCGGTGGCTCAACCGCTATGTTTTCAACAATCTGCGCTACGGCAATCGGCCTTTCGAGACCGATCCCAAGATCGGCGCGCTTTACCGCGCCCTCCTCATCCCGGCCCTGATGGTCGTGCTGGGCCTAGTCGTTCTCGCCGGCTTGGTTGCGATCGCGGTCGTCGGGATTCAGGCCAATGACCCCGGCGCAATCGAGCATGACGCCGCTATGTTAATGATAGTGTCGGGAATGTATCTTGTCGTTTTCGGCCTCATCATCGTCTATGGCCTTGCAGGCCTCATCTATCGGGCAGCCGTCCATAACATCGTCTGGTCGTCGACCCGCATCGACGGCCGGCATCTCCTGAGAAGCGATCTTTCCCGGGCGCGTTATGCCTGGATCGCCATATCGAACGTCGTGGTGACGATGCTCACCCTCGGCCTGATGCGCCCCTGGGCGGCGGTTCGCCTGGCGCGTTATGTCGCCGAGCACACGGCGATTCGCATCGACGGCGAAATCGGCGAGGTCTTTACGCAGTTTCAAACGGCTGGCGCCGCCGTTGGTGCGGAATATATGAGCATGGAAGGGATCGATTTTGGTTTCTGACGCAGAAATCATTGCGAGAGGGGAATGGTATCCGCCGCACTCGAGCGGCTCCGTTCCCGCCCGCCTGCTGTCGCGTGGGGGGCGCCTGCTCGCCGTAACCGAAGAGGATGTCGCTCTTTCGGATAGTGCGGCCGGAGAGGTCTCCTTCACACCGCGCGTCGGGTCGATCCCTCGACGCGCCGTCTTTGCCGACGGCTCGATCTTCGAGAGTGGCGAGAATGATGCCATCGACGCCTTTCTTGGCGGCGGCGGAAGAAGCGGCTGGGTGCATCGGCTGGAGGAATTTCATCCTCGCATCTTCGTCTTCGCGATCGCGGTCGTTCTGCTCGCCGTCGCAATCTATCGCTACGCGCTGCCGGCGCTCGTCGAAGTCGCCATCTTCGTGACGCCGCCTGTGGTCTCCGAAGCGATGTCCCGTGGCGCGCTCAATACGCTGGATACGACGGCGCTCTCCCCCAGCCACCTGACGCCCGCCCGGCAGGCCGAAATCGTCGGCCGCTTTAACCAGGTGGCTGCCAATGCCGAAGGCGGTGCCAACCGTTATGTGCTGAATTTCCGCGATGGCGGTCTGATCGGGCCCAATGCTTTCGCGCTTCCCGACGGCAATATCGTCATCACCGACGAGCTTGTGGAGCTGGCGGGCGGCGACCATGAGATGATATCAGGCGTTCTCGCTCACGAGGTCGGTCATGTCGAATACAAGCACAGCCTCCGGCAGCTTTATCGCGCCGCAGGTGTGGCCGGCCTCGTCATGCTGATTGCCGGCGATGTCGGCTCTGGCGTCGAGGATATCCTGACACAGGGCGGCGGCCTGCTTGCATTGTCCTATTCACGCAGTGCTGAGGCCGAGGCCGATCGGCGCTCGGTGGAACTGATGCGCAAGGCCGGCATGGATCCTGTTGCGATCGCCCGTTTTTTCGATCTCCTGGAAACCAAGCTCGGCGATCATTCCCGCACCAGCATGCTCTCGACCCATCCAGGCACGCCTGAGCGCAAACAGGCCATCCTCGACTATAATGAGATCTTTGAGCGGGATTGACGTCGCGGCAAATGGCCTCATAAGCTGAATGCGAATTTCATATTTTGGAATTGTTCAAAACTACCAAACCGCCTATATAGGTCTGAACAGGCACGAGTCAGGAGAATGGCATGCGGTTGACGAAGCAGACCAACTATGCGGTTCGCATGTTGATGTATTGTGCTGCCAACGACGGGCAGCTGAGCCGCATCCCGGAAATCGCCAAGGCTTACGGCGTTTCCGAGCTCTTTCTTTTCAAGATCCTCCAGCCGCTGAACAAGGCGGGACTGGTCGAGACGGTGCGCGGTCGCAATGGCGGCGTGCGGCTCGGCAAGCCGGCGGCCGATATCACCCTCTTCGACGTCGTCAGGGTGACGGAAGACAGTTTCGCCATGGCCGAATGCTTCGAGGATGACGGCATGGTCGAATGCCCGTTGGTCGACAGCTGCGGCCTGAATTCGGCGTTGCGCAAGGCGCTCAATGCCTTTTTTGCCGTGCTTTCGGAATATACCATCGACGATCTCGTCAAGGCGCGTCCGCAGATCAATTTCCTTCTTGGACTGACCGGCGAGCAGGAATACCGCAAGCCCGCGATCGTCGTCCCAGCCGCCTGAATTCACAGCAGAGCAGACTTGTAAAACCGCGGTTGCCCCGGCAGCCGCGGTTTTTGTTTGCGGCGTTTTCGCCGGCGCGGATGCAGGAAATGGTCATAATGCGCAGCTGAGGAGGTGCAATATCCAAAATGCGCCGAAATTCCGCTGATTTTTATCCAAATATTTCCAATTGAGGCTGATTTTTGACCAAAAATTTCTAAAATTGTCCAATTGGAAAAATTTTCTCCGTAGCCCGTTGCTTTCAGTAGATAAATGTCGTTCCATCGACCGTCGATCGGGATGCCTATCTGCGGTCTCCAGACATCAAAAAAGAACAACCGGGAAACAAATATCATGAAAAAGATCTCTGTCATGCTGGCAGCGACGGCCCTGATTTCGGTCATGGCGACGTCGGCCTGGTCCAAGACCCTTGTCTATTGCTCCGAGGGCTCGCCGGAAGGCTTTGACCCGAGCCTCTACACGGCAGGGACGACCTTCGACGCGTCGTCGCGCACCGTCTACAGCCGCCTCGTCGAATTCAAGCACGGCGGCACCGAGATCGAACCCGGTCTGGCCGATAGCTGGAGCGTTTCGGACGATGGCAAGGAATACACCTTCAAGCTTCATCCCGGCGTCAAGTTCCAGACCACCGACTTCTTCACGCCGACGCGCGATTTCAACGCCGACGACGTCGTGTTCTCCTTCGAGCGCCAGCTGAAGTCCGACAATCCCTGGAACAAGTATGTCGAGGGCGGCTCCTACGAATACGCCGCCGGCATGGGCTTCCCTGAGCTGATCAAGTCGGTTGAAAAGGTCGACGACCTGACCGTCAAGTTCACGCTCAACCACCCGGAAGCGCCGTTCCTGGCCGACCTCGCCATGGACTTCGCTTCGATCGTTTCCAAGGAATATGCCGACAAGCTTGCCGCCGACGGCAAGATGGCGCAGCTGAACCAGCAGCCGCTCGGCACCGGCCCCTTCACCTTCGTTGCCTACCAGCCGGATGCCGTCATCCGCTACAAGGCGAACGAAACCTATTTCAAGGGCAAGGAAAAGATCGACGATCTGGTTTTCGCCATCACCTCTGATGCGGCCGTCCGCGCTCAGAAGCTGAAGGCCGGCGAATGCCACCTGATCCCCTATCCGAATGCCGCCGACGTTCCGGAACTGAAGAAGGATGAAAATCTGGTCGTTCAGGAGCAGGCCGGCCTCAACGTCAGCTATCTCGCCTACAACACCCAGATGGCGCCCTTCGACAAGCCGGAGGTTCGCCGCGCACTCAACATGGCGATCAACAAGCAGGCGATCGTCGACGCCGTCTTCCAGGGTGCGGCCACCGTTGCCAAGAACCCGATCCCGCCGACCATGTGGTCCTATAACGACGCCGTTCAGGACGAAAAATACGATCCTGATGCAGCCAAGAAGGCTCTTGCCGATGCCGGCGTCAAGGATCTCAGCATGAAGGTCTGGGCGATGCCGGTGTCGCGTCCCTACATGCTGAACGCGCGCCGCGCCGCCGAACTGATCCAGGCCGACTTCGCCAAGGTCGGCGTCAAGGTCGAGATCGTCACCCATGAATGGGCCGAATATCTGAAGCTCTCCTCTGACGTGAAGCGCGACGGCGCCGTCATTCTCGGCTGGACCGGCGACAACGGCGACCCTGACAACTTCATGGACACGCTGCTCGGCTGCGATGCCGTCGGCGGCAACAACCGCGCCCAGTGGTGCAACAAGGAATACGACGACCTGATGACCAAGGCCAAGATGACCGCCGATGTCGGCGAGCGCACCAAGGCCTATGAGCAGGCCCAGCTGATCTTCAAGAAGGAAGCCCCGTGGGCGACCCTCGATCACTCGCTCGTCTTCGTTCCGATGAGCAAGAAGGTCTCCGGCTTCCATATGGATCCGCTCGGCATTCACCGCTTCGACGGCGTCGACGTATCCGAATAACAAGAATAATGTAAGAATGCCCGGCAGAGCTGGGCGCAGCCGGCGGTCAGGCACCCCCTGACCGCCGGAAACTATTGGACATCTGCCATGTTGCGTTTTTTCTTCGGCCGCCTCGCGGTGCTGATACCGACATTCCTCGGCGTTTCCCTGATAGCCTTTTCGTTCATCCGCCTGATTCCGGGCGACCCCGTCATGCTGCTGTCGGGTGAACGTGTCATGGCGCCGGAGCGGCACGCCCAGATCATGCACGATCTCGGTTTTGACCGGCCCATGTATGTGCAGTATTTCGATTATCTCGGAAAAGTGCTGCAAGGCGATCTCGGTACCTCGATCGTCACCAAGCGCCCGGTGCTCGGCGAGTTTCTGACGCTGTTTCCGGCAACGCTAGAACTTTCCTTCTGCGCCATCATCCTCGCGGTCGGTCTTGGCGTGCCCGCCGGCGTCTTTGCAGCCGTCAAGCGAGGCACGTGGTTCGATCAAAGCGTGATGGGCATCGCTCTCGTCGGCTATTCCATGCCGATTTTCTGGTGGGGCCTGCTGCTCATCATCTTCTTCTCCGGCTATCTCGGCTGGACGCCGGTGTCCGGGCGCATCTCGCTGATGTATTTCTTCAAGCCGGTGACCGGCTTCATGCTGATCGACAGCCTGTTGTCGGGCCAGAAGGGCGCCTTCGCCTCGGCCGTCAGCTATCTCATCCTGCCGACCATCGTGCTCGCAACCATCCCGCTTGCCGTCATCGCGCGCCAGACGCGCTCGGCGATGCTCGAGGTTCTGGGCGAGGACTACGTCCGCACGGCGCGCTCGAAAGGTTTGAAGCCGTTGCGCGTCGTCGGCGTGCATGCGCTGCGCAACGCGATGATCCCCGTCATCACCACGATCGGCCTGCAGATCGGCGTTCTCCTTGCCGGCGCCATCCTCACCGAAACGATCTTCTCCTGGCCGGGTATCGGCAAGTGGATGGTGGATTCGGTCTTCAAGCGGGACTACGCCGTGGTTCAGGGCGGTCTTCTGCTGATCGCCGGCGTCATCATGCTGGTCAATCTGATTGTTGATGTTCTTTACGGCTTCATCAATCCGCGTATTCGTCACTAGGAGCGGCCCATGAGCACGGTCACCGTCAAAACCGGCCAGCCATCCGCTCTTGCGGAGTTCTGGCATTACTTCTCCCGCAACAAGGGCGCCGTCATCGGCCTCGTTGTTTTCGTCATCATTCTCGTCGTTGCGGTTTTCGCTCCGGTCTTCGCGCCGCATGCGCCGAACGAGCAGAACCGTGAGGTGCTGCTCGCCGTGCCGGCCTGGATGGAGGCCGGCCGCGCCTCCTTTCCGCTCGGAACGGATGCCGTCGGCCGTGACATCCTCTCGCGGCTGATCTATGGCGCACGCTTCTCGCTGTTCATCGGCGTCGTGGTCGTCACACTTTCGGTCGTTTGCGGGGTTCTGATCGGCCTCGTCGCCGGCTATTTCCGCGGCAAGATCGATACGGCGATCATGCGCCTGATGGACATCATCCTGGCCTTCCCGTCACTGCTGCTCGCCCTCGTGCTGGTCGCCGTGCTGGGGCCTGGCCTGACCAACGCGATGATCGCGATTTCGCTGGTCAACCAGCCGCATTTCGTGCGGTTGACGCGCGCCTCGGTCATTACGGAACGTGAGAAGGAATATGTGATCGCCTCGCGTGTTGCCGGCGCCGGCACCCTGCGCCTGATGTTCAAGACGATCCTGCCGAACTGTCTTGGGCCGCTGATCGTCCAGGCGACGCTCGCCTTCTCGGCGGCGATCCTCGATGCGGCAGCCCTCGGCTTTCTCGGCATGGGCGCCCAGCCGCCGACGCCCGAATGGGGCACGATGCTCGCCGAATCCCGCGAGTTCATCTCGCGCGCCTGGTGGGTCGTAACGTTCCCGGGCCTTGCCATCCTCATCACCGTTCTCGCCATCAACCTGATGGGTGACGGCCTGCGCGATGCGCTTGACCCCAAGCTGAAGAGGTCGTGATGCCGCTCCTCGAAATCGAAAATCTGACCGTCGAGTTCCAAACTTCATCCGGTCTTTTCCGCGCCGTCGACGGCGTCTCGCTCACCTGCGACAAGGGTGAGATCCTCTCGGTCGTCGGCGAATCCGGCTCGGGCAAATCCGTCGCCATGCTGGCTCTGATGGGGCTTTTGCCCTGGACGGCGAAGATCACCGCCGACCGCATGCAGTTCGATGGCCAGGATCTGCGCGGCATTTCCGGCCGCCAGCGCCGCAGGATCGTCGGCAAGGACATGGCGATGATCTTCCAGGAGCCGATGTCGAGCCTCAATCCGTGCTTTACCGTCGGCTTCCAGCTCGGCGAGACCTTGCGCGTCCATATGGGCCTCAACCGGAAGGAGCGCCGCGAACGCTCGATCGAGCTTCTGAACCTCGTCGGCATTCCGGCGCCGGAAGACCGGCTGTCGAACTTCCCGCACCAGATGTCGGGCGGCATGAGCCAGCGCGTGATGATCGCCATGGCGCTCGCCTGCAATCCGAAGCTCTTGATCGCCGACGAGCCGACGACCGCGCTCGACGTGACGATCCAGGCCCAGATCCTCGATCTGCTCGTGCGCCTGCAGAAAGAGCAGGGCATGGCGCTGGTGCTGATCACCCATGACATGGGTGTCGTTGCCGAAACCGCCGAGCGCGTGCAGGTGCAATATGCCGGCCAGAAGGTCGAGGAGCAGCCGGTAAGGGCGCTCTTCCGCGATCCGCACCACCCCTATACCGCAGCCCTGCTCGCCGCCCTGCCGGAACGGGCCAAAGTCGGCCAGCGTCTTCCTTCGATCGCCGGCGTCGTGCCCGGCCAGCATGGCCGCCCGACAGGCTGTCTGTTCGCGCCGCGCTGCGGCTATGCCACGGTCGAATGCGATCGCGGTGTCGTGCGCCAGGGGCCGGAGCTCGGGCTGGCACTGTGCAACTATCCTTTAAAGGACGGCAAGCCGCTCGGGCATCCCGGCGTCATGGCCACTGAAACTGCAGGAGACCTGGTATGACAGGCGCTGTTCTCGAGGGCAGGGATCTCGCCCGCTTCTACACCGTCAACCGCGGTCTCTTCAAAGCCGACGCCACCGTCAAGGCGCTGAACGGCGTCAGCTTCAGCCTCCATTCCGGCAAGACGCTCGCCGTCGTCGGCGAATCCGGCTGCGGCAAGTCGACGCTGGCCCGCCTGGTCACCATGATCGAGGATCCCACGGCCGGGGAACTGCTGATCGACGGCAAGCCTGCGCGCATCGGCGACCGCAGCCTGCGCAGCCAGGTGCAGATCGTCTTCCAGAACCCCTACGGCTCGCTCAACCCGCGCCAGAAGGTCGGCTCGATCCTCGAAGAGCCGCTGAAGATCAACACCGATCTCAATGCCGCCGCCCGCCGCCGCAAGGTGGAGGAGATGATGGCCCGTGTCGGCCTGCGTCCGGAACACTATGGCCGCTATCCCCATATGTTCTCCGGCGGCCAGCGCCAGCGCATCGCCATCGCCCGCGCCCTGATGCTGCGGCCGAAGGTGCTGGTGCTCGACGAACCGGTTTCGGCTCTCGACCTGTCGATCCAGGCGCAGGTGCTGAACCTATTGATGGACCTGCAGAAGGAGATGGGCCTTGCCTATCTCTTCATCTCGCACGGCCTCTCCGTCGTCCACCACATCGCCGACGAGGTGATGGTGATGTATCTCGGCCGTCCCGTCGAAACCGGTCCCGCCGCCGAGGTCTTCGCCCGGCCGCGCCATCCTTATACGGCAGCCTTGCTGTCGGCGACACCGATCGCCGACCCCGAGCGCGCCAAGAACCGCATCCGGCTGCAAGGCGAGCTGCCGTCGCCGCTGAAGCCCCCGTCCGGCTGTCACTTCAATCCGCGCTGCTGGAAGGCGCAGGACTATTGCCGTCAGGTTTCTCCCGAACTAAGTGGAGAAGGTGCGCAAAAATATGCCTGTCACTTCCCACTCGATTGAGCGGGAAGCCGGAGTCTCGGAGGGATTATGCCGGGTGAGCGGAGGAAAAGACCCCATGCGATTATCGTCATGGGGGTCAGCGGCTGTGGCAAATCCTCGGTCGGCGAAAAGCTGGCGGAAGCCCTGCACATCGCCTTCGTCGAAGGCGATGCGCTGCATCCGGCCGCCAATGTCGAGAAGATGTCGAAGGGCATTCCGCTGACCGATGAGGACAGGATGCCCTGGCTCGACCGCATCGGCGAAGACATCAAGGCTTCGCTGGAGAAAGGCGAGGGCATCATCGTCTCCTGCTCGGCGCTGAAGCGCATCTATCGCGACAGGCTGCGGGCTGCGGCCGGCGGCAACCTGTTTTTCGTTTATCTCGAAGGCTCCAGGGGCTTGCTGACCAAACGGATGGGCGAGCGCAAGGGCCATTTCATGCCGGTCTCGCTGCTCGAAAGCCAGCTGGCGACGCTCGAGGTGCCGACAGGCGAGCAAGGCGTCGTCACCGTCGATATTGACGACACGGTGGAAGGCATCGCGGCGACGGCCCTGAAAGGGCTTGCCGCTCTCGGCGTCACGGGTTGAAACGCTGCGGCGAATAGGCCGCAATATCGATGAACGGTTTTTCGCCGGTGATCAGCTCCGCCAGCACGCGCCCGGTCACCGGCCCGAGCGTCAGCCCGTGATGGGCATGGCCGAAGGCGAACCACAGGCCCTGATGGCGCGGCGCTTTGCCGATAACAGGCATCATGTCGGGCGTGCACGGCCGCGCGCCCATCCATGGCTCGGCATCGAGCCTGTCGCCGAGCGGGAAGATCGTTCGGGCCACGGCTTCGGCCCGGTCGAGCTGGACCGGCGTCTTCGGCGCGTCGAGCGTTGCGAACTCCGCTCCCGTCGTCAGGCGGATGCCGCGGCGCATCGGCGCCAGGAGATAGCCGCGTTCGGCATCGAGCACCCAGTTGTTGAGCACGGCATTGCCCTTGGCGGCATAATGCATGTGATAACCGCGCTTGACGCCGAGGGGCAAGGAATAGCCGAGCCGGCGTGTTGCGAGCGCCGACCAGGGGCCGAGCGCGATCACCGCATCGTCGGCTTCGAGCGCGCCTTCCGCCGTCATGACCTTCCAGCCCGAGCCGAACGGGCCGAAGGAGGCGGCGTCGCCTGTGACGAAGCGGCCGCCGAGGCTTTCGAAATAACGGCGATAGGCCGATGTCAGCGCATGCGGGTCAAGCACCGACCAGGGATCGCGCCAGCGGATGCCGCCGGCGAAATCGCCTGTCATGTCAGGCTCCATGCGGGCGATATCGGCCGAGGTCAGGCTGTCATAGTCCACCCCGAATTCACTTTGCCAGAGTGCGGCCTCCGCCAAGGCCTGATCGCGTTTGGCCTCGGTCCGGAAGATCTTCATCCAGCCATCCCTGCGGATCAGCGCTTGCGCCTCTGCCGCCTCGATCAGATCCTTGTGCTCGGCGATCGAATGTTCGATCAGCGGCGCGTAGGCACGGGTGATGATCGCGTGGCGCCGGGCATTGGAATTCCACCAGTAACGGGCGAGAAAGGCGAGCTGGCTCGGCAACGTGCTGAGGTGATAATGCGCATCGATGCGGTTATTCAGCGCATAGCGCAGCAACAGGCCGAGCTGCTGGGGAAAGCCGTAGGGCGCGACACCTTCGCGCTGGATCAGGCCGGCATTGCCGAAGGAGGTTTCGCTGCCCGGATCCTTGCGGTCGATCAGCGTCACCTGCCGGCCGCGCCGCTGAAGATGGATGGCCGCTGACACACCGACGATACCGGCGCCGAGCACAATCGCGTTTTTCGTCATTCCCCTGCATTCCGCTTTGTTGTCGGGGTGAAAATGCTCCCGCCGATAGTGCTGCGCAAACGAAAAATCGCATTCATTTCACAATTTCAGTGCGGCATTTTCGGCCTTCATGCGGACAAGGAGGACGCAAGCGTTGAGAAGCGAAAAGCCGATCGCGTAAAGCGTCAGCCCGAAGACGAGAGGAAGGGCGAAGATCTCGCCGACGACGATTGCGTAGTTAGGATGCCGCAGGAAGCGATAGGGACCTGATGTCACGAGCGGCGCGCCGGGCAGGATGATAATGCGCGTCGTCCAGCGGTCTTTCAAGGTCGCCAGCACCCAGAGCCGCAGTGCCTGCAGCCCCATGAACACCGCAAACCAGAAGAGATCGACCGGCCTACCCGGCGCCAGCAGCCAGAGGCCGATGATCCAGCCGGCATGCAGCGCCACCATGGCGGGATAGTGCTCCGGCGCCACCTCCTTGCCGCCTCTGGCGAGAAGGGCGGCGGTGTTGCGCCGGGCGAGCACGAGTTCGCCAAGCCGTTGCAGCGTCACGAAGGTGAGCAGCGCGATCGACGGCCACATCATGCCGTCCTCTTGAGCGTCACGCAGCTCGCTGAAAAGCCCGGCCCCATGGCGATCATCGCGGCGCGCTCCGGCAATCCGGCGCGGATCGCCCGCTCCAGCACGAAGAGAACGGTCGGCGACGACATATTGCCGTAGTCGGCAAGCACGCCACGCTCGTGATCGAGAGCGCCCGGCGTCAGCGACAGCGCGCTCTCCATCGCGGCCAGCACTTTCGTGCCGCCGGGGTGGCAGATGAAGCGGCCGATATCGTCTGGTGCCAGCCCGTTCCGTGCCAGAATTGCCGTCACCGCCGGACCGAGCTCCTGCTCGGCAAAGGGCGGCAGGGCTTGCGCCAGCACGATGCCGAAACCGCCATCATCGATTTTCCAGCCCATGATATCGAGCGTGTCGGGAAAGAGATGCTCGCCGGTCGATTCCACTTCCGCCAGCCCGCCGTCGCCCGATCGCAACACGCAGGCGGCGGCGCCGTCGCCGAAAAGGGCCGTCGCGATGATGTTCGGCCGCGTCAGCTCGTCGAGGCGGAAGGCCAGCGTGCAAAGCTCGATCGAGACGAAGAGCACGACGGCGCCCGGCCGGCTTCGCGCCAGTCGCGCGGCGATCGCAAAACCCGATACGCCGGCCGCACAGCCGAGCCCAAACACCGGCACCCGTTCGATATCGGCCCTGAAACCCATCCGGTGGGCCATCTGCGCATCGAGGCTCGGTGTGGTAAAACCGGTGGAGGAAACCGTCACCACACAGTCGACATCGCCGGCCTCAAGCCCGGCCTGCTGAAGGGCTGAGCTCGCGGTCTCGACGAAGAGCTCGCCTGCCACCTCTGCATAGGCCTGCATCCGTTCCTGCCAGCCATGGGCTTCGTCGAACCAGGCAAGCGGGCGCGCGGCATGGCGCTTTTGGATACCGGCACTGTCGAAGACGCGGGCAAGATGGCGAAAGTCCTCGAAACGGTCGGCAAACAGCCGGGCGGAGGCTTCGAGCGCTTGCTTCTGGAAAATGACATGTTCGGGTGCGGCGACGGCGAGGCTGACGAGTTTTACAGTATCGGTCACGGAGTTCTCCTTGTCGTTCCCGGCGCAACGCTGAGAACACCCGGTCACGATGATTTATTCGGCTTCGGTGGCTTCACGAAGCCGTTATGGAGAAAATAGGAGGCCGGCGAATAAAGCCCGGGGCAGCGGTGTTTTCTCCTCGCAACGTCACTTTCGAGGAGTTTCCCATGACGATCATGACAGCCCGTTTTGCTTCCATCCTTCTCGGCGGCTGCCTTGCCGCTTCCCTCTTCTCCGGCCCTGTCTTTGCGGTCGGCGATGACAACAGCACGATGCCGACCTGCAAGAAGGGCGAGATCTACGACCAGAAGACCAAGAAATGCGTCAAGCAGCAGAGCGCCAACGTCTCGGACGAGAACCGCACCGACTATGCCTATTCGCTGGCCAAAGCCGGCCGTTATGAGGAGGCGCTTGCCATGCTCGACACGGTCAAGGACCAGAACAGCGCCGAAGTGCTGAATTATCGCGGTTATGCCACCCGTAAACTCGGCCGCACCGACGAAGGCATCTCCTATTACCTCCAGTCGGTGAAGATGGACCCGCAATATGCCAAGGTGCGCGAATATCTCGGCGAAGCCTATGTCATCAAGGGCCGGCTCGATCTCGCCAAGGAGCAGTTGACGACCATCAAGGCGATCTGCGGCACGACCTGCGAGGAATATCAGGACCTGAATGCAGCCATCCTCGATCCGTCGAAGATCTGAGCCGGTATGGGCGGGAAGACGGAACCAGAAAGGCAGGTGAGAATGTCGGTCGCGCGCGCCTCATTTCCTGCCTATAGTCGCGCAACAACGGAATCGCCGGTTCATCCGGCGGTCCCGAAAAACGCAGGATCGTCGGAGGCGGCCATCGCCAGCGCAGCGGATATCAGGAACGGCCTGACGGAAAATCTGGCAAGGCTCTGGCGTTATGGTCTTGTTCTCTCGCATCAGCGCGATGTCGCCGACGATCTGGTGCAGGCGACCTGCCTTCGCGCGCTGGAGCGCGCCGATCAATTCGTCCCCGGCACCCGGCTCGACCGCTGGCTGTTTTCGATCTTGCATTCGATCTGGCTGAACGAGATCCGCTCGCGCCGGGTGCGCCAGGGCCAGGGCTTCGTCGATGCTGGCGACGTGCTGACCTTCGACGGCGCACACGACACCGAAACCCATGTGATGGCGGGCCAGGTGCTGAAACGGGTGAATGCGCTGCCCGAGGCGCAGAGAACGGTGGTTTTCCTCGCCTATGTCGAGGGACTTTCCTATCGCGAGGTTGCAGGCATACTGGATATCCCGATCGGCACCGTGATGAGCCGGCTGGCGGCAGCCCGCGCCAAGCTCTCCGGCGACGAGCGGGAAGGGGGACGGCAATGAATACGAAATACACCACTCCCTCCGACGAGGACCTCACCGCCTTCATCGACGGCGAACTGACGGCCGAAGATGCCGCCCGCATTGAGGCCATCGTGAAAAAAGACGAGCACGTCGCCGAACGGCTGGAGTTCCTCGCGCGCGCCAGCCTGCCGTTCGAGCAGGCCTTTGCGCCGCTGCTCCAGGAAGCGCCGCGTGAAAAACTGGAGAGAATGCTCGAAGCCACCCCTGCGCGGGAGGATGCAAAAGCTGTCTCGGCGCCCGCTGCCAGCCGTCGCCGCTTCTTCGCCGCGCTCGCCGCTTCACTCGTCGCCGGCATCGCCATCGATCGCGCCATCCTGGGCCTCGGTAGAGGCTTTTCGGCAAAGGACGAAAACAGCGAATGGCGCGCCGTGGTCGCCGATTACATCTCGCTCTATACCGCGGAAACCCTGGCCGGCCCGTCGCCCGCCAGGGAGTCTCAGGCCGCCCAGCTTGCCCCCTTCGACGAAAAACTCGGCCTGTCGCTCTCTCCCGAAGCCGTTTCGCTTCCGGGCGTCGATTTCAAACGCGCTCTGCTGCTGCAATATGACGGCAAGCCGCTCGCCCAGATCGCCTATCTCGACCCTGAAACCGGGCCGATGGCGCTTTGCATCGTCCGGTCCGATGCCGGCCCCAAAGCGCCTGACCTCGAACACCGTAAAGGCATGAATGTCGTCTACTGGTCGAACGGGAGACACGCCTTCATGCTGATCGGCCATGCGCCGGCCGACAGGATGGCAGCGATTGCGGATGGGGTGCGCGGGAGGGTGGCTGCCTGACCAGCGATTGCCCTCGCGTCAAATCTGACCTGATGCGCCCTGCTATCGATTTCGGGTGAGGAACTGGCCGAGGCGGTTCACAAGCTTCGATGCCCAGAATAGAGGGGTCGAGACCCTGAAGCCGTGGTCGGCAAGCGCCCGCAGCACTTCCTTGTTCTGACGCGATATGTTCTGGACGTTTTTGTTTGTGGCGCCCCCCAAGCGCATCCTGACCAACACGCGGGGGATATAGATGGTTCTGATCCGCGCGACTTCCAGAAATCTCATCATCAGCTCGACGTCGGCTGCCAGTCGATAACGTAGATCGAACGTCCCAAACCGGTCATAGATGCGACGCCGGACATAGAATGTCGGATGCGGCGGGCACCAGCCGCGTCCAAAGGAACCGGGTTCGAACGCACAGGATTTCCAATAGCGGACTTTGCGGTCGGTATTCTGGTTGGAAACATAGATGAGATCGCCATAGCAGCCGTCATATGCCTCGTCTTCCAGCGCGGCGGCCACGGTTTCGAGAGAGTCGCTGCTCTCAAAGGTGTCATCCGCATTCAAGAATCCGATAATGTCGCCGCTCGCAAGACCAATCCCCTTGTTCATGGCCTCATAGATGCCTCCGTCCCGCCCCGAAAGTACGCGGCGGTTCTCCGCCGGCGCCGAAGCAATGATCGCGAGTGTGGAATCGCTCGAGCCACCGTCGATGATGATGTGCTCGAAATTGCGGTAGGTCTGAGCGTCGATGGATCGCAACGTATCGGCAATGGTCCGCTCGGCGTTCCAGCAAACAGTGATGAGGCTTATCCGGGGAGGGCGTGGATCGACAGTGTCTGCGGCCATTTTGACGAGTGTCTTGCTCAAATTCCAGGGGGCGAAATCTGGCCAACCCGTAGCAGACGGAAAGGCGGCGTCGCAATCCAGTACTGCAGATTATCCTTGATCAATGCAGGAAGTCCCTCGCCATTTCGAAGCAACTACTTCCGGTTCTTGACACGCCATACCTCATTGTATCCAGGCTGGCGGCATGCGCTTGAGCTGCACCCGTACCTGCATATCTGCTCCTAGGAAGTCGGAGCGTTCCGTTGAACTCTCCTACGTGCGATCGCCTGACCTTGTAGGAGAGCGGGGTGGAATTTCTAGATCGGCCTCAGCACGAAGAGAAGGCTGTCGCCCTTGCCTGCGGCATCCAGAATTCGATTGCCCAATCCCATCACCATCCCGGCCCCACGTGCGCCACGCGATAGGGCGACGTTCTTCAGCCGAGTGAAGAACGGCGGCCTGACTTGGATTGCATCAGCATTGTGCGTCCAGGTGGATGATGACTTGCCCTCCTGCTTCCGCTCGCGTGCGGTGCGCAATTGCAGGACCGACCAGAGATTGGGCGTAACCGTTCTGACGTTTTCGACCTTGTAACCAAACTTGCCGGCGAGTTTCGTAAAAGAGGTGCGGTTGAAATGATTTTGGTGATAGGGAATGTGCCAATTGATCCAGCGGTCTTTCCAGATCTTGCGATGAAACGAGCCGGTATTGGGAAAAGCCATGATCACGCGGCCCTGAGGGGTGAGACGTTCTCTTACCGCCTGCAGCATGGCCGAGGGATCCGGCACATGTTCGAGCACCTGATTCAATACGATCAGGTCGAACTTCATGTCGGGAAACGGCAGATCGTAAATGTTGCCGATATGGACTTGCAAACCGAAGTGATCGGCAATCGACCGTACATTCGGATCGGCCTCAATCCCCCAGCTTTCGATACCCTTGTTCTTCATTTCGAGCAGCGAAATGCACGAGCCGCAACCGACATCCAGCACCTTCTCGCCAGGCTTCGCAAGATAGTGACCCTGGTGATCGGTGCCGTTTATCCAGCGCTTGAAAGCGGCGAAAGGCTGGATTACCAACGCGGCTTCTTGCTCTATGGCCGAGAAATCAACCGCCCGGCGAGGGTAATAGGTGCTGTAGAGCCCAGGTAGATCTTCTTCCGTCAGCGGCGGTGTCGTCGTCATATGGCCGCAAGACACACACCTCTTGATCGAATATACACCGGGGCAACCGTATCGGTCGTCGGATATACGCTCAATGAATGTTTCCATATTCGAGCCGCAGGCCATACACTGCATCTGATGATCGTTGTTCATCGCGTCGTTGCTGTCCGTTATTTTCATTTCTTTGCCCGCAGGACGGATATCGTCCGGATAACCATGAAAGCTGCCATGCGCAATGGCGCTGTGAGCCGTTGCAGAGGTGTGCCGATCAAAGAGTAGAACGCGATCCGCTGGAATACATTGTGGGGCGAGCGCCGACCAAAATGCTTCCTCCACGGCGATATATTCGAAACATGCGCGCCGTAGACAGGCGGTGAATAAACGATAGCTTCGCTGGAAACAAGAAGCGGCGCACCTGCACGTGCAAAGCGCATGGAGACTTCGTAATCGGCCATATAATGGGGCAGGAGGTGTGGACGCATTGTCCCATGCTGCTTGAAGAGTTCCGCGGGGAACAATGTTCCACGGCCGCTCAAGGCGTCGGCTTTATAGAGCGGCTTGGGATTGCGGCGTTCCTCTTCACTCAATTCGGCGAGAATGTCCCACACCGCAATGCGATTGATGTTTAAGCGCGGCCCCACGCCGGTCAGAGGAGGATTGCTCTCCTCCTCGTGAACGACGCTGCCTACAACCGCATCTCCATTCTCGCGCGAGCACCGTATCAGAGTTTCAATGTAAGTCGGGCCGAACCACGTGTCATTGTTGACGAAAAGGATATAATCTTCGGGGCCGCAGTCGGGCAGAACCCGCCTCAGGCCGACATCCATGGCTCCGCCCCACCATAGATTGCCATCGGCCCTTATGCTCGTCACATCTGGTTGCGCCGCGAGGAATTCAGCCGTGCCGTCGGTGGAACCGTCATCGATGATGACAATTCGAATATTGTCGGCCACGGTTTGGGCCCTCAAGGCCGCGATAACTTTGCGAGTATGCTCAAGTCGGTTGAAGACCGGGATGAGGGTAAAAATCTTAATTCTATATCTCCAACGTTGAGGGAGTTGTTTGTGTGTCGCCCCGGCCTAACGCGTTTTGCAACGTCTGCGCCAGCGATGATGCTCGGTCAGTTTCTCTTTAGACTAAACAGAATGTCGTGATGTGATAATTGCGCGACAAATTCGTACTGATCTCCAAGCTCTTCCTCTACTTCCTTGCGGTATCTCGCCTCGACAAGAATATTCAGGGGCTTGTTGATAGCCAGGTTCAACCCCTTCAGGGCTTTCAATTCCATTCCCTCGATATCTAGGGAAAGTAGGTGGATCTGGGGCAGTTTGTATTCTGCAATAATATCAGCCAGTGTTAGGCAGGGAACTTCGACCTCGTAGGTATCCACTTTCTGGATTGTGCAGCCAGCTTCAACGTGAGCTAATTCTTCCTGATCGGATTTCATTCCGCCCTTAGCGACTGACATAAGTCCGGCATATCGAATCGTAACTGTGCTGGGAACCTCAGTGTTATCGGTTAAAGCTCCCCATACCACCTGTGCGCTGGGACGATTCCGGCGGCATTCTTCGTAAAGCTCAGGAACAGCTTCGACTAATAATCCGCGCCACCCGCGGCGCATCTCATAATAAAGAGTATTGCTCTGCCTAACGCCATCGTTGCCGCCCGCCTCTACAAAAAAACCGCCGTCATAACTCAAGTATTTCTCAAGCTTTTTGTCGAGTTCATCTAGCCCAAAATATTGTCGTTTTCGCTGCAGGAATATCGTTCGCCAAGGGTAATCGTTATAAGGGCCAGGACCCCAAAACTCTCTGACTTCAAACCCAAATGTTTGAGCGGTTCGTTCAATATACGCGTAGGTTTCTCGTTCCGCATTATCCAGAACAACGTAACCATTAAATTTAACCTTATTTATGCAGTGCAAAAAACACCCTGGCCTAGCGCGACCATCAATCAAGATAACGTCGAAATATTCATTTGGATATGAATCAATCGCCGAGCAATAATCCTCAAAAGTCATACCGGCGTATTCAGCGTCAGATGACGCATAGGAAAGAGGATCAGATGGGTCTGTGACTGCTGGCTTATCCACGAGCTTGGCTGGAGCAAAAAAACCTTTCCAGGTTGCTCCCAACTCGGCCGAGAGACTAGTCACAACCCTGCGTGTTTCTTCGAACCAGCGCTCGTCATGTTCTACGCTGACAAGCTCTGCTACTCTGCGAATGAAGTATACGCTCGACCCCCCAGCTCCATATTCGAAAACCTTATGCGACCTTTCCAAAACGCTGCTTAAGAAGTCTATTGCCGGATATGCCATCCAAGGCAATTCGTCTCGAAGTGAGCCCTTGCCGGATTCCTTTGATCGAATCCATCTCGGAAAGTAGCGCAAGGCGTCCTGCGGCGTGAAAATGTCGCGCCGATACCGCACAAGAGGATAAGTAAAGCCGACATATAACTTTAGCAATCGAAAGCGGTTCTGCCACTTACTCAGATGTTTTGTAACATAGTTCGGCATTCTTATTTCCTCATATCCAGTGGCATCATCTTAGAGTGTTCTTTCTAAGAGCCGTCGTTTGCTACGGACCAAGAATAGTCTGCCAAATAATGGGAATATCCCTCGGGGGGGAGCTTTCCCGTCCCATAGTAGTCGCCATCCTCAACCTGGATGCGGAAACCATCTTGAACCCAATCCGACACAACCCCCGATGTGCTGAGGTAGAAATTCAAGCTGTATATGCCGCCGCGCAAATTGAACCGTTTCAATTCGCACGAGAGAGTGATGAATTGCTCGCTTACTTGCGGATTGAATGCCAAGGTTTCGGTTGAGAGGTGGATAACGCCCTCGCCCTTTAAGGTTTTCACACCTATCGCAAGCGACAGGTCTTCACGGCCCGGTTCCATACGTTCGATTTTAACATTTATTTTGACCGTCGATCCGGTGCGTATAATCGCCAGCTTGTTCCCTTGGGTGTCTGACAGCCAGACTTCTTTGAGGCGTAGTCGTCCGTCGCCGGTTCGAGGCAGCGCATCCAAATGTCCGATGACGTTCGAATTGACCTTTGAGTAGTAGTGCTCAACGCCGCTCGGCGTGTCACCAAAGAAGTCGACCTTGCCCCGGTCGAGGACGAGAACTTTCTGACACAGATTCTCGATCGCCGCCATGTTGTGGCTGACAAACAAAATCGTTCTGCCTGATGCGCCAATATCCTCCATCTTACCCAAGCATTTCTTCTGGAAAGCGGTGTCACCGACGGCAAGCACCTCGTCGACCAGCAACACTTCGGATTCCAAATGCGCGGCAACCGCGAAAGCAAGGCGGACATACATGCCCGAGGAGTAGCGCTTTACCGGAGTGTCGATGAAATTCTCGACCCCTGCAAAATCTACTATTTCGTCGAATTTTTTGCTCACTTCCTTTGGTGCCATACCCAAGAGAGCGCCATTTAGAAACACGTTCTCTCGCCCGGTAAGTTCGGGATGAAAGCCGGTACCAACCTCGAGAAGACTTGCAATCCTTCCCTTCATCCGGACTTCACCGGAACTAGGTGCAGTAATTCTCGATAGGATTTTTAAGAGGGTCGATTTTCCCGCTCCGTTGCCTCCTATTAGGCCGAGGACTTCTCCGCGGGTAACCTCAAAATTGATCCCGTCCAATGCTCTGAACCACTGCTCGGATTGGACGGCAGAGGTAATTTGCGGCGAATCGATTGGACTATTTGGGTCAGCCTTCCCCCGAAGCTTTGCCCACCAGCTCTGAAGGTCGCGATAGAGCGTGCCGTGATTAATTACGCCCAGCTGATAAAGTTTGCTGACGTTTTCAACGCTTATAACGATATCGTTCATCAAACCGTATCCATGGCATTGGCTTCAGCGCGCGAGAAAAGCTTAAGCCCAGCTACGAATATAAATATCGCTATTGCACTGTTCGCGGCGATTAGCTGGAGCGGGATTCCAGGAGTGCCAAACATCACCTGGCGAAAGAGTTGAACAGGCGTAGTCATCGGATTTATATAGTATATCCAACGATAATTTTCCGGAATTTGGCTGAATGCATAGACGATCGGCGTCCCATACATCCATATCTGGGCGAGAAAGCCGACGACATAGACTAAGTCGCGGTATCTAATCGTTAGAGCTGATACAATTAATCCGGCGCCAACTCCTGCGAGAAAAATGTAAATAAGTAGTACCGGGATAAAAAACACAAAACGGTAATCGAAAGCCATCTCTTGACCGCTCAATATGATTGAAACTGAGACGGTCAAAAGAACAAGGGTCTGTATGACAAAAACTAATGCCCCGCTCATCGCGACGGAAATTGGCATTACAAGCCTCGGGAAATATACTTTTCCAAAAATACTCGCATTTTTCGAAAAGGTTTCAGCATTGCTCACAAGGCAAGTTGAGAAAAAATTCCAGATGATCGCGCCAGACATATAAAAGGGAAACGGAGGAAGCCCGTCGGTCGAAAGATTAGCGATTTTCCCGAATACGACATAATAAGTGAGGGATATAAGGGTTGGTTGAATGATGTACCAAAGCGGCCCCAGCACGGTCTGCTTGTATAGGGTTGTGTAATCGCGTTTGAAAAACATCCAAGCTAAGCTGCGATATTTCCAGACAGACGAAATATCGACCGTTGAACCTTGCGAGCTTTTTATGAGCAGGTCCCATGATTCATCTTTGTCGGTTTGCCCGTGCTGCATTGATTGATCACTCATTCCGGCAAATTCAATCTTGACGCGGAGCGGCATAAATTTAGCAAGACGTGCCCGCCGGTCCTGTGAGGGGAGCACTCACCATAGCCGGTTGCTCATTGTCAATAGCTACAATAAGCAGACTTAGAGGGTTGATTTTTAGGCGGAGAGTTTCGTGAACGCTTTTGCCTCGTTCGCTAACTTGGGCTAAATCGAATTTTCGTGCGACTTACCACAGTAGATTTGGAGCATCCTGGGTGTCTATGAAACAACGCATTATACTGGCGGCCACAACGCTGCTGCCCGAGCATTTTGTTGAGACAATTAAAAGCCACAGAAGGCCTGACCGTAAGCATTTGCTCGCGTGGGATGGCACGTCGGTTCAGTCCGACGCGGAGCGGTTCCTATCCTCGCGAATCGTAGCAGATCAGATAGATGGCATGCTCTCCCCATTTTCAATGGCCGCAATGGATAGTGTGCTATCACTGCAGGCGTCAAATCCGGAAATCTCAGGGAACGTGGTCGAATTTGGGACCTACAAAGGACGCTCAGCCGCGATAATGGCGCCCCACATCAGACCATCAGAGAAGCTCGTGCTTGTGGATGTTGCCGATTATCTAGAGGTAGAGAAAATACGAGCAATACATGCCAATACGGAATTTGTTCGCTGCGGATCGGAGGAGTTTTGCTCGCGCTACCCAGACTACAAGCAGCTCCGGAAGAATTGTCGGTTTGTTCACGTCGATTCTAATCACGCCTATAGAACTACATTTCAAGAAATGAAGATATGCGATGCGCTCCTGTCGCCCGGAGGCGTTGCGGTTTTTGACGATTATACGAATTTGAATTATTCCCAGGTTCTCCCAGCCATATACAAATACATGTACACGGCCAACACGGATTTGGTCGTATTCATGGTGACTGATGTAAAGGCCTATTTGTGTAGAAAGAGGTATTTGAATTATTATCTCTCGTTTGTTCTCCAGGGGGCGTTGCCATCGATGACGGCGCGAGGCGTCGAAGACGTGATAATATCGCGGACCGATTGGGACAGGGAGTATCGCGCCATCTATTTGCGTACTCGTGAGCCCGGCGAAACAGGTCCCCATTATGGCCAGGAAATTTACGGAAGGCTCTACGAGGGACCTTGACTAGTCAATCAAGGCTGGTTGGGAAGAGAGGCCGCGCCAGCTTATAGGAGAAGCGGCACCCCCTGCCGGTAAGGAAATCCGGTCTGATGCAGGGCGCGTCGGGGCGTAGGCGGTGGCCGGAGGGGCACCGGTAGTTCAGCCATATCATGCCGGACGGCGCGTGCAGTTAGCTGTCCGTGTTGACTGAGGAGGAAGCGCAGGCTTTACCCGATCATCCGGGCGAGCGCGTCGATCGTGCGGTTTTCATATGAGCCTGGGACGCATTATTGGGATTTTTTCGCCCCGACCAAGTCATACCTCGAGTATCAGGACGAGTCGGCGTCGGCCACGTCCTGATCAACCCGTAGCGCAATCCATGGATGGCGTGGTTGACGTCGTCATTAACACCAGCGCGCAGATCGACAACCTGCAGTCAATACTAGCGGTTCTTCGCTGACATCCTACACTCTTTACACCTTTCGGTATTTCTTCCAGCCAGGTTCGTGATATTGAGGGCGCTAGGAAAGATGAGGGGCTTTCTTTGAGACCCATACACGTACGCATCATAATCCGTAATTTCCTCAACGATATGGTGAGGAAGACCCCAGAGAGGCGACGATACTCCTCCTGGAATGCCGCAGTTCGAGCGGCGAAGACTAACTATGAATATGACCGGCTCACACGGTTCAGAATAGAACGATCAAAAGGAATCCTTGGCGAGGAGGAACGATACGTTAATCCGCCGGTTGAGATTTCTGAAATTCTCACGAGTGGAGAAGGTGACTTCGTCGATTTTGGAGGTTCGGCAGGGGAGGCGTCCGCAGTTCTGAAGAGACGCTTTCCAATGTGGTCTTTTACAGTCGTCGAGACGCCGTCGATCGCGAAATCTGCAGCGTCCATGAGGCCCGAGATTACCTTTTCGGAAACTCTTCCGGATAGCATGACTGTTTTCTATAGCAGCGGCACGCTTCAGTACCTTGAAGATCCCTACGGCCTATGGGCAGAAGCCCTGCGCAAAACCATTGGTTACGCATTCCTGGCAAGAAACGCTTTCTCAGAAACGCAAAGTTTTAGAGTCCAGCACTCTATGCTGTTCGACAATGGCGCAGGCCCTATTCCTGAAGGGTTTGAGAACGCCGTGACAAGATATCCGCATCGAACAATCTCTGAAGGCAAATTGGTGCAAATTGCAGAAGAAAACGGCTTTGAGCTAGCCCAACGGTTTCCTGACAGGAACTCAGGCTTGGCTCAGGGAGCCGCTGACATGTATGGCGCCGACCTTCTATTCCGTCGCATCTGAGGGCGCATTGTCGCCCCATGGGGCAACTATGATCCTCCGCTACCTCCTTTGCCTCCCGATCAACTTCCTCCTCGTCGGCCTAGCCTATCTGCTCTCGCCCGTCCTGGCAGCATGGTCAATAAAGCACGGCCCGGTTCTCCCGGGTAAATGGTGCTGGTTCTCGACACTGAACGCCGATCTGGACACCTGAAGAGGAAGGCTACCAGGGATAAAACACGCTGATGAGCTAGCGTGTGAGTCATCCCATCAGCGGAACCAGGTGAATCGCAAACATTGTTGCGACTTGTCAGGTGGGTGTGAGAGAAGGCTCTTGTGACGAAGGTCTCAAATTTACCTCGGTCGGTTTCGTAGGGACCTCAATTTTCGTAACGCGTCCCCCGCAATTCGTATTGAAATCCGCACAACCTTGTTACTGCTGTGCTCATTGGGCTTCGTAATCTTCCGTAAAAAATCGGCCACTTTGGCCTTCATGAATTCATTTTCCACTACGTCTATCGGCTTCAGCTCTTGGGGCGCTGAGCCGACTAGAGTCTCATAGACACGGTTAGATCCACTATGAGTGCCACTACCATCGAACCCACAATTTGCAACCAGACTTGTCCGCGGATATAACGTCAGCATGTCGGCTAGGTAAGCACTGGCGTGCCAGCGAATCGCCCATGAGTTGTTTTTGCGTTCTACTTGATCCGACAAAATTCTTAAAAAATATGCGGCGCCGCCATGGTCAAATTCGGCGGCGAGTCCGCGGTCGTGCAATAATTTTAGCAACTTTGCGCCATCCGACTCAAAGTGCTGCCAGGCGCGCGCCCAAGTCGCCCATCCCCAGCAGTCAGCTCCTCTCAAAAAGTAACTCTCGGGAATATTCCCTTCGGCAACGGGATAGGCGTACCCATGGATGCTCGCCACCTTGGAATTGTCGGCATACAGTCGCAGTCCCTGGTTCATAAACCTTAAGAAGTCGGGCGACGTAATTAGGTCGTCTTCCAGTACAATAACTTGCCCATATTGTTCACAAAGATGGGAGACACCATCTATTATAGAAGCAGCCAAACCCATGTTTTCGCTTCGTTCGACAACAGTTAATGATTTGAAGCCGGCAATATTTTTGGCCTGTTGGCGAACCTGATCGACCTTCCTTTGCTCCTCGGGATTTCGTGCCCCATCCGAGAAAACAAAGAGTGGTGTCTGCGCTGCAAGTTCATTGGATGCCAATGCAGAAACAGCTACTTCCATGTGTCTTGGGCGATTAAAAACAAATAGAGCAACGGGCGCAAATGGTTCGGATTCTCTAATCATTAGGAGGCACCTGCGCATCAAGATTCACAAACGGCATCGTCAGGAAAGACATACGTTGCCAGTTGTCGATTGGTTGGCTTTTAAGGTATTTTTTCACTCGGTTCGCTTTGTCGGCTCTTGAAATACGATCTCTGTTTCGCAAAGAAGGACGGGGCTCCATCGATCCGTCACATAACAGTCAAGACACGCTCCAAAATAACTTTCAGGCGGCGGTCAAAATCCTCTTGCTTCCATAACGAAGCTCTTTCAAGCCCCTTCTTGATCAAGGAGCAATGCAGGTCTTCGTCTTCCCACAAACGGTTCATGGCACCTTGAATTGCCTCGATGGATTGCGGCGCGAAATAGAGCGCTGCGTCACCGCACTGTTCCCGCATACCATACTTGTCCGATATCAGAACGGGACAACCGCACGCCATCGCTTCAAGAGGCGGAATATTGGTTGGGCCGAAGAAAGTCGGCATGACCAGTCCTCGGGCACGATGATAAAATCCAGCAAGGTCCGAGTCGGGAACATAACCGACGAAATGAATTGCCTGGGAGAGACCAAGCTCGCCCACCATGGTTTTGACAGTGTCATATTGGCGCGTTGTGCTGCCCGCCAATACCAGCTCCATATCTGGATGGATCGTTCGCGCTGATGCGAGCGCTCTTATGAGCCGCGCGTGGTTCTTGTGAGGCCAGAATTGTGCCGGATAAAAATAGAATTTTTTCGGAAGCCGGTAGCGTTCTGCGAAGTCTGCGGTCTCAACGGAGCCTGTCAGATAGCTCGGAGCAACATAAGGCAGCGGATGGATGTGGTCTTCCCTTGTCCCGTAACTTTCCACGACATGGCGTCGCCCCATCTCCGAATCGACAAGTACGGCAGCGCTTTTATTTGCGAGGTTGCGGAAGCGGCTTTCTCTCAGTTGAAAGCGCAACCAGCTTCCAGCTTCTGGAAAGCCGCGCTCGTATCGGTGCATTAAGTCGTGGATGGTTGCGACCGAGGGTTCGTTGATCTGCCAGGTCAGTGCGTCCTGAGCTGGGAAAATCCATAAATCGCACTGCAGGGACGACAATTCGCGAACGAGCGGATTTAACCAGCCGGCGAGGGCACGCGCGACGGAGCCGGGCAGAACCATGAAGATCTTGGCGAGCAACTCACCACGCTTCCAGTGACGCAATGGAACAGCCTTGAGGCCGTTGGCTTCGAACTGGGGGCGCCATGCTTCATCGCCATAGGCGACGATGACATCGGCTTCGGTGCCATCCATTGACGACAAGGCGTGAACGACGCTCTGCGCATATTGAAACATGCCGCCGGCATGGCGACCTACTCCGAGATAGAAACCAATCCTTGTTCGACGCGAGGTATCTCGGCGGCTAAAATATGTCGTCAATGGTCAGATCACGTTCTTGCGGGCTACGACACAGACGCCCCAGGTCTCAGTCCCCGGGGCCGCGCCGGACATCCATTCCTCGGCAACGACACGGCTCATCCCCGCATTTGCGAGCAGGCGATCAATCTCGGTGAGGAAGAGGTAACGCATGCGGTGGGTTTCGCAAACCATCTCGGTTTTGGCACTCGGCTTCTCCGTCGCGAAAATCGTGTAATTGACATCCACGACGCTTTCAGCGTCGTGCACGACCGATTCCGCGATACGGACGATGGAAACCTCATCATTTTCGAGGCGTTTGGTCCGCGTGCTAGGTCGTTGCCACAGCACTGCAGGCCCGTACCAGAAGTCGAAGATGAATATCCCACCATCCTCAAGGTGATAGGAAACAGTCTCCATCATTGCTTCCAGATCGGCGTCCGAGATCTGATAGCTCAGAACGTGGAACAGCGAAATCACTGCTTGAAATCGCCGATCCGTCCGGAAGCTACGTGCGTCGCCCAGCGAGAAATCAAGTTTGCCGTTCGCCTTTGCCGCCTTCGGCATGGCTGCGGCAAGCATGGTTTCTGACAGCTCGACCCCCAGCACCTCATATCCAGCTTCGGCGATCATGCCGGCATGGATGCCGGTGCCGGATCCCAGCTCCAAAATCCGGGTAACGGGTCTGGTGGCGTGGCGATCCAGCAGAGCTTTCACATAGGCTGTTTCGCCCTCATAGTCCTTGTCTTTGTAGAGAAGGTCATAATACTGGGAATATAAACCGAAACTGGTCGTCAACGGATGACCTCCGCGACGATGCTCGCGACTTCGCGAATTTGCTCTTCCCTGAGTGCGAGACCGCTTGGAATATAAAAGCCGCGTCGCGCAATCCTCGCCGCAACCGGAAGATCGACATCCTTGAAGAAGCCCATTTTCTGCAGAACGGGCTGCTCATGCATCGGCCAGAAAAATGGACGGCAGCCTACGCCCTTCGCAGCCAGTCGCTTCATCGCTTCGGCCGCGTCGAAATCGATCTCGTCCTTCAACACAATGCCGTAAACCCAATAGATATTTCGAGCGTAGGATGTCTCGGCCAACGGCAATTGAATGCCCGGCAGATCCTGAAGCAGTTCCGTATAGAGGCTGCCCATCGCCCGCTTGCGCTCGACGAATTCCGGCAGGCGCTCAAGCTGCGCGCAACCGAGAGCCGCCTGCATATTCGTCATGCGCATATTCCAGCCCAGCTCCTCATGAACAAAGCGGCGGGCAGGAAGGAAGCAGAGATTACGCAGGCCGCGGCATCGATCGGCAATAGCGTCGGAATCGGTGACGATCATGCCACCTTCGCCTGTGGTAATGTGCTTGTTCGGATAGAAGCTGAAAATGCTGACATCACCGAAGCTGCCGCAAGGCTGGCCGTTATATGACTGGCCATGCATTTCTGCCGCGTCCTCAATGATCTTGAGGTTATGGCGGCCGGCGATCTCGTTGATGGCGGCCATATCGCAGGGCAGGCCATAGATATGCACCACCATGATGGCGCGCGTCTTTCGAGTGATTGCCGCTTCGATTTTCGTCGGATCGATATTCCAGGTCAGAGGATCCGAGTCTACCGCAACCGGCACACAGCCAGCTCGCACGATGGCTGCGGCGCAGGAAATGATCGTGAAGGATGGCAATATGACCTCGGAGCCTTCCTCCAGACCAAGCGCCATCATGCCTGCATCGAGAGCCATCGAACCGTTGGCGACAGCGATCGCGTGCCCGCGGCTGACAGATGCAGCAAACTCGCGTTCAAACCGCGTGATGAAGGGGCCTTCGGAGGAAATCCAGCCGGTCTCGATGCATTCCAGCAGATACTTGCTCTCGTTGCCGTTTAGGAGGGGTTCATTGACGGGGATCATTCGGCACCCTTTATCTTGAGCTCCCGCGCCGACGGCACAAATCGCGTCTTATCGGATTCCCCGGCATAAGGACCCTGTTTAACTTCGATGATTTCGGCTTCTTCGATGATTTCGAAGCCATGACCGCCAAAGGCAAGCAGTATGACGTCGCCAGCGCGGAGGATTGCACTTTCGTAGTATTCCTGCGCGTCGGAATAGAAGTCCACACGAACGACGCCCGACTTTATGAGCAGGACCTCCTTCGTGTAGAGAACCTCACGCGCGACGGCGTTGTGGACGTGCGGCTGGATGACATAGCCCGTCGGCCGCTTCATATAGGCGAGTTGCTGCGAAAATTCGTCCGGCGTAAAAAATTGGATACCATCGAACGTGTAGTTCGACCGCAATATTATGGCCTGCAGTTCGCCACCGTTCGTGATCTTTTCTATCATGTTGCTCTTTCCTAAATCGAAGGATGCGTCAGGATGCCGCCAGACCGGCTACTTTGCGTATGCGCCTAACCCCGGCCGAGAAGACAAGTTTGTAAAAATCCTTCATCCGCTGACGGCGCATTTTCTCGAAAAAGCCGACCACCCGCAGCCGCATTTGTTCGTTAACTTCTATGCGGATTTTTTGCAATTTCTTTGGCGCCTGCCCGAGACTGCTCTCGTAATAGTCTACATCGCTGCAATGGACCCCGCTGTCATCAAACCCTGCGTTCACCACGAGGCTCTGGCGGGGGTAGAGGGTCAACATGTTGTCGAGATAAGCACTAGCATGCCACCTGATCGCCCAAGATTGATTCTTGCCGTTGATTTGATTGCGCAGCATCCTAACGAAGAAGGCGTTCCCGCCGTGGTCGAAAGCTTTGGCGAGGCCCTTCTCCTTCAGGGCCGTCAGAAGCTTAGCCCCATTGGGTTCGAAGTGTTTCCACGCCCGGGCCCAGGTTGCCCATCCCCAACAGTCCGCACCACGTAGGAAGTAGCTCTCAGGAGCATCGTCATTCGGAACCGGATAGGCGTAACCGTGAATGCTGGCGACGCGCTCCTCGCTAGCATAGAGGTCGAGCCCCTGGTTCATGTAGCGCAGGAAGTCGGGCGAGGTTATCAGATCATCTTCGACGACGATGACGCGGCCATATTGCTCGCACAGACGTCCCACGCCATCGATGATGGATCCGGCAAGACCATAGTTTTTTTCACGCTCGACGACGGTGACCGATTTGAAACCTGTTACCGTCCTTGCCTGTTCACGGACCTGGCGCACGCGCTCCGCTTCTTTTTCATTGCGCTGACCGTCGCAAAAAATGAACAGCGGCGTCTGTTCCGCCAATTCGTTTGCCTGCAATGCAGCGACGGTCCGTGCCATATGCATGGGACGATTGAAGACAAAAAGTATGACTGGTGCGCATTCCATGATTATTCCCAGCATTTCCTGCGTTGCGCAAATTGCTCGAGTCTGTGTACGAATAAGGTCTCGGCTTCGAGCCGCTCCGTGTCGATCGCTTTTAGCTGCTTACGCCCTTTTTCGATCAGATCAACTGCCACCGCAGGATCCCGAATGCGCAACATTGCATCGGCCCACTGCTCTGCGTCGCTAGTGTCGGCAAACAAAGCCGCATCGCCGACCTGTTCATCGAGGTGCGCCGAATAGATCAACGGCCGACCGACCGCCCAGGCTTCCAACGGCGGTAGATTAGTCGGGCCAAAATAAGTCGACATCACGACGGCCAGCGCACCTTCGTAGAGCGCGCGCATATGATCGACCGGCACGAAGCCAAGAAATGTCACGTTGTCGGACACGCCCAGCTGGCGCGCCTGCTGCTTGATCCAGGCTAAATTACCATGATCCGCACCTGAAAAGACCACGCGTATGTCCGAATTAGCGGCGGTCTTTTGTTTTAATAACGAGATCGCTTCGAGAATGCGTATGTGATTCTTGTGTGGCCAGAACTGCGCCGGATAGAAATAATAACCATCCTTCAATCCGTAATTTTCGAGCACGGCGGCGCGGTCGATCGAATGCGCTTCGGTCAAGAAGGGCGATGGTTCGAAGGGCATCGCAATCATGCGCTCTTCGTCGATACCGTAGCGGATCACAATCCTTTTCAGGAGCTGACGTGAAGCCACGATGACGGCGACAGCGCGCGGCAGGCATGTGGAAAAATGCCACTCGCGTTCTTCGAATTTTCCGTCGGAACTCACTTCGGGGAATTCGAGATCGTCTCGATGACAGAGGTCAAGGACGGTTGTGATGTAGTTGAGCTTGCGGAAGTAGTTCGGAGTCGAGGAGTGGGTAACGAAATATGCCAGATCCATTCCCGCTTCGAGCAATGCTTTTTCTATCGTACTTGCTATCCGCGTATTGCCACGTTCCTTACCCAAGCGACGCAACACGGCGCGTGCAAATCGAGGCAGTCCCGTTGGCCCGCTTATAGGCAGATGCCGTGCATGAACTCCAAGCCGCATTAGATGCTGCAGATTGGCTTTGATTGTCGTGAAAGCCACGACCTCATGCTGTTTTCCAATGATACGCTGGAGTTGTACGATCGCATTGATTGCTTGGTTGAATCCGCCACCGACATGAATAGGGTTTTCTAACAAAATGCCAATTTTCATGCTTTAACTAACCTCAGCGTCCACCAGACGCCTACTTCACATTTCGAACAGGCCGGAGAACCGCGTCGTTTTTCACAGGTAACCTGACACAGCGGACCTCGTCCCCAATTTCTCGTCCCTTTTTTGAAAGGGTCACACCCAGCGGGTGCCGTCGCGAATTGATCGTGACGGATATCCGCAAAAGGGCACTCTCACCAATTAGCGCGAGGGGTGATCAGCGTCATCCATTCCGTTGTACCCGATTAATTCTTGGTATTTGCCTTAGCATATACTGCGATCACGACAACACCTACAACGGCCCGGTCACGAGCAAAGTTGGACGTGTTTGGAGGGGGTCGTTGCAATCTTGAGACAGTGATCGACAATTTCTTCTATGGTGCTTCAATGGCCATCAAAACCTGGGGCGGGAAAGCAAAAAACCGAAGGGCAAATGACCTTTTGCCCGATGAGGACAGTCAAGTGCAGGCGGCTCCTACCGTCGCCAAACCCGACAAATGGAAAGCTCTAGTCTCATTGTGCTAGTCTCACGTTAACCGAAGAGACCGACGATCCGGATTTCGCCGGCCCGCCCGCAGTTACATGGGGGTTGCACTCGTTCGGCCGTTTCCATAAACACGACCTGAAGATTGTATCGAAAGACGATGTGAAAAATGACAAAAACTGCGCTTATTACTGGGGTGACTGGGCAGGATGGTGCCTACCTGGCCGAATTGCTTCTGAGCAAGGGCTATACGGTGCACGGTATCAAGCGGCGGTCGTCGTCTTTTAATACCGGCCGCATCGAACATATCTATCAGGATCCGCATGAGACACATCCGCGCTTCATCCTCCATTATGGCGATATGATCGACTCGACCAATCTCCTGCGGATCGTGCAGCAGACGCAGCCTGACGAAATTTACAACCTCGCCGCACAAAGCCATGTTGGCGTCAGTTTCGAAACGCCTGAATATACGGCGGATGCCGATGGCATTGGGACGCTGAGACTGCTTGAGGCGATCCGTATCCTGGGTCTTGAGAAAAGGACCCGGTTCTACCAGGCATCGACATCGGAGCTCTACGGTCTTGTGCAGCAAGTGCCGCAGAACGAGAAGACGCCGTTTTATCCGCGCTCTCCCTATGCCGCCGCCAAGCTCTATGCCTATTGGATCGTCGTGAATTATCGCGAGGCCTACGGCATGCATGCGTCCAATGGCATTCTATTCAACCACGAAAGCCCGCTTCGCGGCGAAACCTTCGTCACCCGCAAGATCACGATGGCGGTGGCTGCCATCCATCTCGGCCTCCAGGATAAGCTCTTCCTCGGCAATCTCGACGCCAAGCGCGACTGGGGCCACGCGCGCGAATATGTCGAAGGCATGTGGCTGATGCTGCAGCAGGACAAGCCGGAGGACTATGTATTGGCGACGGGCGAGACGACCAGCGTGCGCCAGTTCGTCCAGTGGGCCTTTGCCGACGTGGGCATTACTTTGGAATGGAAGGGATCCGGCGTTGATGAGAAGGGCTATGATGCTGCCTCCGGCCGATGCCTCGTCGAAATCGATCCTCGGTATTTTCGTCCGACGGAAGTCGACCTTTTGCTTGGCGATCCGACCAAAGCACGTCAGAATTTGGGCTGGCACCACAAGACGCCGGTTCGCGAACTCGCCGCCGAAATGGTGCGTGAAGACATCAAGCACTGGAAGGCCCTGAACAGCAGGAAAGATAGCTGAGTGTCCGACTTGTCGAACAAGAAAATCTGGGTGGCCGGTCATCGGGGCATGGTGGGCGGCGCCCTTGTGCGCAGGCTTCACTCAGAAAATTGCACTGTCGTTACGGCAACACGGCAAGAGCTCGATCTGAAGCGGCAGGACGAGGTCGAAAGATTCGTCCAGACCAACAGACCGGATGCGATCATCCTCGCGGCTGCGAAGGTTGGCGGTATTCTGGCGAACGACACCCTTCCGGCCGATTTTCTCTACGACAATCTGATCATCGAGGCCAATATCTTCGAAGCCGCGCACCGCTGTGGCGTCGACAGGCTTCTGTTTCTGGGGTCGAGTTGCATTTACCCCAAATTTGCGCCGCAGCCGATTTCTGAAGATGCGCTTCTGACCGGCCCGCTCGAGCCGACCAACGAATGGTATGCCGTCGCCAAGATTGCCGGCATCAAGCTGGCGGAAGCCTACCGCAAGCAGCACGGGCGCGATTATATTTCTGCCATGCCCACCAATCTTTATGGTCCGGGCGATAATTTCGATCTGCAATCCAGTCACGTCCTGCCCGCGCTCATTCGCAAAGCCCACGTCGCAAAGGTGACAGGGGCACCCGAAATTACCATCTGGGGAACTGGAACGCCGCGACGGGAATTTCTTCACGTCGACGATTGTGCCGATGCGCTCGTTTTCCTGTTGAGGAATTATTCCGACGCGCAACATGTCAATGTCGGTTCGGGAGAGGATATCGAAATCGTCGAACTGGCGCGCTTGGTTTGCCGCGTGGTCGGTTATGAAGGAACAATCGCCCACGACCTCTCCAAGCCGGACGGTACACCGCGCAAGCTCATGAGCACAGACAAGCTGAAGAGCATGGGCTGGAAGCCGCGTATCTCGCTGGAGGACGGCATCCGCGCCGTGTATGACTGGTTTCTGCAGTTCGAGGGCAACGCCGGCGCGGTGCGACAGTAGCGGTCGAGCCGTTTTGAATCGCGTCGATGATGACGTCGCCGATCCGTCGGCGCGGCAATCCGCGTGCCGTCAGCATCGGGCGCGGCGTTGGTTTGATGTCTCGCCGCAAGCGGCGCTGTTGATCGAGGCACGCGATGACGCCCTGCCTCACCCCAATCATTCAGCTGCTTCGACAAGCCGCCGGTAAGGCATCCGCATCAACGGCTGCTGTCTTATCAATGAGGAAGAATTGGCTGGGGAACCTGGATTCGAACCAAGATCGACGGAGTCAGAGTCCGCTGTTCTACCATTGAACTATTCCCCAGCAAGAGCGAACCGGCGGGCGGTTCGGCTGGTGTGCGGCGCTTATAAACAAAAGCCCGCCGATTGCAAATACCTGTTTTGAAAAAAATCGGCGCCTTTTCGGCGAGGGCTGAAACTATTCCGCAAATCCCTCTGCCAAAAAAGAATTTGGTGATTTTGGCGGGCGCTGATATTCTTGCGGCAACGCAAAAATCGAATGAGCGCCTGCTGCATACCTCAGGGAGTTGCGCGGCGCGGTGGAAAAACAACGTGGAAGACCCCGAAGGCGGCGTGAAGTCGCAATTTGACGGGGCGTCGGCGGCAGGGCGCAAGGACGGCAAGAAGTCCAGGCGTCGCAAGGGCAAGCGCGGCGGGCAAACCCGCAGCGCCGCTCATCCCGCTTCGCATGAGCTCTCCGGCAATGCCGGGCAGCCAGCGCGCCCAATGGAAGATGCCGCCGGACATCCGGCCCGCAAGCGAAAGCGGCGCCGTCGCGGCGGCCATGGCGCTTCGCAGGAGGGCTCGCTTCAACCCCAGCCGATGGAACAGACGGGCGTCGCAGCCAATGCCGCCCGGGACGGCGGCGATTCGCCGTCGAGCCGGCGCAACCGCCGCAAGCATCGCGGCAAGCGCGGCCTGCAGGGCCGGCCGCTGACATCGGCAAAGCCTTCCCATATCCAGCCGCAGGAAAACCGGGCGGAAGAGACGGCGCGTGCCGCCGCGCCGCGCGAAATGCAGAACGGCGCAGGCCGCAAGGGCCGCCCGGAAAGCCACGCGCACCAGGGGGATCGCCAGGCGCCCGAGCATGCCTGGCCGGAAGAGCTTTATGCCGCTCTAGATCTCGGCACCAACAATTGCCGTCTGCTCATTGCCCAGCCGACCCGTCCGGGCCAGTTCCGCGTCGTCGATGCCTTTTCCCGCATCGTCCGCCTCGGCGAAGGCCTGGCGGCGAGCGGCCGTCTGTCCGATGAGGCGATGGAAAGGGCGATCGAGGCGCTGAGGGTCTGCGCCTCCAAGCTCCGGAACCGGGAAATCCGCCGCATGCGGCTGATCGCCACCGAAGCCTGCCGCCAGGCAGTCAATGGCGAGGAATTCCTTGGCCGCGTCGTTGCCGAAACCGGCCTCGAGCTCGAAATCATCGATCGGGAGACCGAGGCGCGGCTTGCCGTCTCCGGCTGCTCTTCGCTCGTCGGGCGCGAGACACGCTCCGTCGTGCTCTTCGATATCGGCGGCGGTTCGTCGGAGATCGCCGTCATCCGCATCGGCGACAATCGCTTCAGCCGGCTCGCCAATCACATCACCCATTGGACGTCCCTGCCGGTCGGCGTCGTGACGCTGTCGGAGCGTCACGGCGGGCGTGATGTCACGCCGGAGCTTTTCGAAGGCATGGTGCGCGAGGTCGAAGGCATGCTCGGGCGCTTCGATTGCCCCGAGATCGAAATTGTCCAGACCGGCGATTTCCACCTGATCGGCACGTCCGGCACGGTAACGACGCTTGCCGGCGTGCATCTCGACCTGCCGCGTTATGACCGGCGCAAGGTCGATGGCATCTGGCTGTCGGATGATGAGGTCTCCGCCATGCAGGCAAAACTTCTCTCCTGGGATTTCGACAGCCGTGCGGCCAATCCCTGCATCGGACCGGACCGGGCCGATCTGGTGCTCGCCGGCTGCGCCATCCTCGAGGCGATCCGCCGCCGCTGGCCGAGCCCGCGCATGCGTGTTGCCGATCGCGGCTTGAGGGAAGGCCTGCTCACCGACATGATGGCCGATGACGGCGTGTGGCGGCGCAATCGCAATCGCCGCGGCCAGCGCGCGAAATGAGGGGAAGGGCATGACCAAGGCACCGATCGCGGGAAATCGCACCGGCCGCAAGCTCGGCCAGCGCGTCAAGAACAAGAAGATGAAGGCCTCCTCCCGCCAGTGGCTGCAGCGCCACATCAACGATCCCTATGTGCAGCGCGCCCAGCTCGAAGGCTATCGCGCCCGCGCCGCCTTCAAGCTGTTGGAGATCGACGAGAAATATCACATCCTGCGCGGCGCCAAGCGGATTATCGATCTGGGTGCGGCACCCGGCAGCTGGTCGCAGATCGCCGCCAAGGTCACCGGTTCGACCGATGAGGATATCCGTGTCGCCGCCATCGATTTCCTCGAAATGGCCCAGCTTCCCGGCGTCAAGATCCTGCAGCTCGATTTCCTTGATCCGAGCGCGCCGGAAAAGCTGATGGAGGCCGTCGGCGGCACGCCCGATCTCGTCATCTCCGATATGGCAGCACCAACCACCGGCCACCACCGCACCGACCACCTGCGCACCATGCATCTGTGCGAAGTCGCGGCCCATTTCGCCATCGAGGTGCTGGGGGAGGGCGGGCATTTCCTCACCAAGACCTTTCAGGGCGGCACGGAGCGTGATCTGCTTGCCATGTTGAAGCAGAATTTCCGTCAGGTGGTCCACGTCAAGCCCAACGCGTCGCGCGCCGAATCGGTCGAGATGTTTTTGCTGGCCAAGGGCTTCAAAGGCCGCAAGGCGGAAGCTGACGCAGAGCAAGCTTGATCTCCGGTCGATCCCGGCCGATGATGACGATCCCATGCTTCTTTACGTCACGCTCGGAACCAACGACCTTGACCGCGCAGGGCATTTTTACGATGCCGTTCTGCCCGTGCTCGGCTATCGCCGCCAGCATTATTCGCAGGAGGAGATCGGCTATTCCGCCGTGGGCGATACGCGCTGCCGCTTCTGGGTGGTAACGCCCTTCAATCGCCGCCGGGCGAGCGCGGGCAACGGCGCCATGGTCGCGTTCACGGCCGAAACGCGGGCGGCCGTCGATGCCTTCCATGCGGCGGCGATCGCGGCAGGCGCCGCCGATGAAGGCGGGCCGGGCCTGCGCTCCTACCATGCCCATTTTTATGCCGCCTATGTCCGCGATCTCGACGGCAACAAGCTCTCTGCCGTCTGCGAGAGCCCTGAATAGAAAGCTTATTTCACGGCCTGCTGCTCGGCCTCGATCGGTCCCGTCAGGCGCCTTGCGCGGTGTCCGGAAACCAGCGCGCCGGCGTTGCGGTCCATCCTGATGAAGGGGATGGTCGCAATCACCGTCAGTCCGGCGATGATGTAGAAGGCAAGGTGGAAATCGGCCACATCAAGCGCCTCGCCCCGGATATAGATCGAGCTTTCCAGGATCGCGGCCGCGACCGCGACGCCGAGCGCCAGGCTGATCTGCTGCATCACCGAGCTCATCGAGGTCGCTTGGCTCGCTTGCGCATCGTCGATATCGGCAAAGGCCAGCGCATTGACGCCGGTGAACATGAAGGAGCGCGAGAAGCCGCCGATGAGCAGCACGCCGATGATGACGAGATGCGGCGTTGCTGGTGTGAACAGGCCGGTAATGACGGTGACGACAGTCGTCACCATGGCGGCGCCGATCAGCGTCGTGCGGAAGCCTATGGCTGCGAAGACGCGCTTTGCCATGAATTTGGTGGTGATCGCACCGATCGCGCCGGCAAAGGTGATGAGGCCGGATTGGAACGGCGTCAGACCGAAACCGAGCTGCAGCATCAGCGGCGTCAGGAACGGCATGGCGCCGACGCAGATGCGAAAGAGGTTGCCCCCCGTGGTCGAAACCCGGAATGTCGGGTTCTTGAACAGGCCGAGGTTAAGGATCGGCGCCGGGTGGCGCTTCGCATGGCTGACATAGAGGAAGCCGCAGAGGAGACCGATACCGGTGGCGGCAACGCCGATGATCGGCGGCAGGGCCGGCAGGCTGACCACCGACAGGCCGAAGACGACGCCCGCGGCCGAAAGCGAGGTCAGCACGAAACCGGTGAAATCGAGCTTCGGCGGCGCTGTCGCCTCCACCTCCGGCAGGAAGATCGTCGCCAGCCAGATGCCGACGATGCCGACCGGCACGTTGATCAGGAAGATCCAGTGCCAGCTGAAATAGGTGGTGATGAAGCCGCCGAGCGGCGGGCCGGTGAGCGGGCCGACAAGGGCCGGGATGGTGAGCAGCGCCATGGCCGAGACCAGATCGCTTCGCTGTGTCGTGCGCACCAGCACGAGACGGCCGACCGGCGTCATCATCGCGCCGCCCATGCCCTGCAGGAAGCGGGCAAAGACGAATTCGACGAGGTTGGAGGAGATGGCGCAGAAGATCGAGCCGATGACGAAGACGGAGATGGCGAGGCGAAAGATTTTCTTGGCGCCGAACCTGTCGGCCATCCAGCCGCTGACCGGAATGAACACCGCAAGCGCCACCATGTAGGAGGTCAGCGCCAGCTTCAGCGTGATCGGCCCGACATGGAGGTCTGCGGCGATCGCCGGCAGCGCCGTCGAGATCACGGTGGAGTCCATCTGTTCCATGAAGAGAGCGACGGCGAGGATCAGCGGGACGATGCGGTTCATAGGCGGGAGCCTTGATGGGCGCGGATGGAAGCTGGAAGGCCCGTGCTGTTTAGTCCGAGTTCCGGGAGCTGCCAATGCTCAAATCCGGTTCGATGCGATGTTTGCTTCACGTCTGCGTGAGACGGCTTGTCCGTCACGGTCCGCTACCAAGATTGACATATGTTTTACTGCGCCGGGGCAAGAAATCCGGCGGGTATCATCGGCCGCGCAGCGACAAAGCACGCGTCATGGGGGATGGATATATGGCAATTTCAACGCGAATGACACGGCGCACGCTTTTTGCCGCAAGCCTCGGCCTGCTGGCGGCGCCGGCAATTTTGAGAGAGAAGGCCGAAGCGGCCGCCACTGGAGCAAACAGACGTATGGATATAGCGCCTTTACCCGAAATCAATCAGTTCAAGCTCGGTTCCTATAAGTTCACCGTCGTCAGGGACGGTATCAATATTTCCGAAAAACCTTATGAGACCTACGGCACCAATCAGGATCCCGAAACCGTCCAGGCGTTGCTGACCGCCAACTTCCTGCCGGCCGACAAGCTCCTGAACGGCTATGCGCCTGTACTCATCGACACCGGTTCCGATCTCATTCTCGTCGACACCGGCTTTGGCGCGGGCGGCCGCGCCCGCGGGCTCGGAAAGCTTGCCGAAGGCCTGAAGGTGGCGGGATATTCACCCGAGGACGTGACCCTGGTGGCTCTGACCCATCTGCATGGCGATCACATCGGCGGGCTGATGGAAGACGGCGCGCCGGCCTTCAAGAATGCGCGTTATGTCATCGGTGAGGCCGAATATGATTTCTGGTCGAACACCGCGCGCGAGGGCACACCGGCCGAGGGCGGCCACAAGGCAGTGCTCGCCAATGTGAAGCCGCTCGTCGAAAAAGCCACCTTCATCAAGGACGGCGCCAGCGTCGCGACGGGCATGACCGCGATGCTGGCAGCCGGCCACTCGCCGGGGCACATGGTGTTCCATGTCGAATCCGAGGGCAAACGCCTGGTACTGACCGGCGATACGGCCAACCACTATATCCTGTCGCTGCTGCGGCCGGATTGGGAGGTGCGCTTCGATATGGACAAGGCGCAGGCGGCCGCCGCCCGCCGCAAGGTTTTCGACATGATCGCGGCCGACAAGATCGCCTTCCTCGGCTATCACATGCCGTTCCCGGCGGTCGGTTTTGCCGAGAGGCAGGACGGCGGCTATCGCTTCGTGCCGAAGACCTATCAGTTCGATATCTGATCGCAAGCGGTTCCGCTTTTCCCGGAATTGCTCTTCGTGCATGGCACCCATGACGAGCCCGGCGGGCACGCCGGGCTTTTTGCTATTTCCTTCCTGTCATAGACGTGTTACCAGCCCTCGCCAACTTCCAAGCAACTCATGCACACCGCCGGGGCGGACGATTCGTTTCCGGGACGGGTTGCATTTTTCTTAACTGAAGGAATTTGGCCATGGCCCGCATCATAGAAACGGCAACCGGCGCGGACGCGCTCACCTTCGACGACGTGCTGCTGCAGCCCGGCCACTCCGAAGTCATGCCGGGGCAGACGAACATCGCGACCCGCATCGCCCGCGACTTCGACCTCAACATCCCGATCCTCTCTTCGGCCATGGACACGGTCACCGAGAGCCGGTTGGCGATCGCCATGGCCCAGGCCGGCGGCCTCGGCGTCATCCACCGCAACCTGACGCCGGTCGAGCAGGCCGAAGAAGTCCGCCAGGTGAAGAAGTTCGAAAGCGGCATGGTCGTCAATCCCGTCACCATCGGGCCGGAGGCAAAGCTTGCCGAGGCGCTCGGCCTGATGAAGTCGCACGGCATTTCCGGCATCCCGGTCGTCGAGAAGTCCGGCCGCCTCGTCGGCATCCTGACCAATCGCGACGTCCGCTTTGCCTCCGATCCGGAGCAGAAGATCCACGAGCTGATGACCAAGGACAATCTGGTCACCGTCAAGGAGAACGTCGATCAGCAGGAAGCCAAGCGCCTCCTGCATTCGCATCGCATCGAAAAGCTGCTGGTCGTCGATACCGAAGGCCGCTGCGTCGGCCTCATCACCGTCAAGGATATCGAGAAGTCGCAGCTGAACCCGAATGCCTCCAAGGATGCCCAGGGCAGGCTTCGCGCCGCCGCCGCCATCAGCGTCGGCGATGACGGCTTCGAACGCGCCGAACGGCTGATCGAGGCTGGCGTCGACCTCTTGGTCGTCGATACCGCCCATGGCCACTCGCAGCGCGTGCTGGATGCCGTCACCCGGGTCAAGAAGCTCTCCAACTCGATACGCATCATGGCCGGCAACGTCGCCACCTATGACGGCACGAGAGCACTGATCGATGCGGGCGCGGATGCCGTCAAGGTCGGTATCGGCCCGGGCTCGATCTGCACGACCCGCATCGTCGCCGGCGTCGGCGTTCCGCAGCTCGCCGCCATCATGTCGGCCGTTCAGGCCGCCCAGGATCAGGATGTGCCCGTCATCGCCGATGGCGGCATCAAATTTTCGGGCGACCTTGCCAAGGCGATCGCCGCCGGCGCTTCCGCCGTCATGATCGGCTCGCTGCTGGCCGGCACCGATGAGAGCCCGGGCGAGGTCTATCTCTACCAGGGCCGTTCCTTCAAGGCCTATCGCGGCATGGGCTCCGTCGGCGCCATGGCCCGCGGCTCCGCCGACCGTTATTTCCAGGCGGAGGTGCGCGACACGCTGAAGCTCGTGCCCGAAGGCATCGAGGGCCAGGTTCCCTACAAGGGACCGGTCTCGGCCGTCGTCCACCAGCTCGCCGGCGGCCTCAAGGCGGCCATGGGTTATGTCGGCGGCAAGGATCTGAAGGACTTCCAGGAACGAGCCACCTTCGTGCGCATCTCCGGCGCCGGTCTTCGCGAAAGCCATGCCCATGACGTGACGATCACCCGGGAAAGCCCGAACTATCCGGGCGCCGGTCTCTGACCATGAAGGCGGGCAGCGGGATTCCGCTCTGGATCATCGCGCTGCTCGCCGCTCTTTGCCTTGCCGTGCTCGCCTGGACGACCTTCGGCTTCGTCGTTCCCTTCAAGCACGAAACCGGCCAGGCGGTGCTCGACACCTATTTCGCCGGTTACGACGAGTCCGCCGTCTTTCATATGCAGACGCTGCTCGATGACAACGAGACGGCGGCAAGGCTGCTCAGCGCCATGTATTTCGGGCCGGAACTGATCTTTCCGGCATTGCTGACGGCGCTCTTGTTTCTATCCTTCCTCAGGCTTGAGCCTGTCGGCGCGTGGTTCGGCCGATCGCCACACCCGCTCATCGCCAAGGCGGTCTACCTGCTGCCGTTCCTTTATGGCATCGCCGACTACGGCGAGAATATCTCAAGTCTGATCGCCTTCGGCGATGGCGGATCCGCAGGTCCTGCCGCGCATCTGCTGCCGTGGATGACGCGGCTGAAATTCGCAAGCCTCGCCATCTGCTTCATCCTCCTCGCCCGGCTTGCCATCGTCCGCTGGCTGTCGCCGCGCCAGGACTGAGACGCGGCCTCAGCCGCTGGCATCCTGCTCCCCTTTCGGCTACTCCTCGCAACGAATGCGGAAACGGAAAGGACTTGAGGGAGCATATGACCGGCTATCAAATCTTTTGGCCACTGCTTGCCCATGTGGCCCTGGTCTATGGTCTTTATGCGCTTCTTGGGCAGCGACGCGCAAAAATGGTCCGCGCCGGCAAGATCGCGAAATCGGATTATCGCGAAAATCGTGACGAGCCGGCCGAAAGCCTCGCCGTCAAGAACTGTCTCGCCAACCAGTTCGAACTGCCTGTGCTCTTCTATGCCTGCTGCATTCTTCTCTATGTCACCGAGGCCGATAATCTTGTCGCCGTTGCGCTCGCCTGGGTCTTCGTCGCCCTGCGTTACGCCCATGCCGCCATCCACGTCACGAGCAATGATCTGCGCTACCGCAGCCCGATCTTCGCCGCCGGTTACCTCGTGCTCGCCGCCATGTGGGTCTGGCTGGCCGGGTGGATGGCAATCGGATAACGCGCCGCGACCAACGGCATAACTTCCTGAATCGGAATCGATTCAAGAGCAAAATTATGCATAAATTCAAAATGTTGCAGCATCCCTCGCGCGTCTGGAAAGACACGGGCGCTGTCGTCGAAGAATAATCTCAGGAACATGGTTACTAATATTTAAATTGATTCGTCTATTTCTGCGCGAGCGAATGATGGCGGGGACGATTTGCGAGCGAAGATGGACGAGAAGACAGGCGGGGCGGCGATCCATCGCATGGCCATGCTGCGGCTTGCGGGCTCGGCGAGCACTGCGGCGCTGGCGCTGATGCTGGCAGCAGAGCCGGGATGGGCGCAGCAGGTCATTGCCGGCAACGACACGGAGATCGTCGACGGCAACGATCCGGGCGGCACCGGCCCGGGCACGCAGCCGAGTCCCTGGACCATCAATACCGATCTCGTCATCGGCGATCAGAATGGCGACGATGCGACCCTCATCATCCGCAACGGCGGCGCAGTCAGCAATGATACCGGCGTGCTGGGCGTCGATCCCGGCGCCGGCGGTACGGTGACGGTCACCGGCTCAGGCTCGAGCTGGAGCAATTCCGACGACCTTTATGTCGGCCATCAGGGCACCGGCGCGCTGACCATCGAAGACGGCGCTGTGGTCGACAACCAGTTCGGCTATATCGGTTATTTCTCCGGCGCCAGCGGCACGGTAACGGTCACCGGCACAGGTTCGGCCTGGACGAACTTCCAGGATCTCACCATCGGCGACAGCGGCACCGGCACTTTGATCATTTCGAATGGCGGAACGGTCAACAGTGCATCCGGCTATATCAGCAATGATTCCAGCGCCATTGGCGAGGTCATCGTTACAGGCGCAAACTCGCTGTGGAGCAATTCCATCGAGGTCTCGGTCGGCGCGGCCGGCGCGGGAACGCTGACCATTTCGAACGGTGGCTCTGTCACCGGCAGCTTCGGTTATGTCGGCTTCAGTTCGAACGGCAGCGGTGTGGTCAGCGTGACCGGCGCAGGCTCGAGCTGGATCAGTTCCGGCGCGCTCTTCGTCGGCGAATTCGGTTCAGGCAGCCTGACCATCGACGATGCCGGCCTGGTATCGGCGTCCGAGGTCGTTATCGCCGATGATTCAGGTGCGACGGGTACCGTCGAACTTGCCGGAAGCGCCGGGAACGGGCGCGGCGTGCTGGAGACCGGCTATGTCGAGAGAGGCGGCGGCAGTGCGAGCCTCGTTTTCGACGGCGGCATTCTGCGGGCAACGGGCAACGAGGCGAATTTCCTGCGCGGCTTCAGCGGCGGCGAAGTGACGATCAATTCGGGCGGCGCCTTTATCGACACCAACGGCTTTGCTGTCGGCATAACCACGGATCTGCAAGGCGTCGGCGGCCTGACCAAGCAGGGTACGGGCACGCTGACGCTGTCCGGCACCAACATCTATACCGGGGTGACGACGGTCGAGGCCGGCACCTTGCTGGCGGGCAGCGCCGGCGCCTTCGTGCAGTACGGCGCCTATGCGGTCAATGGCGGTATACTCGATCTCGGCGGTTTCGACCTGACCATGGGTGAGCTTTCGGGAAGCGGCGGCGAGATCGCGCTCGGCAGCGCCGATCTCACGCTCGATCAGGCGATTGAGAGCACCTATGGCGGCGTACTCTCCGGCAGCGGCGACTTCACGATGGCCGGCAGCGGCACCCTGCGCCTAACCGGCGACAGTTCGGCCTTTACCGGGACGACCACGGTTTCGGACGGCCGCCTGATCGTTAATGGCAGCCTTGGCGGCATCCTGACGATGACGGGCGGCAGACTGGGCGGCTCGGGTGATATCGGCGCGCTGACCGCCGGGGCAGGCGTCACCATCGCGCCGGGCAATTCGATCGGAACCTTGACCGTCGGCGGCGATCTGACGTTCGATCCGGGCGCTACCTATGAGGTCGAGGTCGATCCGGGCGGCACCGCCAGCGACTTGATCTCGGTCGGCGGGATCGCGTTCCTCAATGGCGCCAGCGTTACCCATGTCGGGATGAATGGCCACTATAAGCCTTTCGCCACCTATACGATCCTCACTGCTGCCGGCGGCATCAACGGAACATTCGGCGCCGTCACCTCCAACTACGCCTTCCTGGCCGCCGACCTCTCCTATGATCTGAACAATGTCTATCTGGCGATCGAGCGGAATGACGTAAGTTTCAGCGATATGGCTCGGACGCGCAACCAGATTGCCGCGGCCGACGCAGCCGAGACTCTCGGTGTCGGCAACGACATCTACGATGCCATCGTCACCTTGCCCGACGACGAGTCCGAGGTCCAAGCGAGCTTCGATGCGCTTTCCGGCGAAATCCATGCGTCGATCAAGACGGCGCTGATCACCCAGAGCCTGTTTGTTCGCGAGGCCGCCAACGAACGTCTGCGCTCCGCTTTCGGCGATCCCGTCGCGAGCGCGGTTCCGATACAAGCCTTCTGGCCCGGCGCTCCGGAAGTGACCGCCGCCGAGACTGCGGACGGGCCGGTTTTCTGGAGCACGGCCTTTGGCGGTCTGAGCGAGGCATTCACGGATGGCAATGCCGCCACGTTCCGCCATCAGACGGGTGGGTTTCTCGCCGGTGTCGACAGCAATTTCGACGAAGTCCGGTTCGGCCTGATGGCCGGCTACGGCAATTCCCGGTTCGATCCCCGTCACCGTGCTTCGTCAGGCTCGAGCGACGATTATCATCTCGGCCTCTATGCCGGCACGCACTGGGGCGGTCTCGCCTTCCGCTCCGGCCTCGCCTATACGTGGCATGACATCGAAACCAGCCGCCGCGTCGCGATCGGCAGCTTCGAGGACAGGCTGGACGCGAACTATGGGGGCGGCACGCTGCAGGGCTTTGCGGAGCTCGGCTACCGGTTCGAGAGGGCGGCGGCCTCTTTCGAGTCCTTCGTCAATCTCGCCCATGTGGGCATTCGAACGGCGGGCTTTTCCGAAGAGGGCGGAGCGGCCGCACTCGACGTCTCCGGCCGCACGACCAACACCACCATCACCACGCTCGGCCTGCGTGCCGAAATGGAGGTTCGCCTCGGCGGGACGAGTGCCGTCCTGCACGGCATGTCCGGTTGGCGGCATGCCGCCGGCGACATCGCCCCCTTGTCGACGCAGGCTTTTGCAGCAGGCGATTCCTTCACCATCGCCGGCGTGCCGCTGGCGCAGAACGCCTTCGTTCTCGACGCCGGCCTTGACGTCGCCCTGAACGAAGGTGCTGCGCTCGGGATCGTCTATTCCGGCCAGATCGCGAAAGACGCACAGCAGCATGGGGTTAAGGCGACGCTGTCTGTGAAGTTCTAAAACTTCTGGACGGCCATTCCCCGCAACGAAGAGTGGCGACATCAGCCTTTTCCCGTTGAAGAGAATTTCGCAACTATTTCAAGGATTCTCTAGCCTGGCGCAACCGGCGGGAACAGCTGAACTCCCGATTTTCATACGCGTTTGCCGGTCGTTAAAATGCGAGCTTTTCCGTTTACGCCTGATGAAGACCTGCATGTCATATCCGCTCGACGCGCTGGTGGCAGAAGCCTCTGCGCGCAACAATAAGAATGGGAACGACATGGGCGCGGAAAGCATGGATCGCATCGGCTTGCGAAGGAAGCCGAAGCAGGAGCGCAGCATTCAGAGGCTGGATCTTATTCTTGCCGCCGCTGCCAGGATCATCGCCGAGAAGGGCGTCAGCGCCATGCGGATGACCGAGCTCGCGATCGCGGCCAAAGTGCCGATCGGCTCGGTTTACCAGTATTTCCCGGAGAAAGCGGCGATCGTCAAAGCCCTGTTCGATCAGCACGCTTCGGCGATCCAGACGAAGACGGCGGCGATGTTCTCCGACGTGCAGTCGCTCGACCAGGCGCTCGATCTCGTCTGCGATATCATCGATTGGTACTATGATTCCTACCATGACGATCCCGTCTATCTCGGCGTCTGGATGGGGACGGAGACCGATCAGGATCTGCTGCAGCTGAATATAGAGCATAGCGGCCGTGTCGCCGGTATCTTTCATGACGCCGTGCGCAGGCTGGCTCCGGATCTTTGCGACGAAGAAATGTTCGCCCGCACTTACCTTTTCAGCCATCTGATCGGCGCCGTCATCCGGCTTGCCGCCATCAGCGAGGAGACCATAGCGCGGCGCATGCTCGGCGAGTGGAAACGCGTCATCCGCGCCTCCCTTTTCACCGAGGCCGCGCCGCGCGCGGCCTGAGAGCCTCTACCAGCTCGGCACCATATTGGCGGCCTTCAGCCGCGGATAAAGGCGCGCCTGCGCGGATTTGACGTCCGCATCCAGACCGTCGTCGATGACAGCAGGCGTGATGTTGTCGAGGCAGGCCGTGATATGCGCGGTGATCGCGTTCATCAGCGAGATCGAAACGCCCGGCCGTTTCATGATGCCGATCTGCACCGGCGGCAGCGCCGGAAAGCCGTCCGCCTGGCTCAGCACTTTCATGCCGGTCCGCAGCGCCGATTCCGGCATCACCGAGACAGCCATGCCGGCAAGCACGGCCGCGGCGACGACGGTGCAGGACCAGCTGGTGAACAGGATCTGGTGTTCGCGGCCCACGGCATCGAGCGCCGAGCAGGCGAGCTGGCGCCACTGGCAGTCGCGGCGGCCGACGGCAAGCGGCACCGGCGCGTCGTCGCGGATCGGATGGTTGGCCGAGCCGACCCAGCAGAGCGGTTCGGTTCGCACCACGTCGGACATGCGCTCGCGCGGATTGTGGGTGACAAGCGCGATATCGAGCTCGCCCTTGTGCATGCGCTCGGCAAGGTCCATCGACGGCTCGCAGACGATGTAGAGCTCGACGTTCGGATGCGTCTTGGCAAAGCGGCCGATGATCTCGGGCATGTAGCGGTCGGCATAGTCGTCGGGCGTGCCGATGCGCAGCATACCCTCCAGCCTGTTGTCGTCAAAAGCGGCGATCGCTTCATTGTTGAGGCGGATGATGCGCCGGGCGTAATTGAGCAGCTTCTCGCCCTCGACCGTCAGCCGGTTGCCGCGGCCATCCTTGATGAAGAGCTGCTTGCCGATGCGCTCTTCGAGGCGGCGCATCTGCATGGAGACGGCCGATTGAGTCTTGTAGACCTTGTCGGCCGCCTTGGTGAAGCTGCCGGAATCGACGATGGCGATGAAAGTCTGCAACTGGTCGAGATCAAGAGGTGCGGACATGGTGTCACCCATAAAGATAGCTGATGATAATCATTAGAAACATTCGTTGGACTGATCAATAGGTCTTTGGCATCTTCGGGACGCAAATCAAGCAAAGTGAAGGACAGACACCCTGCCTGTCCAAGCAGAATTCAGCCTTATCCCCTCTCGCACGACCTCGCGGGAGGGGTGGGTTGTTGCGTGCCCGAGAAAGGAGAGTTCGATGCACACGACAGACCGAACACTAGAACTCGACTGCAGCAAGCTGACCCCGACGCTTTTCCAGCGTCTGGTGGCAGGCCTCGCTCCGCTGGTCTCCCTCTTTCGCGGGTTTCGCAATCGAATGGAGGTCAACGGGCTGCATGATCTGAATGACAGTCAGCTGAGGGATATCGGCCTCACAAGGGCCGACCTGACCTCCGCCTTCCTGGCCTCGACCTTTTTCGAGGACCCGTCGGAACATCTGACGCGCTCGGCGCGCAATCGCTGGCGCCTGCAGCTCTTCCGCTCCCACGAGGAGTAGGAGTTTCGAGTTTTCCCCGCAGGGTGATAGCCAATAGCCCTGCCGCTTGACCCGGCGATCGGCTTTTCCCAAGCCATCGCCGGGTTTTTTTATGCCTTGGTTTCGGGGGGCTTCGGCCGGTAGGTTTCGAAAATCGCTTCCAGGTTCCTCTGGTAGCTCTTCTGCACCTCAAGCCCGCTGTCGAACATGGCGTTCAGCATGTCGGTATAGCTCTCGGCAGCGGCCTTCGCCTCTTCCTTCGGCGCCTCCGGCGTCTTGGCCGCCGGTTGTTTGGCTGGCGGCTGCTTGGCCGGCGGCTGCTGGCCGAGCCCGGTCATCATTTCCTGAAAGGCCTTGGCGAAGGGATTGTCGAGGAAAGGGTTCGGCTGAGGCGCCGGTTCCTGTTTCGGCATCGAGAACATCAGCTGCATCGCTTGCGTGAAGGGATTGTCGAAGATGTTGGGTTCCGGGGCCTTCGGTTTCGGCGCAAAGCCGGTGCTCTCGAGCCATTTCTGAATGGTCTCGCCCATTGCGGTGTTGACGAAGGGGTTGACCGGCGAGGCCATCTGGCCGGTCGTCTGCTTGAAGAGCCCGCCCATCAGCGTATCGGCCAAAACGGGCAGCATCTGCTTGTAGATATCCTGGCCGATCCCGGTCATCTGCGCCGCCTGGGCGGCGACCGCCCGCGAAACCTCTTTCGAGCCGAAGAGCTGGGCAAGGATGTTGTTGCCGTCGGAAATGCCCTCCGGCGTGAAGGCCCGGTTCATATCCTCGAAATAGCGCGCGTAATTGCCGGAGGCGACGGCCTGCATCAGCCCGACGAAATCGTAAGGATTGCTGGTGCTGCGCTTCAGGCCGGCGGAAAAGGCCGGCATCAGCGCCGCCATCGCCTTGGTCGCCTGTTCCTGCGCCAGGTTGAACTGCCGCGCGACCGCTTCCATCGCCGCACCGTTCTGTGCCTGCATCATCATGTCGAAGAGTGGCAGCATGGAGGTCCCTTTCCCCGAGTCGTGACGCGTGTAACGCCAATATATCCGGAAAAGGTAATGTGCAAACGGCTTTTTGCTATAAGAACTTAGGGAGGAATTTCGCGAGAGCATGCGGCCGAGGCCTCAGCGGCAGGTCGTGGAGGGACATGGAGCAAGACATGAGCGGCAAGACCTTACGGCTGCACTTTCCCCAATGGCAGGGTGGAAATATCGAAGCCTATCACTTCGGCTCGCAATTGCTGGCCATGCTGGCACCTTCCGCCAGCGGCCCGATTGCCACGGTCGAGGTTGCCGAACCCGATGGCGGCGCGCTTCCTCTGGAGAACGGCATCGTTGCGCGCAGCACGCTGTTGCGGCAGATCGATTCTGCCGAGCAAATCCTGAAGAGGCACGCGCCTGATAAGGTCGTGGTGCTCGGCGGCGATTGCCTGGTCGATCTCGCCCCGTTTGCCTATCTCAACCAACGCTATGGGGGCGATCTGGCCGTTCTCTGGGTGGACGCCCATCCCGACGTTGTCACGCCCGAGCACGCCGCGCATGCCCATGCGATGGTGCTTGGAAATCTCATGGGCGAGGGTGATCCCGATTTTGCCGACAGGGTGGGCCGGCCGATCAAGCCTCAAAATGTCATGTATGCCGGCCTCTACGACATGTCGCCGGTGGAATGGCAGATCGTCCAGAGGCTCGGGCTTCGCATGGCAACGCCGTCTCAACTGGCCGAAGACAGCGAACCCGTGCTCGATTGGCTGCGATCAACTGGCGCCAGGCACGTCGCAATCCATTTCGACCTTGATGTCATAGACCCGTCGCAGTTTCGCTCGCTCAACTTCACCATGCCCAATATCGCTCCGGACGCTTTTTCAGGGGTGGCGCGCGGACGAATGACGATCCCGCACGTCATCCGCCTGCTGAACGATGTCGCCGCTCAGGTCGAGGTCGTGGGGCTGGGGATCACCGAACATCTGCCCTGGGACGCGCTGATCATCAGGGATATGCTGCGACAGCTTCCGCTGCTCGGAGACGGTCGAAAATAGCGACTCAGTACTGATAGTCCTCGAAGACCGGTTCGACGGAGCCGTTCCAGCGGCCGTGATAGAGCGACAGCAGATCCTCGGCGAGCGTCGCCTTCTTGGCGAGCACCTCGTCGAGCGGCGCCAGGAAGATGCTTTCGTCCTGGCCTTCGCGGTTAAGCTTGCCGCGCGTCTTGAGGCCGGTTCTCGATATGCCGACCACCTCGCGCGCCACGTCGAGCAGCGCATGCCCGCGAAACTGAGCCTTCAGCCCTTCGGCGGGGACGGCGTCGCGCAGGGCAGCGATCTCGGCAAAGCTCCAATCCTTGGTCAGTTCGTCGGCAGCCTGAAGGGCCGCATCATCGTAGAGCAGGCCGACCCAGAAGGCCGGCAAGGCACAGATGCGCCGCCACGGGCCGCCGTCGGCGCCGCGCATTTCGAGGAAACGCTTCAGCCTGACGTCGGGAAAGAGCGTCGAAAGATGGTTCGTCCAGTCGCCCATCGTCGGCGCCGGGTCGGCGACCTCGCCCTTCAGCGCGCCGTTCATGAACTGGCGGAAGGTGACATGGGTGCAATCGTGATAGCGGCCGTCGCGGACGATGAAATACATCGGCACGTCGAGCGCCCACTCGGCATAGTCGCGGAAGCCGAAATCGTCGCGGAAGGTGAAATCGAGCAGGCCCGAGCGCCGGTTGTCGGTATCGCGCCAGATATCGCCGCGCCAGGAGAGCAGCCCGTTCGGCTTGCCCTCGGTGAAGGGCGAGGATGCAAAGAGCGCGGTCGCCAAGGATTGCAGCTTCATCGAGACGCGCATCTTCTGGCGCATATCGGCTTCCGAGGAGAAATCGAGGTTCACCTGGATCGTGCAGGTGCGGTACATCATGTCGAGACCCTTGCTGCCGACTTTCGGCATGTAGCGGGTCATGATCTCGTAGCGCGATTTCGGCATTTGCGGCGTTTGCGCATAGGTCCATTTCGGGCTGCCGCCGATGCCGAGGAAGCGGATGCCCATCGGTTCGGCGATTTCGCGCAGCGTCGCCAGGTGCTGGTTCGATTCCCTGCAGGTTTCGTGGAGCGTCTCCAGCGGCGCGCCGGAGAGTTCGAACTGGCCGCCGGGCTCGATCGAGATGGCGCCCATGCCGCTCTGTTCGGCCAGGCCAATGATGTTGCCGCCGTCCATGATCGGCTCCCAGCCGCTCTTTTCCTGCAGGCCGGTGAGCAGGGCCGAAATGCTGGCATCGCCGAAATAGGGAACCGGGCTGTTGTCGGCGCGGAAGAAGGCGAATTTCTCGTGTTCGGTGCCGATCCGGAAGCGCTCCCGCGGCTTGTTGCCCGCGGCGATGTAATCGGTCAGATCCTGGACCGAAGAGAGCGGCGTCTGGTCGGTAGTGTCGCGGGCCATGCGGGGTACCTGTATTGAAAAAGGCGCCCAGGGGGCCGGGCAGCTGGAAGGGTGATTAGGACCCAAGCCACGTATGTTGCAAGTGAAATTCTTTCAACGGTGCATCAAAAAAATAGCAGCAATTTCCATGTCCACCCGTTTTCGCCGTCAGGCCCAGTCGCCGATCGCCGCCTGCACCACGGCGAGCGCCGCAACCGCTGCCGTATCGGCCCGCAGGATGCGTGGTCCGAGCGGAATGGCGGTGACGAAATCGAGGCTTCGAAGCCGGCCCCGTTCCTCTTCCGAAAAGCCGCCTTCCGGCCCGACGAGCAGCGCGAGATGCTTTTCCCGGATCGCCGACAGCACCGGCAGCGGGTTCTGCCCGGCCTCGCCCTCGTCGCAATAGATGATGCGGCGCTCCTTCGGCCAACGGTCGAGCAGGTCGGAGAGCTTCACTGGTTCGGCCACCTCGGGAATGCCGAGAACGCCGCATTGCTCGGCCGCCTCGACGACATTGGCGCGCAGCTTGTCGAGATTGGTGATCTTGCCCTGCACGTGCTGGGTCATAACAGGCTGCAGCAGGCCGGCGCCCATTTCGACCGCCTTCTGCACCAGATAATCCATGCGACCGACCTTGAGCGGCGCAAAGAGATAATGCAGGTCGCAAGGTGCCGGCTGCGGCCGCGTCTCTTCGATTGCCATCAGTTGAATGCGTTTGCGCGTGGGGAAGGAGAGGCTCGCCTTCCATTCGCCGTCGCGGCCGTTGAAGAGCAGGATTTCCGCCCCGTCCTCCATCCTCAGCACATTGGCGAGATAGTTGAACTGATCGGCATTCGCCTCGAGGGCGGCGCCGGCAGAAAGCGGCGCGTCGACGAAAAGCCGTTGCATGCGAAAATTGGCGCGCATTCGAAAAACTCAGGGTCTCGAAGCATGTCTCGCAAAAGTGTGCAGCGATTTTGCGTTAAAGACATGCGGAAAACAAAGACCTAAAGCGCGGCACGCGAATCTGAAAGATCGCGACGCGCTTTAGACGAAGAGCGCGAACATAGCCCAATAAATCACGGCGGCAAGCGCTGCCGAGACCGGCACGGTGACGATCCAGGCGGCGACGATCGTCATGAAATGCGAGCGGCGCACGAGATAGCGCCGGCGTTGCTCATGGATGTTCGGCTCCTCCGGCTCGTCGATATCGAAGCTCTCGGCCTTGCGCCGGATATAAGCGATGCGGCGCTTCGAATGGCGCGTATACCATTCGCGGAAGAAGCCGACGCCGAAGACGGCGCCGACGGCGATATGCGTGGTGCTGACCGGCAGGCCGAGCCAGGAGGCGACGATGACGGTGAACGCGGTCGACAGCGCGACGCAATAGGCCCGCATTGGATTGAGCTTGGTGATCTCCTCGCCGACCAGCCGGATCAGCCGCGGCCCGAACAGCAGCAGGCCGACGGAGATGCCGAAGGCGCCGATCAGCATCACCCAGAGCGGCGGATGCCCGACGCCGTCGACGCCGCCGATGCCGACCGAATGGACGATCGCCGAAAGCGGCCCGATAGCGTTCGAAACGTCGTTTGCGCCATGCGCGAAGGAAAGCAGCGCCGCCGAGCCGATCAGCGGCAGCCGGAACAGCACCCGCAGCGAGCTGTTGCGATTTTCGAGATCCCGCGCCTGGGCGAGGACGAGCGGCCGGGCGGCAAGCCAGCTGACCAGCCCGATGCCGATGCCGATCAGGATGACGGTGAAGGACGGAAACCGGCCGGGCGGCGACAGCTGCAGCACCATATAGGCCATGAAGCCGCCGGCCATCACCGCGACCAGCACCGGCACCCAGCGCTGAGCCGCCGCGATCTTGTCGTCGCGATAGATGATGAGGGTCTTGACGAGGTAGAGCAGGCCGGCCGCGATCAGCCCGCCGATCAGCGGCGAGGTGATCCAGCTCGAGGTGATCTCCAGCATGACCCGCCAGTTCACCGGCTCCGTCCCGACGGCCGAGATGCCGGCGCCGATCACGGCGCCGACGATCGCATGGGTGGTGGAAACCGGCGCGTTCATCCAGGTGGCGAGGTTGATCCAGAGGGCCGCCGCCATCAGCGCCGCCATCATGATCCAGCCAAGTATCGCCTGCGGCACCTGCACGGCGTCGACGATGTTGGAGGAAATCGTCTTGACGACCTCGCCGCCGGCGATCGTGGCGCCGAGGACCTCGAAAATCGCGGCGATGATGAGTGCCTGGCCCATCGTCATGGCGCGCGCACCGACGGCGGCACCGACATTGTTGGTCACGTCGTTGGCGCCGATATTCATCGCCATGTAGCCGGCAAGGGCCGCCGCCGCCACGACGAGCATCGCTCCCGGGCGGTCGAACACATAGACACCGGCAAAGATCATCGTCAGGCCGACGAAGATCAGTCCGAGGCCAGGCGCCACCAGCCGCCGCAAGACGTGCTTTGCCGCATCCTCGGCATGGGTGATCTTGTCGAGGTCCTTGTCGAGCGTGCGTTTGGTGAGGACGGCGGGGCGTGGCGGCATGCGTGTTTCCAGGGACAAAGCTGCGTCTGGGCTGCTTTCCTAGAGCATGATGCCGAAAAGTGTGAGCGATTTTCGGACGACATCATGCTCTAACTCTTTAATGTAGAACAGGATTCATATTTTAGGCCGACCGGCCTAAATTCATCCTGTTCTAGCAGCGCAAGATGGCAGGATTCATTCCGCCGGAATTTGTTTCGCCGCTGGAGCCTGCTTTGCCGCTTTGGGCGAGAGCCTGTCGGTCATCTTCCGCTTGAAGGCGAGGAAAAGGCCGCGCAGCTCCGGCTCGCGCACGCGCGCGGCCGCTTCGTCGAGCGAGACCCATTCGATGCGGCGCTCGCCTTTTTCCTTGAAGTTCTTCGCCATGTTGGCGGCTTCGAGCGCATAGACCTGCACCTTGCAGACCACTTGCACCCCGTCGCGCAGCACCTTCGAATAGGTGTAGGCGCCGAGCGTCTCCGTTTCGGCGACGCCGCGGACACCGGCTTCCTCGAAGGCTTCTTGCGCGGCGACCTCATGAGCGCTTTTTCCGCTCATCGGCCAGCCCTTGGGGATGACCCAGCGGCCGGTGTCGCGGCTCGTCATCAAGAGCACCTCGACCTCACCGCTCTTCTTTTTCACCCGGTAACAGATCGCACCATATTGCTGTCGCGGCGGCCGCCGAAACATCAGTTGCACATCGGATGCCAATCGGGCGAGTAGAGTCAATTGTCGGGTCACCTTTGCAGTGGTTGTTAGGAATCACTCATATACATGTATCACGGAAAGCTTACGCAATCCAAAAGCTGCAGGACGATCCGAAACGCGATTCGATCGCTGTTCATAGGGGAAATCGAGCTGGGGCAGGCTCAGAAATCCGTCACGTCCTGTCTCGAATGCGTCACGTTGCACAGGTGTACAATATGGCTTCGTCCCGACTCCTAATCAATGGCGGGATCAATTGTTCCACTAGGATTTTTGCAAATGTGGTAACTATGCCTCTCAATGCCGTCCGTGCCTTTCAGGCCGTCATCGCAGCAAAGCCGCCGAAGAGCTGAACGTGGTCTCGTGCGTGGGCATGGTGGCGATTGCCGTGCTGAAGTGTCAGCGCTCCCAATAGGGAACCGGCCCGTAAAGTTCGGTGAGATAGTCGATGAACAGCCGCACTTTGGCCGGCAGGAACTGCCGGCTGGGATAGACGGCCGACAGCGTGACATTGTGCGAGCCCTCATAGGCCGGCAGCACCTGCACCAGACGGCCGGCTTTGAGTTCTTCGCCGATATCCCAGGTGGAGCGCAGCGCGATCCCGAGGCCTGATATGACGGCCTCGCGGATCACTTCGCTGGAATTGGTGACCAGCATGCCTTCCGGCCGCAGGCTGAGCGCCCCATTCGGCCCGTTCAGCCGCCAGCTGTCGCCATTGTGTGCCGGCAGGCAGCGATGGTGTTTCAAATCGTCGATGTCACGCGGCGCGCCATGTGCCGAGAGATAATCCGGCGAGGCGCAGAGCAGCCGGCGCACCGGCGCCAGCCGCCGGGCGACGAGGCTGGAATCGGTGAGTTCCGCGATACGGATCGCCAGATCGAAGCCGTCGCCGACAATGTCGCTGAATTCGTCGGTCAGCACCAGGTTGATCGCCAGCTCCGGATGCGCCTGCATGAAGGCTTTCAGGTGCGGCGCGATATGCATGCGGCCGAAGGAGGTCGGCGCCGAGATCTTCAGCGTCCCGTGCATCTGCGCCGCGCGGCCGGAAATATAAAATTCCGCCTCTTCCAGCCCGGCAAGGATGCCGAGAACGCGGTCGTAGAAACCCTGGCCGGCTTCCGTCAGCGAGATCTGCCGCGTCGTGCGCTGTAAAAGCCGGGTGCCGAGCCGGTCCTCCAGCCGCTTGATCCGCTTGGAAACGACGGCGGGGGAAAAGCCGAGCATGCGCCCGGCAAGCGACATGCTTCCCGTCGAAACGACCTTGGCAAAGATTTCGAGATCGCCCAGATTGGTCATAAGCTTTTTTTGACTTTTTCCCCTTTTGGCATAAGTGCTTAGCATTTGCGCGCCTATTGGGAAAGTGCTAAGCCGATCTCACGGCGGCAGGCAAGATCCGACACCCGTTCCCGCCGTCGTCCTCCCGTCGTCATCTTTCCGGGAGGCCAGGGAGAAGGCCATGTCCGACGCCATTCCGTTTCTTGCGCCCCGCGCCGATGTCCTGGCCCGGCGCTCTCAGATCGTCGCCGATCTCACCGATCTGTTGGCCCCGGAATGCCTGGTTCATGAGGCGCGCGAACTGGTTCCCTTCGAGACCGATGCCTTCGTATCCTATCGCCGCCTGCCGCTCGCCGTCGCCCTGCCGCGCACCACCGCCGAGGTTGCGGCCGTCATGCGTTATTGCCACCGCTATGGCGTCCCCGTCGTGCCGCGCGGCGCCGGCACCTCGCTTTCCGGCGGCGCCATTCCGCAGGAGGATGCCGTCGTGCTCGGCCTGTCGAAGATGAACCGCATCCTCGAGATCGATCTGCCGAACCGCGTCGCCGTGGTGCAGGCGGGCGTGACCAATCTTAATATTTCCGACGCTGTCGCAGCCGACGGGTTTTTCTATGCGCCCGATCCGAGTTCGCAGCTTGCTTGCACCATCGGCGGCAATATCGGCATGAATTCCGGCGGCGCCCACTGTCTGAAATACGGGGTCACCACCAACAATCTGCTCGGCGTCAGGATGGTGCTGGTCGACGGCACGGTGATCGAGCTCGGCGGCAAGGCGCTGGATGCGCCCGGTTATGATCTGCTCGGTCTCGTCTGCGGCCATGAAGGCCAGCTCGGCATCGTCACCGAGGCGACCGTGCGGCTGATCGCCAAGCCCGAAGGCGCGCGCCCGGTGCTCTTCGGCTTCGAGAGTTCGGAAGAGGCCGGCGCCTGTGTCGCTGATGTCATTGCCGCCGGCATCATCCCCGTTGCGATCGAATTCATGGACAAGCCGGCGATCGAGATCTGCGAGGCCTTCGCCCATGCCGGCTATCCCCTCGATGTCGGCGCGCTGCTGATCGTCGAGGTCGAGGGATCGGAGGCGGAGATGGACGCCATGCTGAAGGACGTGGTCGACATCGCCCGCAGGCACGGCGTCAAGACCGTGCGCGAATGCCAGTCGGCCACCGAAGCGGCGTTGATCTGGAAAGGCCGCAAATCCGCCTTCGGCGCCACCGGCCGCATCGCCGATTATATCTGCATGGACGGCACCGTGCCGCTCAGCCAGCTGTCGCACGTCTTGAAGAAGACCGCCGAGATCGTCGATCATTACGGCCTGCGTGTCGCCAATGTCTTCCATGCCGGTGATGGCAACATGCATCCGCTGATCCTCTTCAACGCCAACGATCCGCAGGATGCCGCCCGTGCCGAAGCCGCCGGCAACGATATCCTCAGGCTCTGCGTCGATGCCGGCGGCTGCCTGACCGGCGAGCATGGTGTCGGCATCGAAAAGCGTGACCTGATGCGGCACCAGTATTCGGAGGCCGATCTCGCCCAGCAGATGGCGGTGCGCGCTGCCTTCGATCCGGGCTGGCTGCTCAACCCGTCGAAGGTCTTTCCGCTGGAAGGACGCCCCGCCGCATGATCGATCTGATGCCGACGAGCGAGGAACAGGCGGCGGCGATCGTCCGCGCACATCGGGAGATGAACCGGCCACTCGCGATCTGCGGCGGCGATACGCGCTCGGGTTTCGGCAATGCCGTTGCAGCCGAAGACCGGCTGCGATCGACCAGGCTTTCCGGCATCATCGCCTACAATCCCGGCGAGATGGTCATGACAGCCCGTTCGGGTACGCCGCTTGCCGAGGTCGAGGCGGCGCTGTCCGAAAATAGCCAGATGCTTGCCTTCGAGCCGATGGATCATCGCCCCGTTATGGTCAGGTCTGGCGAGCCGACCATCGGCGGCGTCTTTGCCGCCAATGTCTCTGGCCCGCGCCGCCTCATTGCGGGCGCTGCCCGCGACAGTTTGCTCGGCGTGCGCTTCGTCAACGGCAGCGGCGAGATCATCAAGGCCGGCGGTCGGGTGATGAAGAATGTCACCGGCCTCGATCTCGTCAAGCTGATCGCCGGTTCGCACGGCACGCTGGGTTTTCTGACCGAAGTCACCTTCCGCGTGCCGCCGCGCCCGAAGACGGAACGCACGGTGGTTCTCTCGGGCCTCAACGATGCCGAAGCGGCCAGCGCCATGGCGACGGCGATGGCGCTGCCGGTCGAAGTCTCGGGTGCGGCCCATCTGCCTTTGACGGTGACGTGGAAATTCCTCGCCGGCAAACTGCCCGAGGGCGAGGCCACAGTTCTGCGCATCGAGGGCTTGGCTGGCTCTGTCGACGTGCGCGTCGAAAAACTTGCGGCGGCAATGTCCGCCTTCGCCACGGTCACGCAGCTGGATGGGAGGGAAAGCCAGAGGCTTTGGCGGGAAATCCGCGATGTGCTGCCTTATGCCGACGGCACGGCGCGGCCGGTCTGGCGCGTCTCGGTCGCCCCCGGCACCGGCCATCAGCTCGTCGCAGCGCTCCGTCTCGAAGCCGGCGTCGATGCCTTTTATGATTGGCAAGGCGGCCTCGTCTGGATGCGCATGGAGGCGGAGCCGGAGGCTGAGATGGTCCGCCGCTTCATCAAGGTGCTGGGCGGCGGCCATGCTACACTGATCCGCGCCTCCGCTGCGGCAAGGGCGGCGACCGCCGCCTTTCATCCGGAGCCCGAGGCGGTGGCGATGCTGTCGCGGCGGGTGAAGGAGAAGTTCGATCCGGCGGGGATATTGAATCCGGGGAAAATGGGGTGAGCAGATGCTTGTTGCCGACTGTCCACGCTCGATGGATTGCACAAGGGTGCCTCTTGCTCCCCCTTCGCCCCAGCGGGGAGAAGGTGGCCCGAAGGGTCAGATGAGGGGGCCACACGGCATGCAGTCTGTCGTCTTCTCGCTTTTGTCCCGGGTGCGGCCCCCTCATCCGCCCTTCGGGCACCCACCCGGGTCGAGCCACGGGTCTCGACCCGTCCTTCGGACCCCCGCTGGGGCGAAGGGGGCACCGGAGGCCGCGTAAATGCAAACCAACTTCACCCCCGCCCAGCTCCTCGACCCCCATGTCGCCGAATCCGAGCAGATCCTGCGCAAATGCGTCCATTGCGGCTTCTGTACCGCCACCTGTCCCACCTATGTGACGCTCGGCAACGAGCTCGACAGTCCGCGCGGCCGCATCTATCTGATCAAGGACATGCTGGAAAACGGCCGGCCCGCCGATGCCGAGGTCGTCACACATATCGACCGCTGTCTCTCCTGCCTTGCCTGCGTCACCACCTGTCCCTCGGGTGTCGACTATATGCATCTGGTCGATCACGCCCGCGCCCATATCGAAAAGACCTACAGGCGCCCGCTGATGAACCGGCTGACGCGCGCCCTCCTGGCGGCCGTGCTGCCCTATCCCGGCCGTTTCCGCCTGGCGCTCCGTCTCGCCCGTCTTGGCCGCCCCTTCGCCGGCCTGATGCGCGGGGCGGCACTCAAACCCTTTGCCGCCATGCTGGCGCTGGCGCCGCGGCGCCTGCCGGCCGCGTCGGACTTTGCAAAACCCGGCAGCTACCCGCCCGAGGCGGAGCGGCGTGGCCGAGTGGCGATCCTTTCCGGCTGCGCCCAGCCGGTGCTTGATCCCGGCATCAACGCGGCGGCGATCCGGCTCCTGACGCGGCTCGGTATCGAGGTCGTGGCGCCGGAAGGCGAGGTCTGCTGCGGCTCGCTGGTTCACCACATGGGCCGCGCCGAACAGGCGCTCGAAAGTGCGCGGATCAACGTCGACATATGGACGCGCGAAATCGAGACGCAGGGGCTCGATGCGATCATCATCACCGCTTCGGGCTGCGGCACGACGATCAAGGATTACGGCCACATGCTGCGCCTCGACCCCGCCTATGCGGCAAAGGCGGCCAGGGTCTCGGCACTGGCAAAAGATATCACCGAATATCTGGCGACCCTCGAGCTGCCGGCCCATATGCCGAGGGGCATTACGGTCGCCTATCATTCCGCCTGTTCGATGCAGCACGGCCAGCGCATCACCCTTGCGCCGAAATCCTTGCTGAAAGCGGCAGGCTTTACAGTGCGCGATCCGGCCGAAGGTCATCTCTGCTGCGGCTCGGCCGGCACCTACAACATCATGCAGCCGGAGATCTCGGCTGCGCTGAAGGCACGCAAGGTCAGGAATATCGAAGCGACCAAGGCCGACATCATCGCCACCGGCAATATAGGCTGCATCACCCAGATCGCCACCGGCACCGCTATCCCGATCCTGCATACGGTCGAGCTGCTCGATTGGGCCTATGGCGGCGCTATGCCGGAAAAATTAACAGGTTTGCCATTAGGCTGAAGAGAATGCAGCCGGCCCATTCGGGCCGCTCTCGGGAGGTCGGGCGATGTGGCGGGGAATGATTATACTTGCGGGACTGCTCGCGGCGGCGGGCGCGGCCCATGCCGACAGCCGCTTATTCTGTTCCGCCGATGACGCGCAAGCGCGTTTTACCCTCGAAAGCGGTTTCGCGAGCGATGCCGGCCACAGGCTCAACCATTTCCGCGGCGCGCTTATTGTCAAGGATTCCGCGCAAGCGCCGGCCTTCGCAAAACGCGTGTTCGAATCGCAGCATCTGAGCAACCACTGGGCGCGCGATGGCGAGCTGCTCCTGGAAGTCTTTGATGGCGGCGGTGACGATACCGAAGGGGCAACGCTCGATCTGGTGGTGGTCGCCGGCGTGCGCGGCAAGCCTTCGGCAAATTTCAGCGGCACCTATTCCCTGACGATAGAGGGCGGCAGCAAACCTTACGCCGCCGAGGGCAGGGTCAGCTGCGGCACGAAATAAAGCAATTCCAGCAAAAGTGTGCCGCGGTTTTGCCAGGCAAAGCGTGAAGCGCTTTTGCCGGGAATTGCGCGAAAGCAAAGAGAGCATTCCCGCGATTCGAAGAAAGCGGAAATGCTCTAACGCAGCCGAAATTCAATTCATTACCAGTGGAACGAGACGCCGACGTTGACGGCATTCGTGAAGATGTTGGTCTTCAGGCGGTCGCCGCTGTCGATCGGAACGTCGACGCGCGAATAGGTGCCCTTGTATTCGACGAAGGTCGACCAGCGCTCGGTCATCTTGAAGTCGACGCCAGCCTGCGCCTGCAGTGTCACGCCGCCGAATTCATAAGCCCAGGTCTTGCCTTCGGGGCGAATCACTTCGACATGCGGAATGTTCACGCCGATACCGGCGCCGAGATAGGGCGTCCAGCGGCGAGCCGGATCCTGGAAGCGATAGAGACCGTTCACAGTGAGCAGGTTCAGGCCGTCGGTGAATTCGAAATGCGACCAGCCGGCCTTGGCGAGCGTGTCGTCGTCGGCATAGACCTTGTCATGGGTGAAGTCGAGTGAGACACCCCAGTTCGGCTTGTTGAAATCCTCGAGCCACCAGGTGACGCGAGCGCCGTAATAGGGCGGCGCGCCGAAGGACTTGCCCTCCCAGCCGGCGGTGAAACTCGTGCCGTCGGAGACGTCGACGCCGCTGTGCGGCGCCGTCTGGTAGCCGCCGTAAATGGAAAATTCCAGGTCTTCCGCCGAGGCGGAGGCTGCCGAACAGATGGTGAAAAGCGCGATGCCCGCAAGCAGGGAAGCGGAGGAACGCAGCGCATATGTCATTGAATAGCCCCGATATTGCAAATATGTCGACTCTTAGGCACCAGTGCCAGCTTTCCGCCATAAAGTCTAAGGAAAAGAAAGGGCGCGTCAAAATGCGCCTTTCGATTTTTTCGCAAGTGTTGCTCAGCCGCCGAACATGGTGCGCAGCACGTCGATACCCCTGTCCTCGAACGCCACCTTGCCCTGCTTATTGCCGGGGCCGATGACGATCACCTTGGTGCCGACGGCGGCGCGATCGTAAAGATGCATCACGTCCTGGTTCATCATGCGGATGCAGCCGGAAGACATGTTGAGGCCGATCGTCCAAGGTTGGTTGGTGCCGTGGATGCGGAAGATGGTATCGCGGCCGCCCTGGTAGAGATACATGGCGCGGGCGCCGAGCGGATTGTCCTCGCCGCCTTCCTGGAAAGCGGGAATGATGTGGCCTTTGGCAGCTTCGCGGCGGCGCATTTCGGCCGGCGGCGTCCAGCTTGGCCATTCGGCCTTGCGGCCGATCTTGACGATACCCGACCAGCCGAAGCCGTCACGGCCGACGCCGATGCCGTAGCGGGTGGCGCGGTTGTTGCCTTCGACGAGATAGAGATATTTGTTGTTGGTATCGATGATGACGGTGCCGGCCGCTTCCGTCGTCACGAGGCGCACTTTCTTGCGCTTGAACTGCGGCTTCACATATTTCGGCATCTGCGCCACGCGCACGACCTGAGCCGGGCGCTGCGTGTTGTCGGAGCCGGCCGGCGCTGCAAAGACGGACGTGGACATCAAGGACAGAACAAGTCCAGCCGCAGCCAGACCTGGCATCAATTTGATCATGATCGATTCCCCTCAAGCAAATTTGCCTGAAGCTACATGAACTTCTGCCCGATTCAAGATCGGCCCGGCCGGATAAAGCAATTTCGGGAGAGGAAACCGCCTGTTCTTGCGGCTTCCAAGATAATGTATGTGCCGTTACATGACGATGACGCGGGTCCCAACGCTGACGCGGTCATAGAGATCGACGACATCTTCGTTGCGCAACCGGATGCAGCCGGAGGAGACGGCGCTGCCGATCGACCAGGGTGCGTTGGTGCCGTGGATGCGGTAGAGCGTCGAGCCGAGATACATGGCGCGGGCGCCGAGCGGATTTTCCGGGCCGCCATCCATGCGCGCCGGCAGGTAATGGCCCTTGGCGGCTTCGCGGCTGATCATCTCGGAAGGCGGCGTCCAGTCCGGCCATTCCTGCTTGCGGGTGATCTTGTGGGCGCCGGCCCATTCGAAGCCGGGCTTGCCGACGCCGACGCCGTAGCGCCGCGCCTTGCCGCCCTCCATCACCAGATAGAGAAAGCGATTATTGGTATCGATGACGATCGTGCCAGGCTTTTCCTGGGTGTCGTAGTCGACCATCTGCGGCAGGAATTGCGGCTCGATCGGATGGCGGATCGCCGGAATACCCGGATTGATCACCGAGACGGTCTGCGGTGCCGGCCGCGGCGCCTGGCGGACGACGCGGCGCTGGAAAAGGCCGCGCTGCTGCGGCTGGACGACCGGCCGCTGGTAGACCACCGGGCGAACCTTGCCGCCGAGCTGGTTGATCCATGGCGCCGTCAGATCGGGGCTGAGCACGACAGGCGGGCGGGTGGCGTAGCGGTCGTCGGCAAGGGCGGCCGTGGAGAAGGCGCCGAAGAGGGCTGCGGCAAGAACAAGCGGTTTCATCATCGGACGAACTCTCTACAAATGGCCGAAATGCGCGGGCGCGACAGGTCCGCTCGCAAGGACGCTGCCACCTGATCCGCCAGCGAATGGTAAAGATCGATTTCTGAAAGGCCGACCGATCGGATAAACTTTTCGTCAGGGTTACCGTTCGGTTTGGAAAGACGGTTTGCAAATGGTAAAGCCGGAATCATGACCGGAAAACGAAACGGACCCCGGCAGAATGAAGGATCATGAGCGAGACAGGCATCATCATCGGCGAGGACGGCAGGAGCCGTTGCCACTGGCACGCCAATCTGCCCGATTATCTCAAATATCATGACGAGGAATGGGGCCGCCCCGTTACCAACGACATCCGCCTCTTCGAAAAGATCTGTCTCGAAGGCTTCCAATCCGGCCTGTCCTGGCTGACCATCCTGCGCAAGCGGGAGAATTTCCGCGCCGCCTTTGCCGGCTTCGACTTCGATAAGGTGGCGCATTTCGGCGAAGCGGATGTCGATCGCTGCCTTGCCGATGCCGGCATCATCCGCCATCGCGGCAAGATCGTCTCGACCATCAACAATGCCAGGCGCGCCATCGCGCTCCGGGACGAATTCGGTTCGCTCGCCCATTATTTCTGGGGCTACGAACCCGGCCACAACGAGCGGCCGACCGTGGTCGATCGCGACCATATCCTCGCCAATCCGACGACGCCGACCTCGGTGGTCATTTCGAAGGATCTGAAGAAGCGCGGCTGGACCTTTGTCGGCCCGACCACAGTTTATGCTTTCATGCAGGCGATGGGCCTCGTCAACGATCATCTGGAGGGCTGCTTCTGCCGGCCCGAGGTGGAGGCGATGCGCGCCGTCCTGGTTCGACCATGAAAGATCTGTCCGTGAAAACATCGATTGCTGCCCTCGCCCTGTTCTTCCTGCCGATCTCAGCCGTGGCGCAGACGCCGCAGCTCGATCCCGGCGAGAAGCTGGAGAAGCTGCAATTCCCCGCCGTCACCATGCAACTGAAGGGCTGGACGAAATTCGGCAACAGCCATGTCTACACACTGCCGGTGCGCGCCGGCCAGCACATCAAGATCAGCTTTGCCACCAAGAGCAAGTTCGCCTTCCTGGCGATTTTCGACCTGTCGAAGCCCGATGACGAAGCTTTCTTCGGCACCGACGAGGACGGCATGAATTTTCAGACGACGGCGAAGGAAAATACCACCTGGCTGCTGCGCCCCTATTATTCCAAGGTCTCGCCGCGCCGCGGCCTCGGCGCCCCCTTCAGCATCCTGATCGAACCGCTGACGGCCGCCCCGTCGCAGCCGAAACCGCCGGCCGAGCCGGAGCAGCCGTCGCTGTTTCCGAAGGCGCCGCCCAAGCCGCAATAGAGCATGTCTCGCAAAAGTGTGCAGCGGTTTTGCGATAAAGACATGCGAGAAAATAAAGACCTAAAGCGTGCCAAGCGAATCTGAAAGATCGCGACACGCTTTAGGGCAGGGCCGTACGGCCGGCATCGATCGGCCGGCCGCCTATGCCAGCCGGTCGATCAGCTCGCGCAATTCGCCGAGATGGCCGATCTTGCGGAAACGCGGCGCTTCCGTCGGTTCGTCCACATGTTCCAGCACCCAGGTGAGTTCGTGCGGCACGAAGACGCCGTAGCTGCCGGCCGCAATCGCCGGCACGATATCCGATTTCAGTGAATTGCCGACCATCATCGCCCGCTCCGGTCCGTCACCGACCTTGGCGAAGATGCGGCGATAGGTGACGGCGGTCTTGTCGGAAACGATCTCGACCGCATCGAAGAAGTCGCCGAGGCCGGATTGGGCAAGCTTGCGCTCCTGGTCGAAAAGATCGCCCTTGGTGATCATGACGAGCAGATATTTGCCGGCAAGCGCCTCCAGCGTGTCGCGCGCATGCGGCATGGTCTCGACCGGGTGGGACAGCAGGTCGCGGCCGGTATCGAGGATCTTGGCGATGACGCTGGCCGGCACCTTGCCTTCGGTAATCTCGATCGCCGTCTCGATCATCGACAGCGTGAAGCCCTTGATGCCGAATCCGTAGTGGCGAAGGTTGCGTTTCTCGGCTTCCAGCAGCCGGTCGGAAATCTTCGGTCCTTCGGCGAAATCGGCAAGAAGCTTGGTAAAATGCGCTTCCGTCAGTCGGTAATATTGTTCGTTCTGCCAAAGCGTATCGTCGGCATCGAAGCCGATCGTCGTCAGTGCTCGCGTCGTCACATGCGCACCTCTTGAACTATGGCCGGCAATCTATCGCCGCCCTGTGTCGAGACAAGGGCGTCGGCCTGCGGTGCGGCAAGCTGTGGCGTTGAAAAGCGCCGCCGTCGCACTACATCGAATTGGCCTCACCCTGCAGCCAGCCACGGCTGTGCCTGTCGCGCGCAGGCCAATAATCAAAAAATGAAGTTCTTCCGTTCGCAAGCCCCTCTTGCGGCAGACACAAAGGATTTTTTCGACCATGCGTTACAATCAACTCGGAAATACGGGACTTTTCGTCTCGGAAATCTGCCTGGGCACGATGACCTTCGGCGAGGCCCAGCCGGGCAGCATGTGGGGCGCCATCGCCGATGTCGACCAGAATGCCGCCGACCGGATCGTCGAGCGCTCGCTGGCGTCAGGCGTCAATTTCATCGACACGGCCGACGTCTATTCATCCGGCGAATCCGAAAGGCTGCTCGGCCAGGCGCTGAAGAACCTCGACGTGCCGCGCAAGGACGTCGTCATCGCCACCAAGGTCTATGGCGTCATGGGCGACAAGCCGAACGACCGCGGCGCCTCGCGCGGCCATATCATGGATTCCGTCGAGGCGAGCCTCAAGCGGCTGCAGACGGACCATATCGACCTCTACCAGATCCATGCGACCGATACGGTCACGCCGATCGAGGAGACACTGCGTGCCCTCGACGATCTCGTTTCGCGTGGCCTTGTCCGCTATATCGGCGTCTCCAATTGGCAGGCCTGGCGTATTTCCAAGGCGCTCGGTCTCTCCGAACGGCGCGGCTTCGCCCGCTTCGAAACGGTGCAGGCCTATTATTCCATCGCCGGCCGCGATCTCGAACGTGACATCGTGCCGATGATGCAGGAGGAAAAGCTCGGCCTGATGGTCTGGTCGCCGCTCGCCGGCGGCCTCTTGTCCGGCAAATACGGCCCCGGCGCGCCCGGCAACGGCGAGGGTCGCCGCGCCAGTTTCGATTTCCCGCCGGTCGACAAGGACAAGGCCTGGGCCTGCGTCGCCGTCATGCGCGAGGTTGCCGAAAAGCATGGCGCCAGCGTCGCCACCGTCGCGCTCGCCTATATTCTCGCCAAGCCTTTCGTCACTACTGTCATCATCGGCGCCAAGCGTGTCGACCAGCTCGACCAGAACCTCGCCGCCGTCAAGCTGAAGCTCGACGACGAGGATATGAAGCGGCTCGACGAGGTGAGCGCCCTTGCCCCCGAATATCCGGGCTGGATGCTGGCGCGGCAGGGCGCCGGCCGCCGGCCCGCGGACTTCGAGCCGAAGGACTGAGATCACTGCACTCGTGCCGAGAGATCGCCGAGAGCGGCCCCTCAACCGCCTGCCGGCACCTTCTCCCCGCTCGCGGGGAGAAGGGGGCATGCCGCAACCTCTCGGTTCCCCCTCCTACCTCTCGCAGGGCACGTCCCCTCTCCCCGTTCTTACGGGGAGAGGGTTAGGGTGAGGGGCACAAACCCCGGACAGCCGTGGCCTTGTGCCTGATATGCACCGGTTGCGGATGCATGGGCACAAGCCCGAGCATCACGAAGGAGGAGTTTCGCGAGCGATCGATTACTTGCCGTGGGCCTTGAGCCAGGCGTTCATCTCGGCGATCTCCGCCTCCTGCGCCTTGATCACGGCTTCGGCGAGCTTACGGATTTCGGGATCCTTGCCGTATTGAAGCTCGACTTTCGCCATATCGATCGCACCTTGATGGTGCGGGATCATGCCACGGACGAAATCGACATCGGGATCGCCGCTATAGTCGATCATCATATCCTTGTGCATCTTGTCGTTCGCCTCGCCCAAGGCCTGGCTTGCGGCATCGTGGCTGCCCATCGGCTTGCTCATGTCCATGGACATGTCTTCGGCAAAGGCGGGTCCGGCAATGGCGAGCATTGCGGTAAGCGTGATGATTTTCAGAGACATGAGAGGTCCTTCCTCTGTCTGACAATAGGTTTGCGGGCGACGGAGGCCGCTCGCTTCTCAATGCGTAAGCATGGTGTCAGGACAGGCGAGGAGGGGGAGCCTGCGGAGCGGGGCGATCGTTATCGAGGGCGCGGGCCAGCGCCGGGGTCGGATAGGCGAAAGCAGATCTTGCGCTGTCGACGACCATGATGGCCGGCGGCAGCAGCAGACAAGCGCTGCAAAGCGGCATATGCGCGGAATCGCCGGTGGCGCAGGGGTCTTTCATGGGAGCAGTTTTGGCTACCCCCTCGGGCATGGCCCCGTCGGACATTTCCATGCCGCCCATCTCATGGTGCATGCTGCCGGCCTCGGCGGCGACCGGCGCATTCATCGACGCACATGTCGGACAGCCCGCCCATGCGGACATGGCGCTGTAGACCAGCCAGCCGAGAACCATCGTGATGAGAGCGAGCGTGCGCATGGTGTTTCATATAAGTGGATGTCGGCTGTAAGCCAATCCGGATGACGGTGAACATTCGGTGACTGCACCGTCATCCTCTCACCAGGCGGCAATCACCTTGTGCTCGATCTTGTAATCCCGGCTCTCCTCGCCGAGCGGCGCAACCGGCCATGTCCAGGCGGCCTTGGCCGGCGGCGGCGAAACGCCATGCAGCAGGTCGGCCTCCTCATGCGTCCTGCCGTTGCGGTCGATGACGGCATAGGCGATGTCGGTCACCAGGCAATGGCGGCAGGGAAGTCCCGAGAGGCCGGTCAGATGCGCTCCGATCAGCCTTTCCACCGTGTCGGCAGGCATTCCGGCGGCCTCGGCTTCGTAGCGCCGTTTCACGCCCCGGCCGATCTGCGATAGGAGATTGGCCGAAACCACGAAATCGAGATAGGGCACCGAGCGCAGGAAGCCGAGCGGTTCGGGCTCTCTGCCGGCCGCGAGCTCGTCATAGCCGGAAAGATCGCGCTCGATCAGCCGGATATTGCGATGGGCCTTGGCCGATAGCCGCACCGAGGCGAGATGGACGAGATCGACCAGAACGACGGTGTCGAACGCTCGCGCCAGTTCCTCGATCGGCACGTCGCGCAGTAGGCCGGAGCCGAGCACCACGGCGGTCCGCTTCTGCCTGAGATCGGCCGTCGCCGCACGGATCGCATTCCGGCTCATCTCCTCATGTTCGGCCCATTCGGCGGCACACCGCCCGGCCCGCGACCAGAGATTGACGGAATAGCGGACGAACTTTCGATGCGGCTTGCCGGTCAGCGGCCATGTCGCGGCATAGAGAAGCGCTTCAGCGATCATGATGCATATCCCGTATTTCGGATGGATACCCTCGTTCCATCGATTCTGGGCCCACTGCATAATTCCTTAAATCGGAATCGATTTAAGGAATTATGCAGTAGTAGTTCAAAGTTCTGCAGCGTCCTTTGCGCGTCTGAAAAGACGCGCGGCGCTGCAAACATCAAGACCCCTGCGCCCTTGCCGCTCCCCGCCCAATCCGCTAGGACACCGCCACTGTCACAGTCAGCGGAATTCCCGGAAATGAACGACAAGCAGAAGAAACCGCAAAAGCTCAAGGCCCGCCTGCCGCGCGGCTTCGTCGACCGGACGGCCGGCGATATCCGCGCCGTCAACGAGATGACGGCAAAGATCCGGGAAGTCTATGAGCATTATGGTTTCGACCCCGTGGAAACGCCGCTGTTCGAATATACCGATGCGCTCGGCAAGTTCCTGCCCGACAGCGACCGGCCGAACGAGGGCGTCTTCTCGCTGCAGGATGAGGACGAGCAGTGGATGTCTCTGCGTTACGACCTGACGGCGCCGCTTGCCCGCCATGTCGCCGAGAATTTCAACGAGATCCAGCTTCCCTATCGCACCTATCGTGCCGGTTACGTCTTCCGCAACGAGAAGCCGGGGCCCGGCCGTTTCCGCCAATTCATGCAGTTCGATGCCGATACCGTCGGCGCGCCGGGCGTCCAGGCCGATGCCGAAATGTGCATGATGATGGCCGATACGCTTGAAGCCCTCGGCATCAAGCGCGGCGACTACGTCATCCGCGTCAACAACCGCAAGGTTCTCGACGGTGTGCTCGAGGCGATCGGCCTCGGCGGCGACGACAAGGCCGGCCAGCGGCTCAACGTGCTGCGCGCCATCGACAAACTCGACAAGTTCGGCCCCGAAGGTGTGGCCCTGCTGCTCGGCGCCGGCCGCAAGGATGAATCCGGCGACTTCACCAAGGGCGCCGGCCTCGACCAGGCGCAGATCGACAAGGTGCTGTTCTTCGTCGGCATCAAGGACTATGCCGAAAGCGCTGCCCAGCTCGCCGAACTCGTTGCCGGAACGTCGAAGGGCGGCGAAGGCGTCGAGGAACTGAATTTCATCGGCGCGCTGGTGAAGAGCGCCGGCTATCAGTCCGACCGCATCAAGATCGATCCCTCCGTCGTGCGCGGCCTCGAATATTATACCGGCCCGGTCTATGAGGCCGAGCTGAGCTTCGACGTCACCAACGAGAAGGGCGAGAAGGTCGTCTTCGGTTCGGTCGGCGGCGGCGGCCGTTATGATGGCCTGGTTTCGCGTTTCATGGGCCAGCCGGTTCCGGCGACGGGCTTTTCGATCGGTGTCTCCAGGTTGATGACGGCTCTGAAGAACCTCGGCAAGCTCGGCGCCAGCGACGTGATCGAGCCGGTGCTGGTGACCGTCATGGACGGCGATGTCGAGGCGATGGGCCGCTATCAGAAGATGACGCAGGAGCTGCGCGCCGCCGGCATCCGCGCCGAGATGTTCCAGGGCAACTGGAAGAAATTCGGCAACCAGCTGAAATACGCCGATCGCCGCGGCTGCCCCGTCGCCATCATCCAGGGCGGCGACGAACGCGCAACCGGCGTCGTGCAGATCAAGGATCTGATCGAGGGCAAACGGCTGTCCGGCGAGATCGAGGACAATGCCAGCTGGCGCGAAGCCCGCGTGGCGCAGGAAACGGTGCCGGAGGCCGACCTCGTCGCCAAGGTGAGGGAGATCCTTGCGGCGCAGGCGGAAGATCGGAAGAGGGCGGGCGATGCGCAATAAACCCCTCCCCAACCCCTCCCCACAGGGGGGAGGGGCTTTACTTGGCGCCGCTGTGCCCAACTCAACATTTGCTTCATCGGAGGTCCTCTCGATTTGGTTCGACGATCGCCGCGAGTTAGTCCCTCCCCCTTGTGGGGAGGGGTTGGGGAGGGGACTTTTCCCAGGAGCGACATCATGCCCCTGATCAACCTCCCCGAATTCTCCGCCGAGCTGCTTGCCGAATTTGACGCCCGCAAGGCCGAGCGCATCGATACGCCGGTCATCCAGCCGGCCGAGCCGTTCCTCGACATCGCCGGCGAGGATCTGCGCCGCCGTATCTTCATGACCGAGAGCGAAACCGGCGCCAGCCTCTGCCTGCGCCCCGAATTCACCATTCCGGTCTGTCTGCGCCACATCGAAACGGCGACCGGCACGCCGAAGCGTTACGCCTATCTCGGCGAGGTCTTCCGCCAGCGCCGCGACGGCGCCAATGAATTCTACCAGGCCGGCATCGAGGATCTCGGCGATATCAACATACCGAGCGCTGACGCCCGCGCCATCGGCGATGCCACCGGCATTCTCGCCCGCCTGCTGCCGGGCCGGCGCCTGTCGGTGACGCTCGGCGACCAGGCGGTGTTCGAGGCGGTCGTTCAGGCGCTCGGCCTGCCGCTCGGCTGGCAGAAGCGGCTGATCCACGCCTTCGGCAACATGACGCAGCTGGAAGCCCTGCTGGCCGGTCTCGTCAGCCCGCAATTCGTCACCGGGCTGGACGACGATATCGCAAAGCTTGTCGCATCAGGCGACGAGCAGGCGCTGGTCGCCCATCTCGAGCAGGAAATGCAGACGACGGGCTATTCGACCAATGCCAGCCGCTCGCCGCTGGAGATTGCCCGGCGGCTCAAGGAAAAGCTCATCCTGTCCGAAACGCGTCTCGACGATGCCGCCTTCCACGTGCTGGAAGAGTTTTTGTCGCTCGACGTCCCGCTCGTCAATGCGTCGGCGGCGCTGGCCGGTTTTGCCGATGCCGCCGGCCTGAAGCTCGGCAATGCACTCTCCCGCTTCAACGGCCGCGTCGGCGCCCTTGCCGATGCCGGCGTCGATCTGTCCTGCCTCGACTACCGCGCCGCCTTCGGACGGCCGCTCGATTATTACACCGGTCTCGTCTTCGAGGTGACGGTAGAGGGATCGAGCGCGGTTCTGGCCGGCGGCGGCCGCTTCGATAAGCTCCTGACCTTCCTCGGCGCAACCGACCGCATTCCGGCCGTCGGCTTCTCCTTCTGGCTCGACCGCATCGAAACCGAAAGGGCAGCCGCATGACCATCACCATCGCGCTTCCCTCCAAGGGCCGGATGAAGGACGATGCTTCGGCGATCTTCGAGCGGGCCGGCATGCCGATAACGGCCGTCGGCAACGACCGCTCCTATCGCGGCCGAGTCGAAGGCTGGGACGATGTGGAAATCGCCTTCCTCTCGGCCTCCGAAATCTCCCGCGAGCTTGGCAACGGCACCGTCGATTTCGGCGTCACCGGTGAGGACCTGATGCGGGAAGGTTTTGCCGAGGTCGACAAGCGCGTCGAATTCTGCGCCCGCCTCGGCTTCGGCCAGGCCGATGTCGTCGTCGCGGTGCCGGAGATCTGGCTGGATGTCGAGACCATGGCCGATCTCGGCGACGTCGCCGCCGATTTCCGCGCCCGTCATGGCCGGCGTCTCGCCATCGCCACCAAATATTGGCGCCTCACCCAGCAGTTCTTTTCGAGCCAGCACGGCATCCAGCTGTACCGCATCGTCGAAAGCCTCGGCGCCACCGAGGGGGCTCCTGCCTCCGGCTCGGCCGATATCATCGTCGATATCACCTCCACCGGCTCGACGTTGCGCGCCAACCATCTGAAGGTGCTTCAGGACGGCGTCATCCTCCATTCGCAGGCTAGCCTGGTGCGCGCCCGCAAGGAAAGCCATGCCGACGAACCCGTCGTGCAGGCGATTATCGAGGCGGTGCGCGCCGCGCTCTGATTGCAATGGTCAAGACACAAGAAAACCCGCCGTCAATTCAATGACGGCGGGTTCTGCATGTCTGGGAGGATGTCTGCTGGATCAGGCAGCCGCATAGGCGCCGCGGCGGGCGTCAATCGAATAGGCACCGGCACCGACGGTCGCGAGCAATATGTACGCGCCGGCAAGCGTGATGTTCTTCATGACCATGATCTGGTTGAGAATATTCACGAGTTCCGCGCCACTGGCGTAGGGCAGATGGAAGGCAACGGCCGTGAAGACACAGAAGCCCGCGAGCAGCCAGCCGGCGATGCGGACCTGGAAGCCTGTGAGAACCGCAAGGCCGGCGAGCAGTTCGAAAAGGCCTGCGACATAGGCCAGCAGAGTTGCTGCCGGCAGGCCGGCACCGGCGATCATGCCCGCAGTACCGGCAGGATCGGTTAGCTTCATGAAGCCGGAAAGGACGAACATGAAAGACAGGAGAATGCGGGCAATCAGGATAAAGGCGTTCGACATGGATGTTGCTCCGTTGAATGGCTTCTCAAGATCTTGGTGCCCCGGGCACGCTGTGGATCTCTGATATCCCTATCTCGCCTATTTCCTTCGTTATGCAAAGGTAGACGGAAGGGGACACTTCGTTCAATAATATGAAACGATGCCTCGCTTGCGTTTCCGCAGCCTCGTCTCCTATGGTCGGCGCCTAACATGGAGACTCCGATGGCAGATCTTTCCGCTTTTCCGATCACGAGGCGATGGCCGGCGAAAAATCCCGACATCATCCAGCTCTATTCGCTGCAGACGCCGAACGGGGTGAAGGTGTCGGTTGCCCTCGAGGAACTCGGCCTCGCCTATGAGCCGCATTATATTTCCTTCGACGCCAACGAGCAGAAATCACCCGAATTCGAGTCTCTCAATCCCAACGGTCGCATTCCGGCAATCATCGATCCGAACGGGCCTGATGGTAAACCGATCGGGCTGTTCGAATCCGGCGCAATCCTGCTTTATCTCGCGGAAAAGACCGGCAGGCTCATTCCTGAGAATGCCGCCGGCGGCTATGAATGCATTCAGTGGGTGTTTTTCCAGATGGCCGGCATCGGCCCGATGTTCGGTCAGTTCGGCCATTTCTACAAATCCGCCGCCGACAAGGTCGCCAACAATTCCTATCCGGTGGAGCGCTATCGCGACGAATCCAAACGGCTGCTCGGCGTCCTCGAAGGCAGGCTGAGAGGTCGGCAGTGGATCATGGGCGATCTGTATTCGATTGCCGACATCACCACCTTCACCTGGGTTCGCGGCGCCGATATCTTCTATGGCGGCCGCGAGGTCCTGGACTATGCGAGTTTCCCCGCCGTTTCCGATTGGCTGGAACGCTGCATCGCCCGCCCGGCCAGCGCCAGGGGCCTCAATATTCCGGTCAAGCCGGAGTAGTTGACGGTTCCGGAAAGCGCAAAGGCTGCTCTCGGGAGCGGCCCTCAATACATGACAACCCTCGGCTTCCCCCCGCCAACGTCATCCTCGGCCTTGTGCCGAGGATCTGTTGCCCTATCGGCCCGAGGCAGATACTCGGGACAAGCCCGAGTATGACGAAAGAGAAGTTGGCCGGCCTTTTCAGCAGTCTGACCGCTTTCAGTGGAGACCGTTATTTCGTCCGACCGCCTCTATTGCCGGCTGGCAGTCTGCCTTGCGCCTTCGAGCTTGAAACGCGGAAAGACGAAAACGCCGGCCATGCTGCCGCTGTATTTCTCTTCGAGCCCGTTCGACTCGCCCATGCAGAACAGCGGCTGGCGCAAGCCGTTCGGCATGATGATCGTCGTCGAAAAGCAGAAGGAGGAGCAATGTGTTGCCGCCTGTTCGAACAGTTCCAGCACGTGACTGCGATCTCCGGAATCATAACATCGTACCAGGTTCAGCAGTCCGCATTCCTCTGCGGAGAGGCCGTGCAGCATGGCGCTCCACTTGCCGAGACGGAGCACGCCGCTCGACAGATCCCCGGTCCAGCTTTCGGAAACGGAAAACTGCGCCAGCATCTCGTGCTGTTGATTGTTGTCGTTCATCGAGCCGGGCAGCAACGGCACGGCTGCATTGGCTTTGGCAATCTTGAACACGGGCGTTCCCTCGTTCGCATGCGGCTCCTCCGCCGCACGCTCGGCAAACACTAGACACAGGCTTATGCAGCATCGGGCATAATGCCCGCGCCCATACCGGCGATCATTGCCGCGGCCATCCGAGCCTCCGAACCGGAGCCCTTCGAAACCGACTATTCTGGCATCGCCTTCCCGCGCTCGTCTGACAGCGAAAATGATCGCCGGGCGCGCTTCAATTGCAGCGCGGATTTATAGGGGCTTTTGCACAAACGGCAACGGCTTTTTAAGGGGCGTTCGCATCGAGATCCTTTGCCGGAGATGTCGGATCTCCGCACTGTTGGCGAGAATGGAGCCCAATTTTCAGCGTTTTTCCCCCGTTTCCTCCCACTTGGCGGGAGATATATCGCCGCAAGACGACGATCGCCCACAGGTTGCGTGGAGAGAAAAACAAGCAGCGGCGCAAGCCTCGCGAAAGCTTGGCCCGCCGGCAAATGCGATGCACGGCACAAAATCGCGCGCAACGGATCGAATCGTTTCGAGCAAGCTCGCGGCAAAGAAAAAGGGCGACCCGAGGGCCGCCCTTCCTGTTCCGGATGCCGGAATGTGTGCAGGCTTTCGCCTATCACATCATGTCCATTCCACCAGTTCAGCGCGCTTGCCGCGCTGAACCATCTTAGATGATGGGCGGTTTCATGGACGATGCTGTGAAAGGCCGTTGGCCTATCACATCATGTCCATTCCGCCCATGCCGCCCATGCCGCCCGGCATAGCCGGAGCGTCCTTCTTGGGCAGCTCGGCGATCATGGCTTCGGTGGTGATCAGCAGCGATGCAACGGAAGCGGCATCCTGCAGGGCGGTGCGAACGACCTTGACCGGGTCGATGATGCCCATGCCGATCATGTCGCCATATTCGCCGGTCTGGGCGTTGTAACCCCAGTTGTCCTGATCCTTGTCGAGGATCTTGCCGACAACGATCGAGGCTTCGTCGCCTGCGTTCTCAGCGATCTGGCGGGCCGGAGCCTGCAGCGCGCGGCGAACGATGTTGACGCCGGCTTCCTGGTCGTCGTTGATACCCTTGGAGGTGATCTTGACGGAGGAGCGCAGCAGGGCAACGCCGCCGCCCGGTACGATGCCTTCCTGAACGGCAGCGCGCGTCGCGTTGAGGGCGTCGTCGATGCGGTCCTTCTTTTCCTTGACTTCGACTTCCGTCGAGCCGCCAACGCGGATGACGGCAACGCCGCCGGCGAGCTTGGCAAGGCGTTCCTGCAGCTTCTCGCGGTCGTAGTCGGAGGTGGTTTCTTCGATCTGGGCCTTGATCTGGGCAACACGGCCTTCGATGTCGGACTTGGCGCCCGAACCGTCGACGATCGTGGTGTTTTCCTTGGAGATCGAAACCTTCTTGGCACGGCCGAGCATGTCGAGCGTGACGCTCTCGAGCTTGATGCCGAGGTCTTCGGAGATCACGGTGCCGCCCGTCAGGATGGCGATGTCTTCGAGCATGGCCTTGCGGCGGTCGCCGAAGCCAGGAGCCTTGACGGCAGCGATCTTCAGGCCGCCGCGCAGTTTGTTGACGACGAGCGTTGCAAGGGCTTCGCCTTCGACGTCTTCAGCGATGATGAGGAGCGGCTTGCCGGTCTGGACGACGGCTTCGAGAACCGGGAGCATCGACTGCAGGTTCGAGAGCTTCTTCTCGTGGAGGAGAATGAAGACGTCTTCGAGGTCGGCAACCATCTTTTCCGGGTTGGTGACGAAGTAGGGGCTGAGGTAGCCGCGGTCGAACTGCATGCCTTCGACGACTTCGAGTTCGGTTTCGGCGGTCTTGGCTTCTTCAACCGTGATGACGCCTTCGTTGCCGACCTTCTGCATGGCTTCGGCAATGTCGAGACCAACCTGGCGCTCGCCGTTTGCCGAGATCGTGCCGACCTGTGCGACTTCTTCCGAGGTGTTGATCTTCTTGGCCTTGGCCTGGAGATCCTTGACGACTTCGGCGACGGCGAGATCGATGCCGCGCTTCAGGTCCATCGGGTTCATGCCGGCGGCAACGGCCTTGGCGCCTTCGCGAACGATCGCCTGGGCCAGAACGGTTGCAGTCGTGGTGCCGTCGCCGGCGATGTCGTTGGTCTTCGAAGCAACTTCGCGGACCATCTGGGCGCCCATGTTTTCGAACTTGTCTTCGAGTTCGATTTCCTTGGCGACCGAAACGCCGTCCTTGGTGATGCGCGGCGCGCCGAAGGACTTGTCGATGATGACGTTACGGCCCTTCGGGCCGAGCGTGACCTTGACTGCATCGGCGAGAATGTCGACGCCGCGCAGCATCTTTTCGCGCGCGGTGCGGCCAAACTTGATTTCTTTAGCTGCCATGTTTGTGACTCCTGAATTCGATTTGTTCGGGCAAAAGCCCGTCAGTCATTTCGGGAAAGCGGATCGGCCAATCAGCCGATGATGCCCATGATGTCGGCTTCCTTCATGATCAGAAGGTCTTCGCCGTTGATCTTGACTTCGGTGCCGGACCACTTGCCGAACAGCACGCGGTCGCCAGCCTTGACGTCGAGTGCGACGACCTTGCCGGACTCGTCACGAGCGCCGGAACCGACGGCGACGATTTCGCCTTCCTGCGGCTTTTCCTTGGCGGTGTCGGGAATGATGATCCCGCCCTTGGTCTTCTCTTCGGACTCGACGCGACGAACGACGACGCGGTCGTGAAGCGGACGGAAATTGGTGCTTGCCATTGTCTAATCCCTCGATCGAATGACATTCGCGGGCCGGAGCGGCCCACATGGATAGGTGTTAGCACTCCCTTGCGGTGAGTGCTAGCGACGTGCATTTAGGGATGGCTCCGAAAGGAGTCAATGAGAGCAATCACGAATTTTTGTGCCGGAATTGTGAAGAGACCGGAGAAATGCCGGAGATTTCCGCCGAACCCTCTGCCGCGGCCGAGCCTTGCCGATCACGCGCCGGATTGCCGCGACTGAGCTTTGCGGTGGCTGATGGCGAAGAAAATGCCTTGCCATCCTCCTGCGCCTTTGCAATGTCACCGGTGACTGCAGCAACTCGGGATATTGGAATGGCCAAGCGGATAGAAACCTTCTCTGAGATCACGGATCGCTATGATGTGGTGCTCTGTGATGTCTGGGGCGTCGTTCACAACGGCGTCGATCCGTTCCCCAAGGCTGCCGCGGCCCTTCAGGCCGCCCGCGAGAGCGGCCTCGCCGTCGTCCTCATCACCAACTCGCCGCGCCTCTCCTGGCAGGTCGTCGAGCAATTGCGTCATATCGGCGTGCCCGACAGCGCCTATGACCGGATCGTCACCTCGGGCGACGTCACGCGCGGGTTGATTTCCGAGGGACCGAAGACGGTCTTTCTGCTCGGCCCCGAGCGCGACAAGGCGCTTCTCGAAGGCATCGGCGTCGAGCGGGTGCCATCAGGCGAAGCGCAATCGCTCGTCTGCACCGGCTTTTTCGACGATGAGACCGAGAAGCCGGAGGATTACACCGACATGCTCCTGGATTTTCAGGCGCGCGAGGTGCCGATGATCTGCGCCAATCCCGACCTCGTCGTCGAGCGCGGCCACCGCATCATTCCCTGCGCCGGCGCCATGGCCGCCTATTACGAGCAGCTCGGCGGCAAGACCCGCATCGCCGGCAAGCCGCACCGGCCGATCTACGAGGCGACGCTGGCGGCCGCCCGCGAGCTTCGCGGCGATTTCTCAGCCGAGCGCGTGCTGGCGATCGGCGACGGCATGCCGACCGATGTCCGCGGCGCCTTGAATTTTGGCCTCGACCTTCTCTACATCAGCGGCGGGATCCACGCCAAGGAATACACCTTGAACGGCGAAACCGACGAGGCAATCCTCAACGCCTATCTCGAACGGGAAAACGCCGCGCCGAAGTGGTGGATGCCGCGCCTTGCATAAAGAGAAGCCAGCCGATGACCGTCTTCCACCGCAATGAAACCCGCGATCCCTTGCCCGCCCATCTCAAGGGCGGGGTGATCGCCATCGGCAATTTCGACGGTGTGCATCGCGGACATCAATCGGTGCTGAACCGCGCGCTTGAGATCGCCAGGGCGCGCGGCATTCCGGCTCTTGTGCTGACCTTCGAGCCGCATCCGCGCACGGTCTTCCGGCCGCAGACGCCGGTGTTTCGCTTGACACCGGCGCCGCTCAAGGCCCGCATCCTGGAAACGCTGGGGTTCAACGCCGTCATCGAATATCCCTTCGATTACGAATTCTCGCAGCGCTCGGCTGATGATTTCATCCATTCGATCCTGAAGGACTGGCTCGGCGCCTCCGAAGTCGTCACCGGCTTCGATTTCCATTTCGGCCGCAACCGCGAAGGCGGTCCCGCCTTCCTGATGAATGCCGGCCAGACCTACGGCTTCGGTGTCACCCTGATCGATGCCTTTCGCGACGAAAATGCCGATGTCGTCTCATCGAGCCATATCCGCATGCTGTTGAAGGAGGGCGATGTCAGCGAAGTCGCCGGCATGCTGGGCTATCGCTATACGGTGGAAGCCGAGGTGATCGACGGCGAAAAACTCGGCCGGCAGCTGGGCTTTCCCACCGCCAACATGCGCCTGCCGCCGGAGGCCGAGCTTGCCGCCGGCATCTACGCCGTCCGCTTCCGCCGCCAGGACGGAACGCTCCACGACGCGGTCGCAAGCTACGGCCGCCGCCCGACGGTGACGGAAAACGGCGCGCCGCTGCTCGAAACCTATGTCTTCGATTTCAGCGGCGATCTCTACGGCCAGCTCTGCGCCGTCTCCTTCTTCGGCTATCTTAGACCGGAGCTGAAATTCGACGGCCTCGATCCGCTCGTCGCCCAGATCAAGCGCGACGAGGAGGAGGCGCGGGCGCTGCTGGGGGGTGTCAAGCCGCTCGGCGAACTCGACCGGAAGCTTTGCTTTTCCTGAGGTCGTGGTCCGCGCGGCGTCCTTCGAGCGCAAAAACCTCGGCGCCCCGGCGATCGCATCGCAGAATTCTTCTCTTCCTTTTCCGCCGAAAAACGCCTATGAACCGGCCCGATGAGAAAATTTCGGCTGGCGATCACGATGCGAATTATCGGCCCGGCCTTCCGCGCGCGCTAAGCGGCCGGGAGGTCCGGGTTTTCGGCGCTTGGATACAAGCGCTTCCGTCACCAGCTTTTTCATACCCGTTGCGCCCCTTTCTGGGCCGCCAGAAACGATTGTCCCGATATGACCGACACAGCCGAAAAAATCGATTACTCGAAGACCCTCTATCTGCCCGAAACCGATTTCCCGATGCGCGCCGGCCTGCCGCAGAAGGAGCCGGAGCTCGTCAAGCGCTGGCAGGAGATGGATCTCTACAAGAAACTGCGCGCCTCTGCCGCCGGCCGCGAAAAATTCGTCCTGCATGACGGACCGCCCTATGCCAATGGCAACATCCATATCGGCCATGCGCTGAACAAGATCCTCAAGGACGTCATCAACCGTTCGTTCCAGATGCGCGGTTATGACGCCAACTACGTGCCCGGCTGGGATTGCCACGGCCTGCCGATCGAATGGAAGATCGAGGAGGAGAACTATCGCGCCAAGGGCAAGGCCAAGCCGGATCTCAAGGAGCCGGCGGCGATGATCGAGTTCCGCCGCGAGTGCCGCGCCTATGCCGAAAAATGGATCAAGGTCCAGGGCGACGAGTTCCAGCGTCTCGGCATCGTCGGCGATTTCGACAACCCGTACCTGACGATGAATTTTCACGCGGAGAGCCGCATCGCCGGCGAGCTGTTGAAGATCGCCGCAAGCGGCCAGCTCTATCGCGGCTCCAAGCCGATCATGTGGTCGGTGGTCGAACGCACCGCGCTTGCCGAAGCCGAAGTCGAATACCACGACCACGAGAGCGACACGATCTGGGTGAAGTTCCCGGTCGGGAAAGGTCCCGACGGCGTCAAGGATGCCTCCGTCGTCATCTGGACGACGACGCCCTGGACGATCCCCGGCAACCGGGCGATCGCCTATTCCTCGCGTGTTGCCTACGGCCTTTACGAAGTCACGGCCGCCGAAAATGATTTTGGCCCGCGCCCGGGCGAGAAGCTGATCTTTGCCGATCAGCTGGCTGAGGAATCCTTTGCCAAGGCGAAGCTGCAGTACAAGCGTCTTGCCGACGTTACGGCTGCCGATCTCGCTGCCATCACCTGCGCGCATCCGCTCAAGGGTCTGGGAGACGGCTACGAATTTGCCGTGCCGCTGCTCGAGGGCGACCATGTCACCGACGATGCCGGTACGGGCTTCGTTCATACCGCACCCAGCCACGGCCGCGAAGACTTCGATGTCTGGATGGCGCATGCCCGCGAGATCGACGCGCGCGGCATCGACACCAAGATCCCGTTCCCGGTCGACGACGGCGGCTTCTACACATCGGATGCCCCCGGCCTCGAAGGCGGACGCGTCATCGACGACAACGGCAAGAAGGGCGATGCCAACGACCGCGTCATCAAGGCGCTGATCGAGCGCAGCGCGCTCTTTGCCCGCGGCCGCCTGAAGCACCAGTATCCGCATTCCTGGCGCTCCAAGAAGCCGGTCATCTTCCGCAACACGCCGCAGTGGTTCGTCTATATGGACAAGACGCTGCCGGATGGAACGACGCTGCGCAGCCGTGCGCTCACGGCGATCGACGATACCCGCTTCGTGCCGGCCGCCGGCCAGAACCGCCTGCGCGCCATGATCGAGCAGCGCCCGGACTGGGTGCTGTCCCGTCAGCGCGCCTGGGGCGTGCCGATCTGCGTCTTCGTCGATGAGCACGGCGCCGTGCTGCAGGACGAGGCCGTCAACCGGCGCATCCTCGATGCTTTCGACGCCGAAGGCGCCGACGCCTGGTTTGCCGAAGGCGCCAAGGAGCGCTTCCTCGGCAACGAGCATGACCCGGCCAAGTGGTCGCAGGTCATGGATATCCTCGACGTCTGGTTCGACTCGGGTTCGACCCACACCTTCACGCTGGAAGACCGCCCGGACCTGAAGTGGCCGGCCGATCTCTATCTCGAGGGCTCCGACCAGCATCGCGGCTGGTTCCATTCCTCGCTGTTGGAATCGGCTGCCACCCGCGGCCGCGCGCCTTACGACACCGTCCTCACCCATGGCTTCACCATGGACGAGAAGGGCGAGAAGATGTCGAAGTCGAAGGGCAACGTCACCGCCCCGCAGGAGGTGATGAAGGACGCCGGTGCCGACATCCTGCGCCTCTGGGTGATGACCTCGGACTATGCCGACGACCTGCGCGTCGGCAAGACGATCATCCAGACCAATGTCGATGCCTATCGCAAGCTGCGCAACACCATCCGCTGGATGCTCGGCACGCTGGCGCACGACAAGGGCGAGGAGATCGCGCTTGCCGATCTGCCGGAGCTGGAGCAGCTGATGCTGCATCGGCTTGCCGAGCTCGATCAGCTGGTGCGCGAAAACTACGACGCGTTCGATTTCAAGAAGATCGCCCGCGCGTTGATCGATTTCGCCAATGTCGAGCTTTCGGCCTTCTATTTCGATGTCCGCAAGGATGCGCTCTATTGCGACGCGCCGTCGAGCCTGCGCCGGCGCGCCAGCCTGCACGTCATTCGCCAGATCTTCGATTGCATGGTGACCTGGCTAGCCCCGATGCTGCCCTTCACCACCGAGGAGGCCTGGCTGTCGCGCAACCCTTCCGCCGTTTCCGTGCATCTGGAGCAGTTTGCCGCTGTTGCAAAGGAATGGCGCAACGATGCCCTGGCCGAGAAGTGGAAGAAGATCCGCGCCGTGCGTTCGGTGGTGACAGGCGCGCTGGAAATCGAGCGCAAGGACAAGCGCATCGGCTCCTCGCTGGAAGCGGCGCCCGTCGTCCACATCGCCGATGGGGAGCTTCGCAAGGCGCTCGAGGGTCAGGACTTCAGCGAAGTCTGCATCACCTCGGGCATAACAATCAAGGCGGACGCCGGTCCGGCGGAAGCCTTCCGCCTGGCCGAAGTGCCGGATGTCGCGGTCGTGCCGAAACTCGCCGAAGGTGTCAAATGCGCGCGTTCCTGGCGCATCACCACCGATGTCGGCTCCGATCCTGATTATCCCGACGTCTCGGCGCGTGACGCCGCGGCATTGCGCGAACTCGGCATCCGCGCCTGAAGATATTTGCCGGGTGAATTGCCTTTATGGCGTTCATCCGGTAAAAGCTGCCTGAAAATGGCCGGATTTTTGCGTCAGGGGGACGGTTGTCCGGTTGGGCAACGATTGCACCGGTGGCTGGAAGGGTTTTCATGTTCGCAACGCATTGGTTCCGTATGGGCGCCTGCCTGTCTGTTGTAGTGGCGGGATGCTCCCTGGTCTCCAGTTGCGCCAGCAGCCCGACCTACGGCACCGACAAGACCGCCATGGAGCAGTTGACCGACGACCTCGGCCAGTCCGTGTCGCTGACCGGGCCGGATCCGAAGAACAAGGGCGTCAAGTACACGCCGCGCCCGACGCTGGTGCTGCCGGCCCAGGCGCAGAGGGGGACCCTCGTTCAACCGCAGCAGACGGTTGCCAACAAGGACAATCCGCAATGGCTTGAATCGCCGGAGGAAACCCGCGCCCGCCTCGTTTCGGAGGCCGACGCGAACTCCGACAATCCGAACTACCGCTCGCCGCTCGCCAGCTCCGCCATCGAAGGCGGCCGGCGCACGACGGAAGCCCAGACCCAGGCCTATCGCGAGGCCCGCGCCCTGCAGAAGGGTTCCTACGTCGATCAGCGCCGCTATATTTCCGACCCGCCGCCCGGTTACCGCACCGTCGACGACCCGGCAAAGCTCGAAGATGTCGGCGAGCCCGAGCTCAAGAAGCAGAAGAAGCGCAAGAAGGACGCGGCGGTCGCCAACAGCGGCAAGCAGTGGTGGAACTTCCTGCAATAGCGGCTTGTCCAAGCGCTTAGGCGCGCCTCATGAGACCGGCGAGGGCAGCCCCTCATCCGGCTGCCGCCACCTTCTCCCCGCGCGCGGGGCGAAGGGGATATGCCGCAACCTCTCTGTCCCCCACTAACCTCTCGCAGGGCACGTCCCCTCGCCCCGCAAGCGGGGAGAGGGTTAGGGTGAGGGGCAGCCATTCGCACCAACCGGACGGTCGCGGCACGCGGCCGAAGATGACCGCGTCGCGCCCTGGAGCCTACGGCGCCTCTCTCTTTTGCGAAAAGAACGTCCGTAAAATCTCGGCCGACTGAACCTCGTTGAAGCCGGAATAGACCTCCGGGGCGTGGTGGCAGGTCGGCTGCGCGTAGAATCGGACGCCATTGTCGACGGCGCCGCCCTTCGGGTCCTCGGCGCCGTAATAGAGCCTGCGGATACGCGCAAACGAGATGGCTGCCGCGCACATGGTGCAAGGCTCCAGCGTCACATAGAGATCGGCGCCGGCAAGGCGCTCCTGTCCGAGCGCTTCGCAGGCGAGTCGGATTGCGGCGATTTCGGCATGGGCGGTGACGTCATTGAGCTCGCGCGTGCGGTTTCCCGAGCGTGAAACGGCGATATCGTCGATGACGACGACGGCGCCGATCGGCACCTCGCCGCGTTCGCCGGCGGCGCGCGCCTCTTCGAGCGCCATCTCCATGAAACGATTTGTCTTCACGATCGCACGAATTTCCACTTAACCGCAGATGCGTGACCTGATAGACAGGCCCAAAAGGCAGGCAAACAACAAATGACACCCAAAGACAAGCCAAAACGCCCGGGCGCAAAGCCCTTTTCACGGGACGACAGGCCGAAGGCCGGCGCGAAGTCGGGCGGCGTAAAGCCGGCAAAGGCTGCGACCGCGGCCGAGACCGAAGGCGAGGCCAAGGCCGAACGCATTTCCAAGGTGATGGCGCGCGCCGGCGTCGCCTCCCGCCGCGACATCGAACGCATGATCATGGAAGGCCGGGTGACGCTGAACGGCAAGGTTCTCGACACTCCCGTCGTCAATGTCACGCTTGCCGACCGGATCGAGGTCGACGGCGTGCCGATCCGCGGCATCGAGCGCACCAGGCTGTGGCTCTATCACAAGCCGGCCGGTCTCGTGACCACCAATGCCGATCCGGAGGGCCGCCCGACCGTCTTCGACAACCTGCCGGAAGAACTGCCGCGCGTCATGTCGATCGGCCGCCTCGACATCAACACCGAAGGCCTGCTGTTGCTGACCAATGACGGCGGTCTTGCCCGGGCGCTCGAACTGCCGGCGACCGGCTGGTTGAGACGTTACCGCGTGCGCGCCCATGGCGAGATCGATCAGGAAGCGCTCGACAAGCTGAAGGACGGTATCGCCGTCGACGGCGTGCTTTACGGCTCGATCGAGGCGACGCTCGACCGCACGCAAGGCTCGAATGTCTGGATCACCATGGGCCTTCGCGAGGGCAAGAACCGCGAAATCAAGAACGTGCTCGGCGCGCTCGGTCTCGACGTCAACCGCCTGATCCGCATTTCCTACGGCCCGTTCCAGCTCGGCGATTTGCCGGAAGGCCATGTCATCGAAGTGCGCGGACGTACACTGCGCGACCAGCTCGGCCCGCGCCTCATCGAGGAAGCCAAGGCGAATTTCGACGCGCCGATCTACAATGCCCCGGCCGTTGCCGCCGAGGAAGAGGCTGAGGCCGCGGCACCCGAGAAGCGTGAGCGTCCGCGCCGCGACGAGGACAAGCGCGAACGGGCGCTGAGCCGCCTCGACACCAAGCGGGACGACCGCCGCGGTGATGACCGCCGTGGTGGGGGGCGCCGCGATGACGATCGCCGCGATGGCGGCCGCCGGGATGACGAGAAGCCGAAGCGGCCTCAGCCGCTCGGCCAGCGCCGCAGCGCCAATGTCTGGATGGCGCCCGGTGCCCGCCCGCTCGGCGAGAAGGCGGCGGCCAAGGCTGCCAAGAATGCGCAGACTGCGCGCCGGCGCGGTGAGCAGGCGCCGGCAAAGAACGCTGCTTTCGATCGCATCGAGGATCGTCCGCGCACGCCGATCAACCGCGTGCGCGAAGAGGACGGCGAATGGATCCGCTCGAGCGAGCCGCCCCGCCGCAAGGATGAGGGCGAAGGCTTCGGCCGCAAGCGCTCTTTCGGCGATCGTCCGGCCCGCGAAGACCGTGGTTTCGGCGAGCGTCCTTCGCGCGGCGATCGGCCCTTCGCCGACAAGCCGCGCAGTGATCGCAGGCCGCGTGCCGATGGCGACGAGCGTCCGCGTGCCGCCAGGGCTTCCGCCGGCGAGGGCCGTTCGGAACGGCCGCGTGGCGAGCGCTCGTTCGGCGATCGTCCTTCACGCGGCGACCGGCCTTTCGGCGACAAGCCGCGTGGCGATCGCAGGCCGCGCGAAGAGGGTGACGAACGCCCGCGGGCAGCCAGAAGTTTTGCCGGCGAAGGGCGCTCCGAGCGTTCGCGTGGCGACCGGTCTTTCGCCGACAAGTCGGCGGGCGGCAAGCCTGCCGGCGACAAACCGCGCGGCAAGGGTTTTGGTGCCAAGCCCGGCGGGTCGAAGAATTTTTCCGGCAAGCCGAAGGGCGCTAAGCCCGGAAATGACAGGCCGGGCGGTGACAGGCCTGCGGGCGGCCCGTCCAGAGGTGGTGCTAGAGGAAAGGGAATGACGCGCGGTGCGGATCGTCGGCGGTGAGTTTCGCGGACGGCCTCTCGCCGTGCCAAAATCCAACGATATCCGGCCGACTGCCGACCGGACGCGCGAGAGCCTGTTCAATATATTGAGCCATGCCTATCCGGAATGCGTCGACGGCACCCGGATCCTCGATCTTTTTGCCGGAACCGGCGCCGTCGGCCTCGAAGCCGTGTCGCGCGGCTGTCGGCATGCGCTCTTCGTCGAAAACAGCGTCGAGGGCAGGGCGCTGCTCTGGGAAAACATCGACGCACTCGGCCTGCACGGCCGCACGCGCATCCTGCGTCGCGATGCGACCGATCTCGGCAGCGTCGGCAATCTCGAAGCCTTCGACGTGCTGTTTGCCGATCCGCCCTATGGCAAGGGGCTTGGTGAAAAGGCGATGGCGGCGGCGGCCCAGGGCGGCTGGCTCAGGCCAGGCGCGATTGCGGTGCTCGAAGAACGCGCCGATATTGTCGTTTCCGTGCATCCTTCCTATGTTTTCCTCGAAGACCGCATCTTTGGCGATACGAGGGTGCATTTCTTCCGGTATCAGCCGCAATAAGCGGGGGCGGGCGTGCAGCAGGCAGAATTCATCAGCCCGAAACTGCCTGCGATCAGCGACCTTCCGACGGTCGCGGTCGCTTTCGGCGGCGGCGGTGCGCGTGGACTTGCCCACATCCATATCATCGAGACGCTCGACGAACTCGGCATCCGCCCGGTGGCGATATCGGGCTCGTCGATGGGGGCGATCATGGGGGCCGGCATGGCCGCCGGCATGTCGGGCGCCGAAATCCGCGAACATGCGCTGACGACTGTCGGCAACAAGACGGCGGTCGTCGCCCGCATCTGGGGCCTGAGGCCGGCGACGGTGCGCGATGCGGTGGCCAAGGGCATCCGCATCGGCCAGTTCAATCTGGAGCGGATCCTCAAGGCCTTTCTGCCGGCCGAACTGCCGGCCCGCTTCGAGGATCTGCTGGTGCCGATGAAGGTCATCACCACGGATTATTACGGGCAGAACGAGGTCATCATCGAAGACGGCGAGCTGTTTCCGGCGCTCGCCGCCTCATCCGCCATCCCCGCCGTCTTCATGCCGGTGCGCCTGCGCGGCCGGGTGATGATCGACGGCGGCATCAGCAATCCGGTGCCCTATGAACCCCTGATGGATCTTGCAGATATCGTCGTCGGCATCGATGTCGTCGGCGCGCCGGAAGGCGACGGCACCCATATCCCGAACCGCATGGAGAGCATCTTCGGTTCCGGCCAGCTGATGATGCAGACGGCGATCTCGCTGAAGCTGAAGCTCTGCCAGCCGCACATCTTCCTGCGTCCGGCGGTCGGCCGCACCGGCGTGATGGATTTCCTCAAGGCCCGCGACGTGCTGGCCATGTCGGTCGGCGTCAAGGACGAGCTGAAATTCGCCCTCGACCGGGAAATCGAAGCGCGGCTGAAGCGCTGAGGCATTATTGGGCGTGGCCTTCATGGCCGCCGCCCGCGCCATCCGATGCTTCGTTCATCATCATGACCGTGCCCTCGAAGCTTGAGAGCAGTGCAAGCGTGGGGGAATCGATGTTCGCCTCGGCATCGCGCAGTTTTGCAGCCAGCGCGGCCGCGTCATTCGCCGGGAGCCCGATCTTCTGCAGCGTACCGGCATCCTTCAGGCTGTCGCCGCTGCAGAGATAGATGCTCCAGCCGTGATGCGTCTTTTTCAACAGGGCGCGGCCGCCACGTCCGTCCTGCCGCCAGCCGACGATCGCCCAATCGGCCTGAACGGCGACGACCGGCGTGAGCTCCAGGGGCTTGTCCGCCGTTTCGAACATCAGCTTCAGCCTTGCCGGGATGACCTGCTGCGGATCGTCGTCCGCGGATGCCATGGATGCGAAGAGCACGCAGGCAAGAAGAGCAATGATCGTCTTCATCTCTTGGTCTCCTTCAGGCGAGAACGCGTTTCAATACGGGCACGAAGCGCACGACGATCTGGTCGAAGGCGATCATGACGACAATGGCAAGCCCGCTCATCGGGAAGGCGACGGCGAAGATTGCGGTAATCACCCACAGGCCGTAGTAGACCGAGCGCCTTGGCGGCATGGGTGGCACGCCGAGCCGGCCCGCCGGGCGCCGTTTCCACCACATGACGACTGCTGTCACGCAGCTGAGCACAATGGCCAGGCAGGTTGCGAGCATCAGCAACTGGTTGAAACGCCCCCATTCCTGTCCCTGGTGGACATTGATACCCCATTCGATCGCCTTGCCGAGGAACGGATATTGGTTGAAGCCGATATCGATCAGCGGTTTGCCGGAATACTGGTCGATATGGATGGTGCGTTCATCGGCGAGATCGTCGGGATAGAGCGAGGCGGTATAGACGCCGGTCTCGTCGGAGGGGATCGCCATGTCGAAACCCGGCGCCATGCCCAGCCGCTTGGCGATCTCCACGGCCCTGTCGAGGCCGATCGGCTTGGCCGATTGCGCTCTAGCAATATCGGAAAGCGGAACCGGCGCTTTCTCGACGATCCAGCCGCTCTTCGGCAGGATGTCCTCGGTGACTTTCTGCGACTTCGGCACGTCGTCCCAGAGCTGGACGGGATAGCCGAGGCCCTGTTCGGTCAGCCAGGCATTGGCATTCGCGCCCCAATAGCCCGACCATGGCATGCCTGTGATCGCCAGGAAGAAGATCAGCAAGCCGGCAAAAGCCCCTGTCACCGCATGCAGGTCGCGCCAGAAAACCCGGCGGCCCGGCGTTCCCCGGACGCTGACGACACCGCCCGTCTGGCGGCGCGGCCACCAGAGATAGATGCCGGTCGCGACCAGCACCATGGCAAAGCCGCCGGCAATCTCGATCAGCCGGTTCGCCGCCTTGCCGAAAAAAGCGAGGCTGTGGATACGCTTGACGACATAATTGAACTCGTCGGTCGATCCGACCACATCGAGCACCTTGCCGTCGTAGGGATTGACGAAGACCAGCATCGCGCCGGCATCGCCGGAGACGGTGACGATGGCCGATCGTTCGGGTCCGGCCGGATCCTTGTAGGAGGTCGCCGTCGAGCCCGGCACGGCGGCGGCGGCGATCTCAGCAACCCGCTCCGCCGGCAGCGCCTGGCCGGCCGGCTGGACAATGTAGCGGTGGGCGAAGACGGTGCTGTTGATCTCGTCGTTGAAGAGATAAAGCGATCCGGTCACGGCCAGATTGAGCATGAAGGGAATGACGAGAAGCCCGGCAAAGAAATGCCAGCGCCAGATGGCGCGGTAGAGCGAAACGCCGCTGGCGGCGTGCTGCGCCGGTTCGGCGGCAGTAATGGTCGACATGAGAATGGATCCGTATCCACGGGCGACTGCGGGAGCGCAGCTCGGCCGGCGTTGAAAGGCGTCACGGCGCCTGCCGCAACACGAGGTTCAGGCGAGGATCGGATCGGAAGGGGGCGCGCGCGGACCGCTATTGGGCGGGAAAAGCCGGCGGGGGAAGCTTTCTGCCCGGATCGGCAGTTCGACCGCGACCGCAAAGGGTATCGGCGCACCGGCGACATCCGTCGGCGCTGGCAGCAGGATCGACGCGCCGATCCGGCAGGCCTCGCAACCGTGCGAATGGGTTTTGTCGTGCTGGCCCTGGTCGGGCTCGTCGGTGGCGGTAACGCAAAGCGTCGGCAGCGTTCCATCGGGCAGCACATATTGGGCGAGTTCAGCGGGACCGGCGTCGCCGGCGGCTGCGATGGGAGCCTGATGGGCGAGCCCGACGAACACCAGTGCGACGGCGCACAGGATGCGCAGTGCCCATTGTTCGATCTGTCCCGCCCGTCTGATCAAGTTTGCCTCTTGGATCGCTCCGATCGCCCGGTTGATAGACGCCGACGAGTGCATATTCAATGCGTCAATTTAACAAGCCGGACAGGGGGCGTTTAGGCCTCGGCCGTCGCATCCGCGGTGCCCGCCAGAGGGTCGTCCTCGAAAGGATCGGCGGCGCGTTTCGGTTTGACCAGCGGTTCGGGGCGCACCGGGTGGGAAAACAGCATGTCGCGCCCGGCCTGCAGCCCTTCGGAGACCTGAAGGGCAAGCCGCGCCTCGTCGCGCTTGCGGATATCCTCGCCGATCTCGTAGGCGTCGACCTCGGCGACGCCGAGCGCCTCCAGCGTCCGCCGTCCGAACAGCAGGCCCGATTCCAGCGTTTCGCGCAGCTCGTAATCGACGCCCTTGTTGCGCAGCTCGATCGAATGAATGCGGTCGTAGGAGCGCACATAGAGCCTTGTGTGCGGATAGTCGGCCTGCACCAGTTCCACCACCTTGTCGGTGATCTCCTTCTTCTGCGTGCAGACGAGCACGATCTTTGCCCGGTCGATGCCGGCCGAGCGCAGCACGTCCTTGCGCATGCCGTCGCCGAAATAGATGCGGAAGCCGAAGGAGGAGGCCTGGCGGATGCGGTCGGCCGAAAAATCGATGACGGTGACGCTGCGCCCGCCGGCAAGCAGGATCTGGGCGGCGATCTGGCCGAAACGCGAGAAGCCGACCATCAGCACGTCGGCGCCCGCACCCTCGAAATCCTCGTCCAGCTCCTCCTGTGCGTCGCCGCTGAGCAGCCGCTTCGAAAGTGCCGCCCCGATCGGCGTCAGCGCCATGGAGAGCGTGACGATCGCCACCAGCAGCGATGCCGTGCTCGTCGACATCAGCCCGGCCGCACCCGCCGTTGTGAACAGCACGAAGCCGAATTCGCCGCCCTGCGGCAGCAGGAAGGCAATGCGGATCGCGTCATCGTGCGGCGAGCCGGAGATCCGGCAGAGCCCATAGATGATGGTCGCCTTGACGGCCATGACGATCGGCACGGCGACGATGACGAAGAGAGCGTTGTCGAAGAGAACGTCGAGCTCCAGCGACAGGCCGACGGCGATGAAGAAGATGGCGAGCAATACGCCGCGGAACGGCTCGATATCGGCCTCCAGCTCGTGCCTATAGGAGGATTCGGCCAGCATCACGCCGGAGAGAAAGGCGCCCATCGCCATTGAAAGTCCGGCAAGCTGCATCAGGCTTGCCGATCCCATGACGACGAAGAGGGCGGCGGCGATCATTGCCTCGCGCGCGCCGGTGCGGGCAATGACCTGGAAGAGCGGCGTCAGCAGGTAGCGCCCGGCGACGACCATAGCCGCGACCGCGCCGACGGCCACCGCGAAATCGGTCAGCGGCGCGCTGCTGCCTTTGTCGCTGCCGTCGAGGACGGTGATCAGCGCTAAGAGCGGCACGATCGCCAGGTCCTGGAACAAGAGCATCGAGAACGAACGCTGCCCGTATCTCGTATTGACGTCGCCGTCGCCCTCCAGGATCTGCATGGCGAAGGCGGTCGAAGACAGCGCCAGGCCGAAGCCGGCTACGATGCTGCCGCGCCAGTCGAGCACTTCAGAAAACCAGGCGAGCGCGGTCAGCACCAGCCCCGTCACCACCACCTGCGCCGTGCCGAGGCCGAAAATGTCGCGCCGCATCTGCCACAGGCGGCTGGGCTTCAATTCCAGCCCGATGATGAACAGCAGGAAGACGACGCCGAGCTCGGCGACGCCGAGGATCTGTTCGCCGTCGGTGATGCCGTGGAAAACAGGACCGATGACGATGCCGGCAGCGAGATAGCCGAGGACGGTGCCGAGTCCGAGCTTCTTGAAGATCGGAGCGGCGACCACCGCGCCGCCGAGCAGCAGGATCGTTTCGGAAAAAAGGTCATTGGGTGCTGACATGCTGGCAATTTCTTTCAGGTGGCGGAAGCATGCAGGCAGTCCCGATAAAGAATCGGCGGCGGCGGCCTTGATGCTTGGGAGAGTGCACAATAAATGGAAGCCGAAGGAAAGGCCAAATCATGTCCTCTGAAATCGATTCCTCGACACTTCTTTCCCGCGCAAGTCAATTGATCGATCTGGCAAGGAAGGCAGGGGCCGACGCCGCCGACGCCGTCGTCGTTCGCTCGCGGTCGCAATCGGTCAGCGTCCGTCTTGGCAAGGTCGAGGGAACGGAATCCTCCGAAAGCGACGATTTTTCCCTGCGCGTCTTCATCGGCAAACGCGTCGCCAGCGTTTCGGCCAATCCGGGCTTCGATCTGCAGGCGCTTGCCGAACGCGCCGTCGCCATGGCCAGGGTTTCCCCGGAGGATCCCTTCGCCTGCCTCGCCGATGAGGCGAACCTTGCGAAATCCTATCCCGACCTGCAATTGTTCGATGCCACCGAGGTGTCCTCCGAGATGCTGCGCGAGGCAGCCCTTGCCGCCGAGGCGGCGGCTCTTGCGGTCAAGGGTGTGACCAATTCCTCCGGCGCCGGCGCATCCGCCGGCATGGGCGGCCTTGTCCTCGCCACCTCGCACGGTTTTGCGGGCAGCTATATGGGCTCCCGTTTCGGCCATTCCGTCAGCGTCATCGCTGGCGAAGGCACCGGCATGGAACGCGACTATGATTTCGACACCCGCCTCTATTATGCCGAGCTCGACGACCCCGCCGACATCGGCCGCCGGGCCGGCGAACGGGTGGTGAAGCGTATCAATCCGCGCCAGGTGCCGACCGGCAAGAACGTCACCGTCATCTTCGACCCGCGTATCGCCCGCGGCTTCGTCGGCCATATCGCCGGCGCGATCAATGGCGCCGCCGTCGCCCGCAAGACCAGCTTCCTGCGCGACAGGATGGGTCAGCAGGTGCTGAAGGCGGGCCTGTCGATCACCGACGATCCGCTGATCGTGCGCGGCCCCGCCTCGCGACCCTTCGACGGCGAGGGCGTGTCCGGCGAGCGGCTGGTGATGATCGAGGACGGTGTTCTGAAGCACTGGTTCCTTTCGACCTCGACCGGCCGCGAGCTCGGACTTCAAACCAATGGCCGCGGCGTGCGCGGCGGCACCGCCGTTTCGCCGTCCTCCACCAACCTTGCGCTGGAACCCGGCGACATCTCGCCGGAGGACCTGATCCGCAGCGTCGGCAACGGCTTCTACGTCACCGAATTGATCGGCCACGGCGTCAACATGATCACCGGCGAGTACAGCCGCGGCGCCACCGGCTTCTGGATCGAGAACGGCGAACTCACCTTCCCGGTGTCGGAGGTGACGATCGCCTCGAACCTCAAGGACATGTTCATGCGCCTGACGCCGGCCAACGACATCGACCGCAAGTTCGGCGTCGCCGCACCCACCTTCGCCATCGAAGGCATGACGCTCGCAGGACAGTGAAAAAGGGCAGAAGGAAACGATTGACGCGATGAGCGATAGGGAAAAGCTCCGCTGGCAGGGCGATCTCGCCTTGATCGCCGAGGCTGCGAGGGAGGCCGGCGCGGTCGCCTTCGGCTTCTTCAACCAGTCTCCCGAGGTCTGGTGGAAGAATGACGGTCGCTCTCCCGTCAGCGCCGCCGATTTCGCCGCCAACAAGACGCTGGAATCGATCCTGCGCAAGGCGCGGCCGGATTATGGCTGGCTGTCTGAAGAAACCGACGACGATGCCGACCGCCTGGGGCGCGAGACGCTGTTCATCATCGATCCGATCGACGGCACGCGCGCCTTCCTCGGCGGGCAGAAGGTCTGGTGCGTCAGCGTCGCGGTCGTCCATCGCGGCCGCCCGGTCGCCGGCGTGCTCTACGCCCCGGCGCTTGAAGAGCTCTACGGGGCCGTCGAGGGCGGCCCGGCGCTGAAGAACGGCGAGCCGCTCACCGTTTCGGCCGCCTTGCCGGAGGAGATGCGCCGCCTGGCGATCGGCGAAGATCTGCTGAAGACCTTTCCATCGGCGTTTCGCGAACAGGTGAGGCGCGAGAAATACATTCCCTCGCTTGCCTATCGTATTGCCATGGTGGCGGACGGACGGCTCGACGGCACGTTCGTCAAGGGCAATTCGCATGATTGGGACCTTGCCGCCGCCGATCTGATCCTGGCTTGCGCCGGCGGCCGCCTCGTCGACCTCGACGGAAATCCGATCGTCTACAATCGCGCCGAAGTCACCCACAAGGTGCTGTGTGCGGCGCCAGCGCCGCGCATCGATGAGTTCCTCGCGGCCTTTGCCGGGCGACGAGACAGTTGACGTTTCCGTCAAAATCCCGCAGATGGGGTGGCGGAGGAGAATGGGCAGAAAGAGAACAAGAAAATGACTGACTCCGGTGACAAGAAGCAGCTTTTGCATCTCGTTTTTGGCGGCGAACTGGAAAGTCTCGATGACGTCCAGTTCCGTGATCTGAAGGGTCTCGATATCGTCGGCATCTTTCCCGATTATGCCACGGCGCTGACGGCCTGGAAGGCAAAGGCGCAGCAGACGGTCGACAATGCGCATATGCGCTACTTTATCGTCCACATGCATCGTTTGCTCGATCCGCAGGAAAAGGCCGGGGGTCACTGACCCCGGCGATCGGCCGCGGCTTGTGTCGGCGGCCTGCCGTTCGTCGCGCCGGGCTTCGTGCATCGGCCGTCCGTCGATCCGGATCGTTTGACGCATTCTGAACAAACTAATCGGCCATCTCGGCCGCAACGATAATCAGGGAATGGGTTTGATGTCGATCGTCTTGGATCGGAGGCTGGCGCAATGAGCTCCCGGATGGCGCGGTTCGGTCTGAGCGCATATCGTCTGGCGGGAACCGTAGCCTCTCCTGTCGTCGGCCTTTATATCACCTACCGCACGGCCAAGGGCAAGGAAGACCGCGCGCGCCGCCTGGAACGCTTCGGCTATCCGAGCGCCAACCGGCCGCAGGGCCCGCTCGTCTGGTTTCATGCCGCAAGTGTGGGTGAAACCAATGCCGTCATTCCGCTGATCCGCGAAATCCGCCGCCGCGATATCCACGTCATCCTGACGACCGGCACCATCACCTCGGCCAGGCTCGCCGCCGAGCGCCTCGGCGATGAAGCGATCCATCAGTATGTGCCGCTCGATCTGAAGCCGTCGGTCAGCCGCTTTCTCGATTATTGGCAGCCCGATTGCGCCATCATCGCCGAATCCGAGATCTGGCCGGCAACCGTGCTGGAGCTCGGCCGCCGCCGCATTCCGCAGATCCTGATCAATGCCCGCATGTCGGACCGCTCCTTTGCCCGCTGGCGCCGCCGCCCATCGATTGCCGAAGCCCTGTTCGAAAATCTTGCCCTCGTCATCGCCCAGTCGGATATCGATGCCGAACGTTTCCGTGATCTCGGCGCCGTTCCCGTCATCACCTCGGGCAATCTCAAGGTCGATACCGACGCTCCGCCCTATGACAGCGCCGTCCTCGCCCGCTACAAGAAGCAGATCGGCGATCGTAAGACCTGGGCGGCGATTTCGACCTTCGACGGCGAGGAGAATGCCGCCGGCATCGTCCATCGCGCCCTGAAGGAACGCGATCGCCAGTTGACGATCATCGTGCCGCGCCATCCCGAACGCAGCGACGAGATCGAGGCGGCCCTGGTCAAACAGGGCCTCAAGGTCGCCCGCCGCACCCGCGACGACGTCCTGTCGGCGGATGTCGATATATTCCTCGGCGATACGATCGGTGAAATGGGCCTTTATCTGCGCCTGACGGAGATCGCCTTCGTCGGCCGTTCGCTGTTTGCCGAAGGCGGCCAGAACCCGCTGGAGCCGGCCATGCTTGGCTGCGCCATCCTCTCCGGCGGCAACGTGCAGAATTTCCGCGAGGCCTATCAGAAGCTCGCCCGCAGCGGCAGCGCCCGCATGGTGCGCGATACCGAAATGCTGGCCAAGGGCGTGCATTACCTTTTGATCAACGACGACGCCCGCCGCAAGATGATCGAAGCCGGCATCGCCACCGTGCACGAGATGCGCGGCGCGCTCACGGCGACGGTGAAGGGGCTGGAACCCTATATCAATCCGCTGACGGTCAAGGCGCGCCTGTTGCCCAAAGCCGTCGCCCAGCTCTGAGGAGGCGCGATGTCGGGCCCGGCGCGTATCAAAGGCATCCTCTTCGACAAGGACGGCACGCTGCTCGATTATGACGAGAGCTGGTTGCCGGTCAATCGCGAGCTTGCCCGCATCGCCGCCGAGGGCGATCCGCTTCTCGCAGACCGGTTGCTCTTGGCTTGCGGCATGGATCCTCAGACCGGTCATATCGTTCCCGACAGCCTGCTTGCTGCCGGCAATACCCGCCAGATTGCCGAGGGGCTCGTCGCCGCCGGCTCGATGGTCGATGTCGGCGAATTGACCGTCCGCCTCGACGATCTCTTTTCCGGCGCTGCCGAATTTTCCGTGCCGGTGACCGATCTCGCCGGCTTCTTCGCCAGGCTGCACCAGCGCGGCTTCAAGCTCGGCGTCGCCTCCAGCGACAATGAACGCTCGATCCGCCAGACGGCCGAACGCTTCGGTTTTGCCCGATATGTCGATTACATCGCCGGCTACGACAGCGGCTTCGGCGTCAAGCCGGAGCCCGGCATGGTGCTCGGCTTCTGCGCCGCGACCGGACTTTTGCCGGAAGAGGTCGCGATCGTCGGCGACAACAATCATGATCTGCACATGGGCCTGAATGCCGGGACGGGACTGAGGATCGCGGTGCTGACCGGCACCGGCTCGCGGGCTTCGCTTGCCGCCGCTGCCGATCATGTGCTCGACGATATAACCGCCATCGAGACATTGCTGCCGGACCTGCAGCCCGCCTAAACCGCGTCGCGGTCTTGGCAAGGACTTGCATTTTCACCGGTTTTGGCTTCTCAATCCGGCCGGTCGAAAAGCAAGGGGCCGGTTCTGAAGCCGGGCAGGGGAGCGGGACGGCAAGATGATATCCGAAGCGCCGCCGTTCTGGTGGAGGAAAGCCGATTGGCGGGCCTGGATGCTGGCGCCGCTTTCCTTTCTCTACGGCCGCGTCGCCGGCTACCGCATGGCCCATGCGCGCCGCGCCTCCGTTTCCGTTCCCGTCATCTGCGTCGGCAATTTCACCGTCGGCGGCGCCGGCAAGACGCCGACGGCGCTGACGATCGCCCGCGCCGCCAAGTCGAAAGGCCTGAAACCCGGCTTTCTCAGCCGGGGCTACGGCGGCTCCCTCGACGTGACGACGGTGGTCGATCCGCAGCATCACCGGGCCGTCGCCGTCGGCGACGAGCCGCTGCTGCTTGCCCAGGAGGCGCTGACGGTGATTTCCCGGCGGCGCATCGAGGGGGCTCGGCGCCTGGTCGCGGAAGGTGCTGACCTGATCATCATGGATGACGGTTTCCAGAGCGCCCGGCTGGCGATCGACTATGCCCTGCTCGTCATCGACGCGACGCGCGGCCTCGGCAACGGCCATATCGTGCCGGCTGGCCCGGTCCGCGCCCCGATCCGCCAGCAGCTGCGCTCGGCGACGGCTTTGCTGAAGGTCGGCGGCGGCCATGCCGCCGACAGGATCGTCCGTATGGCGGCGCGCGCGGCAAAACCTTATTTCACCGCATCGCTCAAGGTGCGCGGCGACGATAGGCTCACCGGCATCAGGGTGCTGGCCTTTGCCGGCATCGCCGATCCCGGCAAATTCTTCCGTACCGTCGAATCGCGCGGCGCCGAAATCACAGTCGCCAAGACCTTCGGTGACCACGAGCACCTGACCGAGGATGAGATCGGCGACATCCTGACGACCGCCGAGCGCCAGGATCTTCTGATCGTCACCACCTCGAAGGATTTCGTCCGCCTCGCCGGCCATCACGGCAAGGCGGCGGAGTTGGCGCAAAAGTGCCGGGTGATCGAGGTCGACATGGTCTTCGACGATCACCTCGCCCCCGGGCTGATCATCGACCGGGCAATTGTCGCCTGCCGCGAGCGGCGCCTGCGGGAGATGAAGGCCGGAAACCCGTAAAGCGCGTCGCGTCAAATATGATTCATGCGACGCGCTTTAACCCTTTGTTTTGATGCATGTCGTTATTCCGGAACCGCTGCACACTTCCGGGCGACATGCATTAAACCGGGATTGGACGGATAGCGGCCTGTCCGTCTCCTGCGCGCGGAAGCGGCAGGCCGCCGTCGAAGGGCGCTATTTCAGCGGCAAAAACAGCTCCGCGACCGCCTCATGCTCCGCCACTTCAGGGAAGAAGTGCAGCCGCTGGCAATAGATCGGGAAGTCGCGCGCTTCCTCCCCGCTGGCCGGCAGCCAGTCGCGATAAAGGTAGAGCGCGGCGGGCTCCAGGTTGTCGGTGTTGCCGACGACGCGCAGCACCGCGCAGCGTCCGCCGGGGATCTCGCCGGCTTTGATCTCACCGCCGTCCGCCTCAATTGGTTTGTCCAGCCCGACACAAAGGTCCACGCTATAATCGGCGGGCGACGCGGGACGCCGCTCGGAGCGCCAGATATTGAAGGTCGGATTTGTCTTAGGGTGCAGGCCGGCCCCCTGGCGCCAGGCGATGAAGCGCTGGATGGTGGCGCCGAGCGTTGCGGGATCGCCCCGATGCTCCATGATCGCCACCGGCGTGGGAGGCACATCGCGGATCGTCACGTCGTCAATGGTAAAAGTCTTCTGCATGAGCTTGCTCCTGGCGTTGTTGAGAGGCCCGAAGGCCACAAGCCACGGCTCCCAGTCGGGAGACTTCCGGAAAGACGAAGGCGATTGGCCGAACCGTTGCCGAAAGGCGCGGGCGAAGCCATCAGGGCCGTCGTAGCCGGCTTCCATCGCTATATCGGTGACGCTTTGGGCATCCCTGTAGGCTAGCTGGTATGAAGCGCGCTTCATCCTGGCGAGCTGGATATAGCGATGCACGGATAGACCAAAGGTCGCCGTGAACTGCCGATGGAAATGATATTTCGAGTAGGCTGCGACATTGCTCAGCGCATCCAGGTCCAGATCATCGTCCAGATGCCGGTCTATGTGATTCAGCACCCGCTGCATGCGGGCATGGTAATTTTGAAGCGCCGCCTTCATCATCCCGTCCTCCGTGGCGGCACCAGCTAAACCTTGGCGGCCATGACGCGCTCGACCGATCTTGCGGTTTTGTCACGGGTCGCAGAACGGCCAAAGGCCGTTTGCGGTCACGCCAATTACAGGAGGAACGGCGAGAATGCTCTAACGCCGCTGGTTCGGCAGCACGCCGGCACGTTTGTCGGCTTCTATCGCCGAGATCACATCGGCATAGGGCTCCTGGCGGGCGACGCTCCAGTAGCGCAGCTCGTCGAGCGGGATTTGTTTTCCGGTCATCGCGCAGACGACGTAGGAGCCGGGCGAGAGAATCTGGAAATCGCCGTCGAGATAGCGGATCTTCGCCTCGCGGTTTCCGTGCCCTTCGAACAAATTCATGCGCTCCGTTCCCTGCTGCCTGTCATGCGTCTGCCATACTCCCGCAACAGCGGCTTTGCCAGCTTTTTTAGCTTCTGCCGAAAAGCCGCTCGATATCGCTGAGCTTCAATTCGATATAGGTCGGCCGGCCGTGATTGCACTGGCCGGAGCCGGGCGTCACTTCCATTTCTCTCAGCAGCGCGTTCATTTCCTCCGGCCGCAGCCGCCGTCCGGAGCGAACCGATCCATGGCAGGCCATGGTCGCCGCCACATATTCGAGCTTGGCCGACAGGCCGGCCGCCGTGTCCCATTCGGCGATCTCGTCGGCAAGCTGGCGGATGAGGCCGTGCGCGTCGACCTCGCCGAGCATCGCCGGCGTTTCGCGCACGGCGATCGCCCCGGGGCCGAAGCGTTCGATCGCCAGTCCCAGTTCCGAAAGCTCGGCCGCATGCTGCATCAGCCGGTCGCAATCCTCCTCGGGAAGGTCGATGATCTCAGGGATGAGCAGCACCTGCGAGGCCAGCCGCTTCGAATGCAGCGCCTTGCGCATCGCCTCGAACACCAGCCGCTCATGTGCCGCATGCTGATCGACGATGACGAGCCCGTCCTCGGTCTGGGCGACGATGTAGTTGGCGTGGATCTGCGCCCGCGCGGCGCCGAGCGGATAGCGTCCGGTTGTTTCGGGAGAGGCCGGTTCGGAAGCGGCCGGCTGGGCCGAAGGCGGCGGCTCGGCCCGCGCCGTCGGCATTGATAGCCCGTCGAAGGACGCCTGCGGCCGTTCACTGAGACCGCTTGCCGGCTGGTAGGGCCGGAAGGGCGAGGTTTCGGCCGACCATGGCGCTTGCGGCCGCTGCGCATAGGATTGGAAGCCGGGGCGGAAGGCGCGCAGCATGTCGCTCGCTCCTGTTGTCGCCGCCCGGCCGCCGTCGCGCGCCAGGGCTTCCCGGATGGCGCCGACGATCAGGCCGCGCACCAGGCCCGGGTCGCGGAAGCGCACGTCGGATTTTGCCGGATGCACGTTGACGTCGACGAGAGCCGGATCAAGCGTGATCGACAGCACCGCCACCGGATAGCGTCCTGAAGGGATCGTCTCGGCATAGGCGCCGCGGATCGCCGAGAGGATCAGCTTGTCCTGCACCGGCCGGCCGTTGACGAAGGCATATTGATGAGCGGAGTTGCCGCGGTTGAAGGTCGGCACGCCGGCAAAGCCGGTCAGCGCGATATCCTCGCGCACGGCGTCGAGGAGAATGGCGTTGTCGCGGAATTCCTTGCCGAGCACCTGCGCCATGCGCGCCAGATGATCTTCGCCGGTCGCCGGAAATTCCAGCGTCGTGCGGTCCGAACCCGACAGCACGAAGCGCACGGCGGGAAAAGCGATCGCCATGCGCTTGACGATCTCGGTAATGGCGCCGGCCTCGGCCTTTTCGCTCTTCAGGAATTTCAGCCGCGCCGGCGTGGCGAAGAACAGGTCGCGCACTTCGACGATGGTGCCGGGATTGGCGGCGGCCGGCCGGAGATGCACGATCTTGCCGCCGGCAACAGTGATCTCGTGGCCGCCGGCGCTGTCGCGCCTGCGGCTGGCGATGCTGAGCCTGGCGACGGAACCGATCGACGGCAGCGCCTCGCCGCGAAAGCCGAGCGTGCGGATATCCTCGAGCGTCTCGGATATCTTCGAGGTGCAGTGGCGCCGGACCGCCAGTTCCAGATCGGCCGCCTCCATGCCGGAGCCGTTGTCGCTGACCCGCAGCAGCGCCTTGCCGCCGCCCGCCGTGGCGATCTCGATGCGCGTCGCCCCGGCGTCGAGCGCATTTTCGATCAGTTCCTTGGCAGCGCTCGCCGGCCGTTCGATGACCTCGCCGGCGGCAATCTGGTTGATGAGCGTTTCGGAAAGCTGTCTGATGGCCATGGGCTATTTTCGGGGATTCGCGGGCTGGAGGGAAGGGGATTTCATAGGCTTTACAGAAGCGTGATCTGCGGCTCCCCAGTTTCGACGATCGGCAGTGTTAAGCCGGTTTTAACAGAAAAATGGCATTTTTATTCATATACCTCCGGAAGCTGCGAAAATCGAACAGATGTGGGACGCAATAGAATGAGTGCCGGCTTCGAAAAGGCGGACACGTCATCGGAAATCGACGGGACTCCCGCCGAGGCCGATCTGCAGACGGCGCTTTTCGATGTCGTGTGCGACGGTCTTTCGGCAGCGTTCATCATATACGACAAGAACGATCACCTGATCTTCGCGAGCCGCCAGATCCTCGAATTCTTCCCGCTGCCGGCCGAGATGCTGAAGCCGGGCACGCGGCTGCGCGATTTCCTGGGCGCGATCTACGATACCGGCGTTCGCCAGCAATATGATGTCAGGCAGGGCGGCTCGCTCAGCCGCGAGGACTGGCTGTCGCAGAAGATCGCCTCGCATTGGCGCGAGCGCTTCGACGCCGTCGAGCGCCATGGCGCCGACAGCTGGGTCCGCTTCGTCAAGCGCAGGCTGCCGGGCGGTTACGGCGTCACCATCGTCTCCGACATTTCCGAGGACAAGAAGCGCGAGGAGCAGTGGCGCTCGGATCTGGAACGGGTGCAGCTCACCGAGGACATTCTCGACAATCTGCCGTTTCCGCTTTTCGTCAAGGACCGCAACCTTACCTATGTCGCGGTCAATCTCGCCTTCTGCGAGAAATACCAGACCACCGCCGACGAGGTGCTCGGGCGCAAGAGCGGCGACCTTTTTTCCCCCGAGATCGCCAAACGCTTCGAAGAGAGCGACCGTCACGTGCTGGAGACCGGCGAAATGTCGGTCTCCCGCCAGCGGCAGATCTCCCGTGACGGCATCGAGCGCGACATCGTTAGCCGCAAGCACCGTATCGGCAAGCCCGGTCGCTATTTCCTGGTGTCGACGACGCAGGACCTGCCGCGCGACGGCGCCGATCTCGAGGAGTTCGACCGCGCCTCGGCGATCACCACCTCCGCCAACCAGAGCTATCGCCGCGCCTATGTGCCGGTGCCGAGCGCGGTGGAGCGCCGCGAGCCGGCGGCGATGGAAGCGATCGTTCCGGAGAATTTTTCCGGCCGCAAGATCCTCGTCGTCACCGCCGACCTCGCCGCCGAGGTCGCGGCTTTGCGCACGCTGTCGAAATACGGTTTCGAATCCTGTTCGGTGCGCGGCGAGGACGAGGAGGAGCGCTTCCTGGAAATCGCCACCTCCTCCGGCATCTCGCTCGATCTCTTGATCATCGACAACCAGATGGGCATGCGCTGCCTCGAGCTTGCCGAGCAATACGGCATCCCGGCGCTCGTCATGGACGGCTTCCAGATCGCCAACGAGCTCACCTTCCAGATCGCTCGCCATTTCAATCGCAACAGCCGCAACAACGGCGCCGGCACGGATGCCGATTGGGAAATCAGCATCTCCGACGACGCGGTCGGCCTGCAGGTTCTCGTCGCCGAAGACAATGATATCAACCAGATCGTCTTCACACAGATCCTCGAGGGCCTCGGTTATCGCCATATGATCGCTGCGACCGGCGACGAGGTCGTGCGCCTCTGGGCCGAACACAGGCCGCAGGTGGTGCTGATGGATATTTCCCTGCCGGGCTTCAACGGCTTCGAAGCCGCGCGCCTGATCCGGCAGATGGAGGAAGCGGGGGCCGCAGCCCGCACCCCGATTATCGGCGTACTCACCCAGGCCTTCGAGCGCGATCGCGCCGAATGCGCCAAATCGGGCATGGACGACGTCATCATGAAACCCGTCAGCCCCGACATGCTCGAGGCGATATTTCAGAAATATTTGGTGGAAGAGGGCGTTCGGGTTCGAACGAGCGCGTGATACTGAAAAATATGGCCGCCTTCTGGTGAAGGCATCCTGCTCTCGCCGATAGCGTCAATCCCTTAAATTTGGGGCGAATCGGGCTGTCAGGGCGACTGATTTACTAGCGAATTGTTAAGAAATGCCGGTCATTCTTTGCTCGGCTGCGGAGGAAAGCTCGGGTTTGGATGATGAAATCGGCGGACATGGCTTCCTTGACCGTGAGTCACAATGAGCTTCAGGCGATGGCCTATACCGATCCGCTGACCGGATTGGGAAACCGCAATCGCATGCGCGAGAAGGTCCTGCAAATTTCCGCCGAGCGCGCCAGCGATCCGGCTCCCTTCACCATCGGCATTGCCAATCTCGACAGCTTCAAGCCGATCAACGATCTTTTCGGCTCCTCGGCCGGCGATGAAATCCTCTGCCAGGTCGCCCATCGCCTCAAGGCCTGCATTCCGGACGGCGCGCTGGTCACCCGTCACGACGGCGACGAATTCGCCTTCGTGCTGCCGCTGATTTTCGAGCGGGCGAGCGCGGAGAAATTCGGCCAGATGATCCGCGAGGTGCTGTCGGCGCCTTATGATCTCGGCGACCGCAACGTCCGTCTCTCCGCCTCCTTCGGCTTTGCCATCTACCCCTTCGCCGGAGAGGACTGCGAGGAGCTGCTGAAGAGCGCCGAAACGGCGCTCTATCGGTCCAAGCGCCGCGGCCGTGGCCAGATCACCGTCTATTCGCGTGAGATCGCCCAGGAGATGAAGCGCGCCACGCAGCTGGAGCAGGCGCTGAGAAACGCCATCATATCGGACGCGATCGACGTGCATTTCCAGCCGATCGTTTCGTTATCAAACAATCAGGTCGTCGGCTTCGAGGCGCTGGCGCGCTGGAACGATCCCGATCTCGGCTTCGTTTCGCCCGGCGTCTTCGTGCCGCTCGCCGAAGAGCGCGGTTTCATTGACGCCCTGTCGGAAACGCTGCTGCGCAAGGCCGCGGAAGCAGCACTTTCCTGGCCGCGCGAACTCTTCCTGTCGTTCAATCTTTCTTCGGCGCAGCTGATGGATCCCGGCACGAGCGGCAGCATCCTGTCGATCCTCGGCCGGGTCGGTTTCGATCCGCATCGTCTGGAACTGGAGATCACCGAGACGGCGGTGATGGGGTCGGCCGACACCGCCCACCGCATCATCGCCGACCTGCGCGCCGCCGGCGTGCGCATCTCGCTCGACGATTTCGGCACCGGCCAGTCGAGCCTCGGGCGCCTGCGCGACTTCATCTTCGACAAGATCAAGATCGACCGTGCCTTCGTCTCGCGCATCAATTCCGACCGCGCCTCCGAACACATCATCAAGGCGATCCTTGCCATGTGCGACGGCCTGGAACTGGAAGTCGTGGCCGAGGGAATCGAGGATTACGCCGAGGCGGTGAAACTGCGCACGCTTGGCTGTGGCATGGGCCAGGGCTATCATTTCGGCCGCCCGGCCGATGGCATCGCCACGCTGCGTTTCCTGCACGAGAACTACTACGACACGGCGATGACCGAGCGCGTCAGCGCATAAGCATTCCGCTTGCCATTGCATTCAATGATACCGCCAACAAAGCAATGGCGCCCCTAGGAGCGCCATCGCCTACGCTATACTACCGCGCGCGGTTTACTTAGGCGTGGTCGAGCCGGTTGCCGTTGTATCGGTACCAGGTGCGGCCGGGGCCTTTTCTGCGGACTGCATTGCCAGCGTCTTGAACTCAGGCGCAGCCTTCAGCGATTCAGCCGTCTCGGTGGTCGTCAGCTTGAGGCTGCCGTCCTGGGTGTTCTGAGCGATGGCAATCTTATCCATCGGCACCGCGACGTTCTTTTCGCCGATGCCCAGGAAGCCGCCGACGCCGACGATCGCAGCAACGATGCCGCCGTCCTTCTTGAGGATGAGGTCGTTGATGCTGCCGATGCTTTCATTGTTGGGGTTATAGACCGACTGGCCGATATAGGTGTTGGCGCTGATCTGATCCGCAGCCTGCTCCGTCAGATAGCTGCCCTGAGCCATATCCGTGCTCGGTGCCGTGGTGGCCGGGGCCTGTGCGGCATCGCCTGCGGGTTTGGTGACGTCAGGGGTTACCGGCTTGGGGGCAGCCGGATCAGCCGGCGCTGTCTGGGTCGGAGCGGCGGGATCCGCAGGCTGCGGCGCGGTCTGCGAGAAGGCCGCCGGTGCGAAAGCCGTGGCAAACAGCGCGCCAGCGGCAACGGTCGTCAAAAGTTTGCGTGTCATTTCGAACCTACTTTCAGTTCCCTAGAGTGATCGCTGACCCGGCAATGGGTATTCCTTGCCGCGCCGGTTCGTAGGGAAAATGAGCGGTGCGCGGATTGGTTCCGGTTGAAAACACGGAAAATTTCTCGATTCTCACGGAACTTTTATCGCGGCATGGCCGCCGAAACGAAAAAAGCGCCCCCACTCGGGAGCGCCTTGAATGGCGGTCGTCAGACGCCGTCCTCAGATGACATAGACGGGATCGAACACACCCTTGACCCCGATGCCGAGTTCGAGCAGCGCGCCGGCCGAGGGCTGGGCCGAACGGGCGTCCTCGTCGAGCCCTTCCCAGGCTGTCGTCACCGCCAGCCGGTCGCCATTGACGCCGATGAAGGCGGGGCAGGATGGCTGGACGGCGGGGACCTTGTAGCGCGAGATGCGCAGACCGTCGGGATTGTAACGATCGACGACGCCGGCGCCCCAGCGGGCGTTCCAGATATAGCCGTCGGCATCGACCACCGAGCCGTCGATGTCGCCTGGCTCATTCATGCTGTCGACGAGCACGATCGGCTCGCCCGCCGGCAGCCCGGTATGCGGGTCGACCATGACGCGCATCAGCCGGTTGATGCGGGAATCCGTATAATAGCCGATCGTGCCGTCGGGCGAGAAGCAGATCGAATTCGGAATGCTGATACCGTTGAAGATCTTCGTCACCTTGCCGCTCGCGACATGATAGATGGCGCCGGCCTGGTTTTCCGCCCGCTTGCTCATCGTGCCGATCCAGAGCGCACCGCAAGGGTGGGTGCGGCCGTCGTTCGAGCGGTTTTCCGGCCGGTCGTTTTCGAGCGCGGCGTAGAAGGTGAGGTTGCCGCTTGCGAGATCGCGCACGAAAAGCCCTTCTTCCGTCGCGATCAGCTGCCGTCCGGCGTCGATGCGGGCCAGCACGCTTGCCATCACCGGCAGCGGGTGCACCTTTTTCTCCCCCGTCGCCAGTCTGAGTTCGTGCAACTCCTTGCCGAGGATGTTGAACCACCAGACCGTATTGCTGTCCGGATCATAGGTCGGCCCTTCGCCGAGGACGGAATTGGTGTTGCAAAGGGTCTTGCCTTCGAACTCGTAAATCTCGGTCATACGCTCACGCTCCCATGGCTGCATCATAGGCGTAAATGGTCGTCTTGGCACGCTCGGCAACCTCTGCCGCGGTCATTCCCGGCTTGTAGAGGCTGGTGCCGAGGCCGAAGGCGAAGATGCCGGCCTTGGTGTAATCGGCGAAATTCTTGTCCGATACGCCGCCGACGGCGGCAATCGTCAGTTCCGGCGGCAGGATCGCGCGGATCGCCGTGATCCCGGAAGGACCGAGCACGCTCGCCGGAAAGAATTTGAGCCCGGTGGCGCCGGCCCGCGCTGCGGCCAGCGCCTCGGTCGGCGTGAAGACGCCGGGCATCGTCACCATGCCGTATTGGCGCGCCCGGATGATCACCTCGGGCTCGACATTCGGCGTCACCAGCAGCTTGCCGCCGGCCGCATTCAGGCTGTCGACCGCCTCGACCGTCAGCACCGTGCCGGCGCCGATCAGCACCTCGGGCGGCGCCATTTTGGCGGCGATCTCGATCGATTTGAACGGCTCCGGCGAGTTGAGCGGAATCTCGATCGCCGTCAGGCCGTTGTCGATCAGCGCGCCGACGACGCTTTCGGTCTCGTCCGGCCGGATGCCGCGCAGGATGGCGATCAGCGGGCGCTTCATGTCGGGGAAGGGGATACGGTTCATCGTGTCAGCTTTCTCAATTCGGCCAGATGGCGTCGGCGGCGGCCGACAGCCCGCGGCGCACGGCGGCGTCCGCATCGATGGCGGTGAAGGCGAGGGAGAGGGTTTTGAAGGCCTGTTCGTAGAGCGCCTGCAGGCGTCCGGAGGCGACGAGGGTGATGCCTGAGTTGGCGGCATCCTGCAGCGCACCGGCGATTTCGAGGCCGATCAGCGTGCCGGAGAGCCGGGCTTGCGCGGCTGCGGCGGAGATCCCGTGCAGCAGCTGGCCGGAGCGGGCGGTAAAGAGCAGGTTGGTCGCCAGGGCCGGCTTGGCGAAGGCGGCCGAGACCGCCGCCTCGAAGGCCGCCGCATCGGCCGGCTGCGCCTCGGCCCCGGCAACGGCATGCGCAAGGATCGTGTGTTTGCTGACCGCGTCGAAGAGCTCGCCGGTCATGAAGGTGGAAAAGCCGCTGACCTTGCCGTCGCTGACATGCACCCATTTCGAATGGGTGCCGGGCATGCAGACCGCCTGGGCGCCGGCACTCGTGCTGCCGAGTGCGCCGAGAAGCTGGGTTTCCTCGCCGCGCATGACGTCGGGTGTCGCCGCCTGCCGCTGGGCAAGGCCCGGCAGAATGCGGATATCGCGGCTTTCGCCGGGCACGGAAACCGCGCCGGTGAGGATGGCGGCAAGCGGCGTGGGCACGTCGATATAACCGGCCTCGATCCAGCCCTGCCTGGCGCCGGCCATGCCGCAGACGATCACCGGCAGGTTTTCCGGTGCCGCGACGGCGGCGAGATGGCTGGCAAGCACGGCGGAAAAGCCGGTTTTTGCGGCGCTCGTCATGCCTTCGCCGCTGCGGCGCTCGGCAAGGACGCTGCCGTCCCGGCCGATCAGCCACAGCCGGAAGCTGCTGGTGCCCCAGTCCACCGCGACATAAGCGGGATTCGTCATTACAGAATGCCTCCATCGACAATCAGGGACTGGGCGGTCATTCCAGCCGCGCAGTCGGATGCAAGAAACAGGCAGGGACCGACGATCGCATCGGCTTTGAGCGCGACCTTCAGGCATTGCTGCTCGACCGAGCGGGCGATGCTCTCTTCGGTCAGCCAGAGCTGCATCTGCCGTTCGGTGACGACCATGCCGGGCAGGATGCAGTTGACCCGGATATTCTCCGGCCCGAGCCTGCCGGCCATGCTCTTCGTCAATCCGACGACCGCAGCCTTCGCCGCCGCATAGGCGGGAAAACCGCCCATGTTGAGCTTGAAGGCGATCGACGACATATTGATGATCGCGCCGCCGCCGGCGGCCCGCATCGATGGCGCCACAGCCTGCGAGGCGAAGAACACATGCCGCAGATTGACCGCCTGGTTGTTGTCCCAATAGGCCTCGGTGACCGCGTCGAATTCGTGGCGGTCGTCCCAGGCGGCATTGTTGACGAGCACCCGGATCGGCCCTGAAGCGGCAACGACGGTATCGACGGTGCGCCGGATCGCCTCGATGTCGCGCAGGTCGGCATGATAAAAGGAAACCGGATGCGCCGTCTCAAGCGACAGCCGCTCGGCAAGTGCGCGGCCGGCGGCCTCGGCGATGTCGATGAAGGACACCTTGGCGCCCTGGCGCGCAAAACCTTCGACGATCGCCGCGCCGATGCCCGATCCGCCGCCGGTCACGAGCACGGTTCGGTCTTTGAACTCCGGAAACTGGGCTGACGTCGCGGTCATCGTCTTCTCCCGAAGAGGTATTGTTCCATTATTTGGAACTTAATTTGACTATATGGAATTATCGAATTATGCTGCCGTTTCTGTCAAGGGCGGATGAGACGATGAATGCAAACGGCGACGGCATGGCGCAGCAAGCCCGCGAGACCGGCACACTCGGCAAGCTGATGGTGCTGCTCGATCTCGTCACCCATGCCGATGCGCCGCTGCGTTTCACCGATATCCTGTCGCTTGCCGGCCAGCCGCGCGGCACCCTGCATCGCCAGCTCAGCCACCTAGTCGAGGAGGGGTTGCTCGAACTCGATGGCGACGGCCGCTATGCGCCGGGCCTGCGCCTGCTCGATTTCGCCGCCCGCAGCTGGGCGCGCAACGAATTCCGCCTGATCGCCGAACCGCATCTTGTCGATCTGCAGCAGGCGACCGGCGAGACCGTGCATCTCGGCGTTCTCAGGGGGCAGTCGATCATCTACCTCGACAAGGTCGAGGGCCGCCAGCCGGTGCGCATGTATTCGCAGATCGGCAATGCCTCGCCCTGTTACTGCACCGGCGTCGGCAAGGCGGCGCTATCGCTGCTTCCGGCCGAAAGCCTGGCCGATCTCCTCGCCGGCGTCAATTTCACCCGCTTTACCGCCGCCACCCACGCTTCGCCAGCAAGTCTGCTCGCCGAAATCCGTGAGATCGCCGATCAGGGCTATGCTTTCGATCGTGAGGAGCACGAGGCCGGCATCCGCTGCATCGCCGCACCCATCTGGTCGGAGGATCGGACTTTTCTCGGCGGTGTCTCGATCACCGGCCCGGCCTACCGCCTGTCGATGGAACTTCTCGCCCAATGGGTCGTTCCGGTTCAGCGCGCAGCCGGAAGGATCATGGAAGGCATGCGCATCCGCCTCGGCCCGCGTCGCTAGCATGATGCGATGAGCAGCGGTCCGGGGACAACGCATGTATAAGACAAAAGACTAAAACGGAAAAAATTGAGATTTGCCGGCGAATCACGACAACTGGAAATAGTCCGCGCAATCGACAACACCTATCGGCCGAATGCTTGAACGCCGCGGCCGATTGTATGACCCGCAGCAATCGTCATCCTCCGATGCAAGCGAACGGCCGCGGCGCCGAAGATGAAGAAATGTGATGGAACCCTTGTCGCAAACATCCACGGTAGAAGAAGACGATTACATCAAGGAAATTGCGGGTCTGAAGACCCAGTTCGACATTTTCCGGTTCATGAAACGCGTGACCGAAGCCTATCGCTGCCGCGCCTTCATGGTTCTCAATCTGCCGCCGATCACATCCCTCGATCTTCAGGGCAGCACCGTCATCACCAGCTGGCCGGCCGAGCTTCTGGCGCTCTACGACCAGGAGGGGTTGATGGTGAACAGCCCGGTTCTGCGGCGGCTGCGAACATCGGCGCGGCCCTTCTTTTACGACATGTCGCGACAGAACTGGCCGCGCGACGACGGCAAGTCCGCCCTGGTCGTCGGGTTGTTCGAACGTTTCAGGATGACGCGTTGCGCCTATTTCCCGACGCATGAGCCCTCCGGCCTGCGCGGTGCCGTCTCCTTCGCCGGCGATCGTGAACCCTTCAGCCCGGCCGAGATGCGCGAGCTTTGTTATATCGCCATCCATGTCTTCGACAGGCTTGCCGAGATCCGCAACCTCGATACCCGCATAACCGATGCGCTGACCGACCGCGAGATCGATTGCCTGAACTGGACGGCGGCCGGCAAGACCAGCGCCGAGATCGCCGAAATCCTGGCGCTGTCCGAGCATACGGTCAATCATTACCTCAACCGCGCCACCAAGAAGCTCGACACCGTCAACCGCACCCAGGCCGTCGCCAAGGCGCTGCGGATCGGCCTGATCAAATAAGGTGCAAAGACAGCGATCCGCTCCGGCCGGGCGCCCAGCGCGTAGGCAGATCGGGGCGTCGTCCCGGCGTTTCCGACCGCGTTTCCCGCTTTTTCCATCTGGCACGCTTTCTGCATCTCTTCTGCCAGAGGTCCGGAGGGGACTTTAATGACCAGCGCCAGCAAATGGCGCGGCCGACACACCACTGTCCGACGCCGATGCCGCTTCTCTCCCGGCCCTCGGCGTCGGCGGCGGTTGTTGCCTTTCGGCACCGCTTCTTGCGCAGCTGTTCACGATTTCCCGCTGCCGGTCACTTTTTTCTGGCCTTTTTTTCGGCTTGCGCTAGTTCGCCCCGCATTGCGCCGGTTCTCGGGGAGAGAGACCGTTGCGGCCATCAGGGCGAAAGCCCGGCGGACTTGATGGCCGCAACGGATTTCGAATCCCGGCCGGCGTTTTTCAAAGCCGGCAAATCGATTTTCCTCCCGATGATTTTGTTTGGCGAAGGCGTGCGCCTCCACTATCTGTGATCCAAGAAGAAGCAGTGAGGGTGGAATGACCGACGTCACCAAGGAACAGGTTCTCGAAACGCTGAAGACCGTGCGCGGACCGGATCTCGAGCACGACATCGTCGCGCTCGGCATGGTCTCCGATGTTTTCATCTCCGACGGCAAGGTCTATTTCTCCATCACCGTCCCGGCCGAGCGCGCCAAGGAGCTGGAGCCGATGCGGCTCGCCGCCGAGCGCGTCATCAAGGAAATGCCGGGCGTCAAGGGTGCGCTCGTCACGCTGACGGCGGACAGGAAGGCGGCGGCTGCAGCACCTGCTGCCCGCCCGGCGCCGAACCCGCCGCACGGCCATGCCGGTCACGATCATGGCGGCCACGATCACCAGCATCACGCCCATGCGCCCCAGCAACAGCCGCCGCGGGCCGGCAAGATCGGTGTTCCCGGCATCGGCGCCATCATCGCCGTCGCCTCCGGCAAGGGCGGGGTCGGCAAGTCCACCACCGCCGTCAATCTGGCGCTCGGCCTGCTCGCCAACGGCCTTCGCGTCGGCATTCTCGATGCCGATATCTACGGGCCTTCCATGCCGCGGCTCCTGAAGATATCCGGCCGCCCGACGCAGATCGACGGCCGCATCATCAACCCGATGGAGAATTACGGCCTCAAGGTCATGTCGATGGGCTTCCTCGTCGACGAGGAGACGGCGATGATCTGGCGCGGGCCGATGGTTCAGTCGGCGCTGCTGCAGATGCTGCGCGAAGTCGCCTGGGGCGAGCTCGACGTCCTTGTCGTCGACATGCCGCCCGGCACTGGCGATGCCCAATTGACCATGGCCCAACAGGTGCCGCTTGCCGGCGCCGTCATCGTCTCCACGCCGCAGGATCTCGCTTTGATCGATGCCCGCAAGGGCCTCAACATGTTCCGCAAGGTCGAGGTGCCGGTGCTCGGCATCGTCGAGAACATGAGCTATTTCATCGCGCCCGACACCGGCACCCGTTACGACATCTTCGGTCACGGCGGCGCCCGCAGGGAGGCCGAGCGCATCGGCGTGCCCTTCCTCGGCGAAGTGCCGCTGACGATGAATATCCGTGAAACCTCCGACGCCGGCACCCCGCTCGTCGCCTCCGACCCGAATGGCGTCGTCGCCGGCATCTATCGCGGCATCGCCGCCAAGGTTTGGGAGCAGCTTGCCGGCCAGTCCCGGCGCCCGGCGCCGGCGATCGTCTTCGAATAGCGCGGAACCGGCGCAGGGACATAGAGGAAGGTCAAGCGCCGAATCACCGCCGCGATCACCCCAATTGTGGGGGAAACGTGGTTAAAAGCCGCGCTTCACGGAAGATGTCTTGATTATTTCACGGCTTTGCTTCATATGCCGCGGCGCCATGATGGCGTTGCTGCAGATGCTCAATGACGGCCGTCTTCGTTTCGAAGGGTCCGGCCCGCCTGCAAGATCGAAGGATTGGTAACTGCGATGCGGTGGAGCACAATGCGCATGCTGGCCTTTAAGGCCGGATGCAGCCGGAGTTTTATGAACTTTCTTGATCCGCTTCCGTTTGGACCTGGGACGAGCGACCTTCGCGGCGCCGCGATGGCGGCCGCATGGAAAGGCTTTCGATGAAAATGGCGATGGCCACGAAGCGTCGTGAGCATCGGAGACACCGCCGGTGATCACCGCTTACTGCTCCAATTGCAAATCGGTCGAGATCCGCGATCTCTCGCAGCCCGCATCCTTTCCCGGGGATGTCGTCTGGATCGATATGGTCGAGCCGAGCCGCGAGGAGGAGCTTTATGTCGAGAAGGTTCTCGGCATCGAGGTTCCGACCCGCGAGGATCTCAAGGACATCGAACCTTCGGCTCGCCTTTACATCGAAAACGACGCCGTCTTCATGACCGCTTCTCTCGTCTGGAAGGCGGAAACCGACGCGCCGACGCTCACCGATGTCGCCTTCATTCTGACCGGAAACCGTCTGGTCACCATCCGTTACGCCCATCCAAAATCCTTTGCGCTGTTCATCGCCGCCCTTCACCGGCTGCCGGAAAACTGGCGCAGCGGCGCGGCCCTTCTCGCCAAGCTCTTGGAGACGATCGTCGATCGCACCGCCGAAATCCTCGAAACCTCCGTCTCGCGCATCGATATTTTGTCGACGCATGTCTTCGGCCGGGCCAAAAGGGTGCGCAAGCCGTCGAATTACCTCGAGCAAAAATTGCGCGATATCGCCGGTCATCACCGCATGATCAGCAAGCTGCGCGATAGTCTCGGCTCGCTGTCCCGGCTTCTGACCTTCTTTCACACGATCCCGGCGATCCAGCAGGACCATGAGGCGAAGGAGCTCTGCCGCACCATCTCGCGCGATATCCAGTCGCTGTCGGAGCATGCCTCCTTTGTCGCCGCCAACATCACCTTCCTGCTCGACGCCTCGCTCGGCCTGATCAACATCGAGCAGAACTCGATCATCAAGATTTTCTCGATCGCCTCGGTCGTGTTCCTGCCGCCGACATTGGTCGCCTCCATCTATGGCATGAACTTTCAGGTCATGCCGGAGCTGGCCTGGACGGCGGGTTACCCCTTCTCGCTGGCTTTGATGGTGATATCAGCCGTCATCCCCTTTTTCTTTTTTCGCTGGAAAGGCTGGCTCTGAGGAGCCTGTTGAAATTTCATGTCCGAAGAGAGCCATCCGCACGACCGCCATATGACGCCGCGCAAGCTTTTTTATCTCGCGCTCGGTTCCGTCGGCGTCGTCTACGGCGATATCGGCACCAGCCCGCTCTATGCTTTTCGCGAGGCGCTGAAGCCCGTCGCCCATGACGGTGTCACCCGCTTCGAGGTGATCAGCCTGATTTCGCTGATGATCTGGGCGCTGACGATCATCGTCACCATCAAATATGTGCTCTTCCTGCTGCGCGCCGATAACGAAGGGGAGGGCGGCACGCTGTCGCTGCTTGCCCTTCTGATGAAGACCGCCAACGGCCATACCGCCATACTGATGCTGCTCGGCCTGATGGGGGCTGCCCTCTTCCTCGGCGATGCGATGATCACGCCGGCGCTGTCGGTGCTGTCGGCGGTTGAGGGCCTGAAGCTCGTCACACCAAGGCTGTCGGAATATATCGTGCCGATTTCAGTGGTGATCCTGGCGCTGCTCTTCGTCGTGCAATCGCGCGGCACCGGCGCCGTCGCCAAGTTCTTCGGCCCGATCACCGCCGTCTGGTTCCTGGTCATGGCCGCCGCCGGCATTTCCCATATCTCCGATGACTACGGCATCCTCGCCGCCTTCAATCCCTATTATGCCGTCGCCTTCCTGCTGCATGAGGGCTTTTACGGCGTCGTCGTGCTCGGCGCCGTCTTCCTGACGGTGACGGGCGCCGAGGCGCTTTATGCCGATCTCGGCCATTTCGGCCGCCGCCCGATCCAGTGGGCCTGGTTCCTGCTGGTATTCCCGGCGCTGACGCTGAACTATCTCGGCCAGGGCGCCCTCGTTCTCGGCAATCCGATGACGATGTCCGATCCCTTCTATCTGATGTATCCGAAATGGGCGCTGCTGCCGGTCGTCATCCTGGCGACCGCCGCGACGATCATCGCCAGTCAGGCGGTCATCACCGGCGCTTTCTCGATGGTGCGTCAGGGCATCAATCTCGGTTTCCTGCCGCGCATGGAAATTCTCTTCACCTCGGAAACCAATACCGGGCAGATCTTCGTGCCGTCGGTCAATGCCGTGCTGTTCTTCGGTGTCATCTTCCTGGTATTGAGCTTCAAGACCTCGGAGGCGCTGGCGACCGCCTACGGCATCTCGGTCACCGGCGCCATGGTCGTCACCTCGATCATGGCCTTCGAATTCGTCCGCGCCCGCTGGAACTGGTCGCTGCCGGTCGCCGTGATCGCGCTTGCGCCGCTGGTCGTGCTCGAATTGATCTTCCTTGGCGCCAACCTGTTGAAGATTCACGACGGCGGTTATATCCCGATCCTGATCGCCACCGCCTTTACCGTCGTCATGTGGACCTGGCGCCGCGGCACCGCGATCCTGCTGGAAAAGACCCGCCACACCGATATTCCGCTTGCCTCCTTCGTCAGTTCCATCGAGCGCAAGAGCGAGCATTCGCCGGCCCAGGTTCCCGGCACGGCGATCTTCCTGACCAGCGATCCGGAATCCGCACCCGCCGCCCTCTTGCACAATCTCAAGCACAATCACGTGCTGCACGACCGCAACGTCATCCTGACGATCCGCACGGTCAACAAGCCGCGCGTGCCGAGCCACGACCGTTACAAGGTCGAACCGATCTCCGAGCGTTTCTCGCGCGTCGAACTGCTGTTCGGCTTCATGGAATCGCAGAACGTTTCGCAGGCGCTCGCGACGCTGCGCAAGACCGGGCTGAAGTTCGACATCATGTCGACCTCCTTTTATCTCGGCCGCCGCAAGCTGGTGCCGGACGCCAAGTCGGGCATGCCCTACTGGCAGGACCGGCTCTACATCGCGCTCGCCAACGCCGCCACCAACCCCTCGGACTACTTCCGCCTGCCGGCAAACCGCGTGGTGGAGCTGGGGTCGCACGTTATTATTTGACGGGCGCGGGCGACAGCCCTGACGCGGGTCTCCTCGCTGTCTTGCACTTCCGCCACCTCATCCTCCGTCATGCTCGGCCTTGAGCCGAGCATCCACCGGGTCCACCAGCAGCCATGGCATGGATCCTCGGCTCAAGGCCGAGGATGACGGAGATTGGGGGATGCGTCCCGTCAACCCAGCCACATTCGAATATCCAAAACCGCCGATGGTCACATTCCGGCACGCCCCGTTAACCGGACGTCAAGGTTAATAAGGGATTTTCGATGGAATGTTCCCGCGTTCCATGCCCGGAGTTCGTGTTGCGTCGAAAGAGCCCTTCCCGTAGCAAGCTGCGTCTTCTTCCCGAGAACTGGGTGTCACCTGTCATCTTCGGGCTCGCCGGCTGGCTGATCTTCCCGAGCGTTGCCTCCCACGCCGATCTCGCCACCATGCTCGCCGGTCTCGATCGTGAGGGCGAGAGCTGGCGCATGGTTCTGACCAATTCTCCGGCCGGCTCCATTCATCAGGCCGAACTCGCCTTTGCCGATCCTGAAGTGACGGGTTCGATCGCGTCGGGCGCCGGCATGGTGCTGCCCGATGGCCGCAAGGTCGCTTTTACCGCCAAGGACAAGGGCACCGCCAAGGAGAAGGGCCACGAGGACACGCCGGATGAGGATCGCGTCAACCGCGGCATGAAGAAGGGCCGCATCGTCGCGGTGGAAAAGATGCAGCCGCCGAAGGATTTTTCCGCCGGCTCCATTCTCGAGCGCACGAAGATGCTCTTCACTCCGAGCTTCGACCTCAAGGACCGATCGGCCTTCGTCAAGCCGAAGATCCGGGGCAAGGAAATCGAGATCGCCACATCTTTCTATAAGAAGCAGCCGGTGATCGAGGAGAGCGGCGTGCCGGCGATGCTCGCAAGCCTGATCACCAGCAACAAGGCCGATGTGCTGGCCACGGCTTACGCGCCGGCAGCACCCGACTATTTCCGCCAGTCGCCGTTCGATTCGATCCTGGCCGAACCGGACAGCGGCCGCTTCGTCCCGGAGATCGGCCCGCGTGATCACGCCTGGGCCGCAAGCGTGCTGCCGCCGAGCGTCTTTTCCGCCCGCGAGCAGCAATGTCTTGCCTCCGGCATCTATTTCGAGGCGCGCGGAGAATCGGCGAAGGGCCAGGCCGCTGTCGCCCAGGTCATCCTCAACCGCGTCCGCAATCCCGCCTATCCGAAGAGCATCTGCGGCGTCGTCTATCAGAACGAGGATTGGCGCAACCGCTGCCAGTTTTCCTTCGCCTGCGACGCCATCAAGGACAGGGTGAATTCGGAATATCACTGGCGGGTCGCCCGCGACGTGGCGATGGCGGTGACATCAGGCAAGATCTGGCTGCCGCAGGTGGGCTCGGCGACGCACTACCACGCCGTCTACGTCCGCCCGAAATGGGCAAAGACCATGGAAAAGGTCGGCCGCATCGGTCTCCACGTCTTCTACCGCACCTATGGCGGCGGCTGGAGCTGAGATAAATCGTCCGGGTCCGGCCGATTTCCGGCCCCGAAAAGCGGATTCTTTCCGTCGAATTTGCACGATCGACCCATGATCGCTTTATCCCTTTGATTCGACGGGGTTATTTTCTCGCTGGACAGAAGCTGTCTACGCCTTGACTATACCAATCCCTAAAACTATGTTGCGCGCGACTTCAGAACGGGCCGGAAGGGTCTCAACCTTCGCGTCCGGGGTCCGAATGACCGGGGTAGCGGGAGTGCGGGCGACGGGCAGGCGAGGAGAGATCCATGGCGGACGACCGCGAGGAAAGTCTTGATAAGCGCCGTGCGCAGCTGGAAGCGGAACTCGCGACCAAGCGCGTCGAGGCGAAAGTGGACGAGGCAAGCGAAGCCCGCGCCGAGGTAAGCCGCAAAGGTTATGCCCAGGCGATGAAGCTTTCCAGCGAGTTCATTTCCGCCATCGTCGTCGGTGCCGTCCTTGGCTATCTCCTCGACCGTTTTGTTGGCACGGCGCCTTGGGGGTTGATTGTTCTTCTGCTTCTCGGATTCTGTGCCGGCGTTCTGAACGTGTTGCGTTCTGCGGGGGTGGTGGCCCATCCCCTGGACGACAAGGACGACAAGAAATAAGGACCGGTCCCGGTCCAGTGCAATGACCCCGCGTCCTGCGGGCCAAAGAGAGAGAACAAGCGGTGTCTAACGATCCGACTCATCAGTTCCTGATCCAGAAGATTGTCCCGATCGAAATCGGCGGAATTGATTTTTCGTTCACCAATGCATCGCTGTTCATGGCCGCTTCGGCTGCCGTTGCCGCAGGCTTCCTCTATTTCGCGACCTCGAACCGCGCCATCGTGCCGGGTCGTTCGCAGTCGGTCGCGGAAATGTCCTATGAATTCATCGCCAATATGCTGAAGGAAGGCGCGGGCAAGCAGGGAATGAAGTTCTTCCCGCTGGTCTTCTCGCTGTTCATGTTCGTCCTGACGGCGAACCTGCTCGGCATGTTCCCCTATTTCTTCACGGTGACGAGCCAGATCATCGTGACCTTCGCGCTGGCGATCCTCGTCATCGGCACGGTCCTGGTCTATGGTTTCTATAAGCACGGCTTTCACTTTCTGAACGTCTTCGTGCCCTCGGGCGTGCCGGGCCTTCTGCTGCCGCTGGTCGTCCTGATCGAAATCATTTCCTTCCTGTCCCGTCCGATTTCGCTCTCCGTGCGTCTTTTCGCAAACATGCTCGCCGGTCACATCACGCTGAAGGTGTTCGCAGGCTTCGTTGCCTCGCTTGGAGCCCTCGGTGCAGTCGGTATCGGCGGAGCCGTTCTTCCCCTCATCATGACCGTCGCCCTGACCGGTCTCGAGTTCCTCGTTGCCTTCCTCCAGGCTTACGTCTTTGCGGTGCTGACTTGCATGTACCTCAACGACGCGATCCATCCGGGCGGGCACTAAGGATAACGACATCGACGTCAAAGGGCGTCAGTCATTCGCCGCAACAACCATTTCAAAGGAGTTCAACATGGAAGCGGAAGCAGCAAAGTTCATCGGTGCAGGTCTGGCTTGCTTTGGTATGGCCGGTACGGCTCTCGGCCTCGGCAACATCTTCGGCAACTACCTCTCCGGCGCTCTGCGCAATCCGTCTGCCGCTGACAGCCAGTTCGGCCGTCTGGTATTCGGCTTCGCCGTTACGGAAGCTCTGGGCATCTTCTCGCTGCTCGTCGCTCTCCTCCTCCTCTTCGCCGTCTGATATCGGCGGATAGTGGATCACGGCCTGCGACCGCAAGCCGTGATCCTTTGCATTTGCAGTCCACCTGGAGGTGAGCATGTTTTTTGTGACCCCGGCTTACGCTGAGGAAGCACCGGCGGCAGCGACCGGCACGGATGCGCATGGCGCTCCGGCCGCAGGCGAGGTCCATACCGAGACCGGCGTAGCCGAAGGCGAACACGCCCGTGGCCCGTTCCCGCCCTTCGATTCGACGACCTTCTCGTCCCAGCTGCTCTGGCTGGTGATTACGTTCGGCGTCTTCTACCTCCTTATGCAAAAGGTCATTGCGCCGCGCATCGGGGCCATTCTCGATCAGCGCCACACGCGCATCTCCCAGGACCTGGAAGAAGCAGGCCGCCTGAAGGCGGAAGCTGACGCCGCCGTCCAGACCTATGAAGGCGAACTGGCCGCTGCCCGCGCCAAGTCGAATGCGATCGGCTCCGCCGCCCGCGACGCCGCCAAGGCCAAGGCCGAAGAGGAACGTCGCGCTGTCGAGACGAGCCTGTCGGAAAAGATCAAGGCTGCCGAAGTCCGCATCGCCGACATCAAGGCGAAGGCTTTCGCCGATGTCGGCACCATTGCCGAAGAAACGGCGGCTGCCGTCGTCGAACAGCTGATTGGCGGCAATGCCGCCCAGGCTGATGTCGCCGCCGCCGTCGCGGCCGCCAAGAAGGAGGCTTGATCGATGGAATTTGCTTTTGACGCGACTTTCTTCGCCTTTGTCGGCCTCGTTCTCTTCCTGGCGCTGGTTGTCTACCTGAAGGTCCCCGGCATGATGGCACGGTCGCTCGACGACCGCGCCGACCAGATCCGCAACGAGCTGGCCGAAGCCAAGCGCCTGCGCGAGGAGGCCCAGCACCTGCTCGCCGAATACCAGCGCAAGCGCAAGGAAGCCGAAGCCGAGGCGGCGCACATCGTTGCCGCCGCCGAGCGCGAAGCCGAGATGCTGACTGCCGAAGCGAAGAAGAAAACGGAAGAATTCGTCGCCAATCGCACGGCGCTCTCCGAGCAGAAGATCCTGCAGGCCGAGGCCGAAGCGATGAAGGCGGTCCGTTCCGCCGCCGTCGATCTGGCGATCGCGGCCGCCGAAACGGTGCTCGCCAAGAAGGCGGATGGCAAGGTCCAGTCCGAACTCTTCGGCAATGCCGTCGGCCAGGTCAAGACACGGCTCAACTGAGCGGTATCGAATGGAATGAAGAAAGGCCGGGCATGTCCCGGCCTTTTTGTTGTTGGTAGTCGTTTTATTTGGTCCGAGGTGTGCGCGCAGCGGCTGTGGCCTGGCGCCAAAGACTGCCCCTCACCCTAACCCTCTCCCCGTAAACGGGGCGAGGGGACGTGCCAAACGCGGCGTTGAGGTTTGAGGAAGCGGGCGCGGCTTGTCCCTTCGCCCCGCGAGCGGGGAGAAGGTGCCGGCAGGCGGATGAGGGGCAGGCCCTCGGCAGTCTGAAGCCAAGTCCTATTCCGGTATCAACTCATCCGTCTCAGGCCCGTCCTCGCCCTTGCGCAACGGCCGAAAACTCATCCGGTGCAGGGAGCAGGGGCCGTGTTTCTCGATGCCGGCGCGGTGCTGTGCCGTGCCGTAGCCGGCATGCGCGGCAAAACCGTAATCCGGAAAGACATTGTGGGCGCGGGCCATCATCCGGTCGCGCGTCACCTTGGCGACGATCGAGGCGGCGGCGATCGAGACCGAGCGGGCGTCGCCCTTGACCACGGCCTGGCCGGGGCAATCGAGGCCGGGCGGCACGTCGAGCCCGTCCGTCAGGACGTAGCTTGCCGGAACGGCAAGACTGCAGATGGCGCGGCGCATGGCGTCGAGGCTTGCCTTGCGGATATCCGTCTCGTCGATGCGCGTCGAGCTGGAAGAGGCGATCGAGACGGTCGCGGTCGCGAGAATCTGCACGAACAGTTCCTCGCGCCGCTGCGCCGAAAGCTGCTTGGAATCGTTGAGGCCCTCGGGGATGCGCTTCGGGTCGAGGATGACGGCGGCGGCGACGACCGGCCCGGCGAGCGGCCCGCGGCCGGCCTCGTCGGCGCCGGCGACCGGCCAGTGGCCGGCCTTGCGGGCTTTGAGTTCCAGGCGGAAATCCGGCACGAGCGGAGCCGTGTCGAAAAGCAGGGGAGAATCGGGTGGCGTGCGAGGTTTCATGCGGCTGAACCTCGCACGCCAACCCGATTTCCCGCAAGTCCCCGGATCAGGGCGGCGGCCGGGGACGGTCCGGCGGATGGTGGCGGTCAGGGCCATCCGCGGGAATTGCGCTCGGGCTCGAAAACAGGGCGGTTTCTCGATGGGCCGATGCGCAAATTCTATAAATCAGAGCAGCGACAGCTGGACGCCGCTGCCATCAGGCGGCACGAACAGATCGTCGCGCAGCGGCAGACCGCGCCGCGTCAGGCCGAAACGCCTCGCCGCCATTTCGAAGCGCCGGGCGATCTGCCACGCATAGGGACCGGCGCCCTTCATGCGCTTGCCGAATTCAGCGTCATAATCCTTGCCGCCGCGCATCGAGCGCACCAGCGACATCACATGCCGGTAACGATCGGGATAATGCTGCAACAGCCAGTCGCGGAAGAGCGGGCTGACCTCGAGCGGCAGCCGCAGGATGACATAGCTCGCCTCGACGGCGCCGGCCGCCTTGGCCGATTCGAGGATGCGCTCCAGCTCGTGATCGTTCAGCGCCGGGATCAGTGGCGCGGCCATCACGGCCGTTTGGATCCCTGCTTCCGACAGCGTGTGAATGGTCTCCAGCCGACGCGGCGGCGTGGCGGCGCGCGGCTCCATCGTCCGGGCAAGCTTGCGGTCGAGCGTGGTCACGGAGATGCCGACGCGCACCAGGTTCTTCGCCGCCATCTCCTGCAGAATGTCGAGATCCCGCAGGATCATCGCCGACTTGGTGACAATCGAGACCGGATGGTTCGCCTTGTTCAAAACCTCGAGAATGCCGCGCATGATGCGCCATTCCTTCTCGATCGGCTGATAGGGGTCGGTATTGGTGCCGATCGCGATCGCCCGCACCTTGTAGCCGGGCTTGGCGAGCTCCCGCTCCAGCAGCTTAGCCGCATCCGGCTTGGCGAACAGCTTCGTCTCGAAATCGAGCCCCGCCGAAAGCCCCATATAGGCGTGTGTCGGCCGGGCGAAACAATAAATGCAGCCATGCTCGCAGCCGCGATAGGGATTGATCGAGCGGTCGAAGCCGATGTCGGGCGATTCGTTGCGGGTGATGGCCGTGCGCGGCTTTTCGATCTGCACCTCGGTCTTGAACGGCGGAAGCTCTTCCAGCGTCTGCCAGCCGTCATCAAAGGTCTCCCGCTGCAGCGCCTCGAAGCGGCCGGTCGGGTTCAGTCCGGCGCCGCGCCCGCGCCGCCGGTCGACCTCGACCCTCAGCCCGGAGGAGACGATCATCGCATCGGCAATATCTGCCGTATTGGCAGGCGCGAATGCGGCCTGCCCTGCCAGGGACTGCTCTCTCATCGGATTCTCCCGCGGCGGGAGGCCATCGCCTCCGCCCGTTTTGATGATTAAATTCCTATCGGCAAAATGAGAACAATGCAAGAACAAAATACGGAAAACGCTGCTGGCAAAAATTTGTGCGGCGCATTATGACTAGGCGATGTTGACGGTTGTTCTCGAATGTCAGGATCAGGAATCTGAGCTGGCCCAGACCTTATCGGTCCTGGTGGCAGGCGCAGTGGAGGGTCTCGTCGGCGATGTGGTCGTGCTCGATCACGGCTCGCGCGACGGCACCTCGCGGGTCGCCGACGCGGCCGGCTGCCGGTTTCATTCGCATTGGGATATCAAGGACATCGTCGCGTCCGCCCGCGGCGACTGGCTGCTTTTCGTCGAGCCGGGTGCACGCCCGCAGGCGGGCTGGATCGACGAGATTGCCGAATATATCGCGCTCAACAAACTGCCGGCGCGCTTCACCGCCTCGCGCGGCTACCGGCGCCCGTTTTTCGAGCGCATCGGCCGCACCGCGCCGCCGCTGGAACTTGGTCTGCTGATGCCGAAGAGCCAGGCGCTGGCCGCCGCCCGGAGCGGCATGCGCCTTGCCGATTTCGCCAAGGGCCGGAAGCTGCGTAAACTCGCAAGCGAATTGATTCCTTCCTGGGTGGCGCGCGCGGCGCGGTAGGGTTCTACGCTTCATTATGTCTGGGCTTGGTTCATGACTGTCCGGTTGGGACCCGCCCTAAACCCCTCCCCAACCCCTCCCCACAAGGGGGAGGGGCTAACGTGCCGCACCGCTTCACGTTACCCTCCATCGTAACCATCCGGCGAACGGTAACAGCCAGCAAGACTTCTCCTTTTGGTTGCCGTCGGGCGCGACAGCTTAGTCCCTCCCCCTTGTGGGGAGGGGTTGGGGAGGGGTTTTCTCTAAGAGGCGGAGCGCCTTCGCAGAAGCATCCCCAGATCGCGCAAAGATGGCGCCCAATCAGATTTCGCGCTATAATTCGCTCATGGCGCCGCCGAAGCGCCGCGCTTCGCAACGGATGGCCATGAATGCCGGTGGACGGCAGAACAGGTCGGCGAAAATCTCCTCTTCTGCCGGGTTCCGGCGAAAGGAGGTGCGTCATGATCCGCCATATGCTTTACGGTCTTGTGGCCGTCATATCGGCGACGTTGATGATCGCGCATCCGCATTCGGCAGCATCGCAGGCGATGCTCAGTTGCGCAGGCCGGTCCGACGTCGTCAAATTCCTGGACAAGAATTTCGCTGAGAAGCTGACGGCGGTCGGGCTGGTCAACCAGAACGCCGTGCTGGAGGTCTACGCCGCCGAAAGCGGCACCTGGACGCTCGTCGTCACGGATGTTCACGGCATCAGCTGCATCCTGCTGTCGGGTGACAGCTGGGAAACGATGCCGTCTCTGCCGGGCCTTACGACCTCTAACTAATGCATGTCGCCCGGAAGTGTGCAGCGGTTCAGCGACAACGACATGCATAAAAACAAAGGGCTAAAGCGCGCCGCGATCGTTCGGATTGGCTTCTCGCGAAATTCTATTTCTGTGCGCCGCGTTTCAGATGCTCGTCGAGACGCGGCATGATCTCGACGAAGTTGCACGGCGTGCTGCGGTAGTCGAGCTGCCCCTTCAGGATGCCGTCCCAGGCATCCCGGCAGGCGCCGGGCGAGCCCGGCAGGGCGAAGATGAAGGTGGCATTGGCGACACCTGCCGTGGCGCGCGACTGGATCGTCGCCGTGCCGATCTTCTCGTAGGAGATGCGGTGAAAGACGGCGGAAAAGCCGTCCATGCGCTTTTCGAACAAGGGCTCCAGCGCTTCCGGCGTCACATCGCGGCCGGTAAAGCCGGTGCCGCCTGACGTGATGACGACATCGATGTCGCCCCGCTCGGTCCAGGCCTTGACCTGCGCGGCGATTTTGTCGCGGTCGTCAGGCACGATCGCCCGCTCGACCAGCCGGTGACCCGCTTCGGTGATCCGCGCCGCCAGCGTATCGCCGGATTTGTCGGTTTCCGGCGTGCGGGTATCCGAGACGGTGAGGACAGCGATGCCGACGGCGATAAACGGCCGCTTTTCGTCCAGACCTGCCATTACATGCCTCCCGAAACCGTTTCCGTCGCCTCGACATACCAGTCGGGCCGCTCGCCGTGAAGAGCTGACGCCGCCTCGCGCGCCGCCGCCATGCTCGTAAAAATGCCGAAGCAGGTGGCGCCGGAGCCGGACATGCGGGTGATGAGCGCGCCATGGGCCTGCAGCATCTGCGAGATCATTGTAATCTCCGGCACCAGCTCGCGCGCCGGCGCCTCCAGATCGTTGCGGGCCGAGCCGATCGCCGTCAGCCAGCCGGAAGTCCCGGACAGGCCGGCAGCAAGGCTGAGGGCCGAATTGTCCTTTGCCGCCAGCCGGCGGAAGACCTCGGGCGTCGAAACGCCCTTCAGCGGATTGGCGAGCACCATGGCAAAGGCCGGCAGCTCAGGCACGGCTTCGATCCTTTCGCCGATGCCGCGGGCAATCAGCGGCCGGCTTTCAAGGCACATCGGCACATCGGCGCCGAGCTTCAGCGCGATGCCGGCAAGCGTCTCTACCGGCAAGTCCATGCCCCAGAGCCGCATCAATCCGCGCAGTGTCGCGGCCGCATCGGCCGAGCCGCCGCCGATGCCGGAGGCGATCGGCAGGTTCTTTTGCAGGTGGATATGCACAGGGAAGGCGAGGGCACCGAGCTGCTCGCGCAGGAGATCGCGGGCCCGCAGCACCAGGTTGGTGCCACCGTCGCCGGCAAGCGTCTTGCCGAAAGGGCCAGACAGCGTGAAAGCGTCGGCCTGTGCAGGCAGAAAGCCCAGCCGGTCGCCGCAATCGGCGAAGGTCACCAGCATGTCGAGCAGATGGTAGCCGTCCGCCCGCTGGCCGGTCACATGCAAGGCGAGATTGATCTTCGCGCGCGCCGCCTCGGTGACGCCGAAAGCCTCGGCCAGGCCCTCTTCAGGCATGTTTGCCGCCCGTCAGGATTTCTTGTCGACCGGCGGCGGGGTGACGGGTGCCGGATCCGGCTGCTTCTTGTCGGCCGCCTTGGCATCGTCGCTTGCAGGAGGCAGGCCGTTGGCGACCTTGTCCTTGATCTTCGGAATTTCGGCGGCTTCCGGCTCGGAGGCGAGCGCCCGGTTCCACTGATAGACGGCCTCGAGCTTGCGGCCGACGCGCCAGTAGGCGTCGCCCAGATGGTCGTTGATCGTCGCGTCGCCGGCCTTGATCTGTGCCGCGCGCTCCAGTTCGTCGACGGCATCGTCGAAGCGGTTGAGGCGGAAATAAGCCCAGCCGAGCGAATCGATGATGTAACCGTCGTCAGGGCGAAGCTCGACGGCCTTCTTGATCATGCCGAGGCCTTCGTCGAGGTTCCGGTTCATGTCGATCCAGGAATAGCCGAGATAGTTCAGCACCTGCGGCTGGTCGGGATTAAGCTCCAGGGCCTTGCGGAAGTTCGGTTCGGCCTGGTCCCACTTCTTCAGCCGCTCATAGGCGATGCCGCGCTGGAAGAAGACGCTCCAGTTGGCGCGGCCGGCAATGGGGCCGATCGCTTCGACCGCCTTGTCGTAGTTGGCGGCCATCGCCTCATAGTCCTTGGCGTCGGAGAGCACGCTGCCATAGGCGAGGTAGCTGCGGATGTCCTTCGGGTCGGAGGCGATCAGCGCCTGCAGGTGCTTGCGCGCCTCGTCCACCTTGCCGCCCTGAGCAAGGGCAAGGCCGAGCTGCAGTTCGGAGATGCGCCGCATCGGCGAATTTTCCGGCACCTTCTTGTAGAGCGCGATGGCGCGGTCCATCTGGTTCTGCTTCTCGGCGATGCCGCCGAGCAGCACCAGCGTATCGGCGCTGTTCGGGTCGAGTGCTTTGGCCGTCTGCAGGTAGAGCGAGACGATGTCCTCGGCACCGTCGCGGTTCAGCGCGCCGCCGACCGAAAACAGCACGCCGGCAGCCCCTTCTTCGGCGGTCTTGACCTGCTGCTCCTGCTTCTCGCCCTTTTCGATGCTGTCGCGCAGCGCGTTCAGCGGCGCGTAGTTCGGCAGCAGGTTGTCGCCGACCGACACGGCGTCGAGCGCCTTCTGCTTGTTGCCCTGTGTCGCTTCGAGGCGGGCAAGCGCCATTACTGCGCGCATGAAGGTGTCGGGCGCCGTCGCACCGCCTTCCTTGTCGAGCACGGCGTCGTTCAGGTGCTGGCGGGCGGATTTCACGTCGCCGGTGACGACGGCGATCGCGCCGGCATTGTAATTCTGGAAGATGCGGAACCAGTCCGGTCCCTTCATCTTCTGGACCATGGTGAGCGCTTCCTTGCCGCGGCCGGCGCCGACGCGGGCCCAGGCAAGCAGCAGGTCGTTCATCATCCGGTCGAGATCGTTCGGGCCCTTGTATTTCAGGATGGATTCGGCGGTCTTGTAGTCGTCACGGCGCACGGCATCCATGCCGCGCACGATCGTGGTGATGCGCTCGACGGAGGGATCGCCCTTCAGGTCGTTGGCATATTTGACGCCCTCTTTGATGTCGCCGTTGAGCAGCAGCGAAATCATCAGCCGCTGGCGGATCTCCGGATTGCCGGGCTCGATCAGCAGCGCCTTCTTGTAGAGCGCGATCGCGGTTTCATAATCATGATCGACATCGGCCGTGCGTGCGGCGAGGAAGGCGCCGGAGAAGGTGGTGACGCTATCGGCATCGAAGGTCTCGGTTTTGCCGGCATCGCCCGCCGTCTTGGCCGCATCCTCGGCGTTCACGCCGGCGACGACGCCGAGCGAAAGAACAGCCGCCAATGCTGCGCTCGTAAGAAGACGGATGGCAATTCTCTGCCGCATGAGGAAACCTTTCTTCGAGAGCGCCCGGCCATGATGCCGGTCGCAAATCAGTTGTGATCACTGATTCATAACAGGATGGCTTTTTTGAAGCGGCGCCGCAAGAAAATCAGCCTGCAATCGAGAACGTTTGGTCAGTTGACGCGCTCGATGCAGAAATCGATCACTTCCATCAGGGCGGATTTCCATACCGTATCGGGAAGCGGCGCCAGCGCGTCGCGGGCGATCGTGCCGTAATGGACCGCCCGGCCGATCGTGTCGCTGAGCGTGCCGTATTTGGTGATCAGCCCGAGGGCCTTTTCCAGATTGGCGTCGCTGCTGTTGCCGGCCTCGATCGCATCGCGCCAGAAGGCGCGTTCGTCCTGCGTGCCGCGGCGATAGGCGAGGATGACGGGAAGCGTGATCTTGCCTTCGCGGAAATCGTCACCGACATTCTTGCCGAGATCGGCGGCCTTGCCGCCGTAATCCAGCGCGTCGTCGACGAGCTGGAAGGCGAGCCCCAGATTCATGCCGTAGGATTTCAGCGCGTTGCGGCCGGACCGGCCGGCCTCGGCGACGATCGGCCCGACTTCGGCGGCAGCGGCAAAGAGAGCAGCCGTCTTGGCGCGGATGACGGCGAGGTAATCATCCTCGGTCGTCTCCATGTTCTTGGCGACGGAAAGCTGCAGCACCTCGCCTTCGGCGATGATGCAGGCGGCGGAAGACAGAACGTCGAGCGCATCGAGCGAGCCGACATCGACCATCATGCGGAAGGCCTGGCCGAGCAGGAAGTCGCCGACCAGCACGCTGGCCTGGTTGCCCCAGATCATCCGCGCCGTCGATTTGCCGCGGCGCAGGTCGCTTTCGTCGACGACGTCGTCATGCAGCAGCGTTGCCGTGTGCATGAATTCGACCGATGTGGCGAGCTTGACGTGATTTTCGCCCCTGTAATCGAACAGCGAGGCGGCCGCCAGCGTCAGCATCGGCCGCAGCCGCTTGCCGCCGGACGAGATCAGATGGTTCGCCACTTCGGGGATCATCTGCACGTCGGAGCCGGCCTTGGACAGAATGAGCTGGTTCACCCGCTCCATATCCGCCCTGGTGAGATCGACCAACGGCTTTATGGATGCCAGTTTGTTTTTGCTTTCTTCAAGCGGTATGACCACGCCCAACGACCCGGACTCCTGTTCATTCATTGCAGCTGACAATAGAAAGGGGCGATGGACGCGGCAAGAGGTGAATTGTCGCGCACGGCGAAATTGGAAGGAAAATGACGGCAAATGCATGAACTTATCCGCGCCAACGACCCCGTTCTGCTCTCCTATGCCGAGAGCTTGATGAAGGATGCGGGCATTCATTGCTTCATCGCCGATCAGGGCATGAGCGTGCTCGAAGGCTCGCTCGGCATGCTGCCGCGCCGGCTGCTGGTGGACGAGGCGATGGCCGACCAGGCCCGCCGCATCCTCATCGACGCCGGTCTCGGCGGCGAATTGCGCGACAGGAGGTGAGGGTGGGATGACCGGGGAGCCTGCCCAAACCATCGATGCCTTCCATCGCGGCGCCTTTCATCTGGTTCAGCCGAAGGGCAGGGGCCATCGCGCCGGCATGGATGCGATGCTGCTTGCCGCCCTCGTTGCCGACGATCGCCCGGTCAGGGTGGCCGATCTCGGCGCCGGCGCCGGTGCGGCCGGCCTTGCCGTTGCCTCGCGCCTCACCAATGCGGACGTGGTGCTGTTCGAGCGGTCGGCCGAGATGGCCGATTATGCCCGTCGCAGCATACTCCTGCCCGAAAATGCCCATCTCGCCGCCCGCGTCAGCGTCGTCGAGGCGGATGTGGCGCTGACTGCCAAGGCGCGCAACGATGCCGGCCTCATCGATGAGAGCTTCCACCACGTCATCATGAACCCGCCCTTCAACGATGCCGGCGACCGGCGCACGCCCGATGCGCTGAAGGCCGAAGCCCATGCGATGACCGACGGCCTGTTCGAAAGCTGGATCCGCACGGCCGGCGCCATCATGATCCCGGGCGGACAATTGTCGCTGATCGCCAGGCCCCAATCGATCGCCGAGATCATCGATGCCTGCGGCCGGCGCTTCGGCGGCATCGAAATGACAGCCATCCATCCGCGCGAGCGTGAAAACGCCGTGCGTATCCTGGTGACTGCGATCAAGGGATCGCGGGCGCGGCTGTCGCTGCGCGCGCCGCTCTTCATGCACGAAGAGGGGAGCCACAAGTTCTCCCCTCTCGTCGATGATTTCAACAATGGCCGGGCGGCCTATGCCCGGCTTCGATCCTCAGCTGCCAGAGCATGATGCCGAAAAGTGTGAGCGGTTTTCGGACGACATCCTGTTCTAGCCGGTGACGAAGTCAATGAGCAGCTTGACGTTCAGCCCGGCGATGACGACCGCGATCAGATAGGCGATACCGCTCAGCCAGCGCGGCGCCACAAGTTCGCCCATCTTGGCCTTGCTGGCGGTGAACATCACGAGCGGGAAGACGGCGAAGGAAAGCTGCAGGCTGAGCACCACCTGTGTCAGGATCAAAAGCTCCGCCGTGCCCTGGTCGCCATACCAGATGGTGACGATTGCCGCCGGCACGATGGCGATGGCGCGGGTGATCAGTCGGCGCATCCACGGCTGCAGCCGGATCTTGAGGAAGCCTTCCATGACGATCTGGCCGGCAAGTGTCGCCGTCACCGTCGAGTTGAGGCCGCAGCAGAGCAGCGCGATGCCGAACAGCGTCGGCGCGATGGCGAGACCCAGCAGCGGCGACAGCAGCGAATGCGCCTCGCCGAGCTCGACGATGTCGGTCCTGCCATGCGCATTGAAGGCGGCAGCGGCCAGGATCAGGATCGAGGCGTTGATCAGTAGCGCGAAGCAGAGCGCGACCGTCGAGTCGATCGTCGCATAGGTCAGCGCCTCCTTCTTTTCGGGAACCGTATGGCCGTAGGCCCGCGTCTGCACGATGCCGGAGTGGAGATAGAGATTGTGCGGCATGACGGTCGCGCCGAGAATGCCGAGCGCGAGATAAAGCATCTCAGGATTGGTGACGATCTCAGTGGTCGGGAAGAAGCCGGTGATGACGGAGCCCCATTGCGGGTCGGCAAGCAGGATCTGCACGCCGAAGCAGAGCGCGATGACGCCGAGCAGCGCGATGATGAAGGCTTCCACCCAGCGGAAGCCGAGTTTCTGCAGGAAGAGGATCACGAAGACGTCGAGCGCGGTGATCAACACGCCGAGTTCGAGCGGAATGCCCATCAAGAGGTTGAGGCCGATCGCCGTGCCGATCACCTCGGCGATGTCGGTGGCGATGATGGCAATTTCGGCAAAGGCCCAAAGCGGCACCGAAACCCATTTCGGATAGGCGTCGCGGCAGGCCTGCGCAAGGTCGCGGCCCGAGGCGATCGCGAGACGCGCGCAGAGCGATTGCAGGACGATCGCCATCAGGTTGGAAAGCAGTGCGACGGTGAGCAGCGCATAGCCGAATTTCGAGCCGCCGGCGAGCGAGGTCGCCCAATTGCCGGGGTCCATATAGCCGACGGCGACCATATAGCCCGGCCCGGCAAAGGCCGCGGCCCTGCGCCACCGCGAGCTGTGACGCCCGGTTCCGACCGTGCGGTAGACATCCGACAGCGACGCCTCGCCGCGTTCGTGCCGCCAGCCGCTTGTTACCTTGGGGTTGAGGGCGTCCATGCCATTTCCACCTGTTTATCGTGAGCGCACTATGACGAACTAGAATGATAATGCAAGTCATTCGCAACAAGAAAGACCATTCTCGATGTTTTGCAAACGCGGCCATTGCGTTTGTCGTTCCAGCGCATACATGGATGCCGATCGCAGATGACGATCGGGCGACCCGAAGCGAAGGATGGGAAATGGCCGGATTCTGGAAAAAATTGCTGCCGAAACGGTTCCGCAAGGAGGGCGTCACCATCCCGGTCGTCAGATTGCAGGGCGCGATCATCAGCGGCGGCGGCCAATTCCGGCCGACCCTCAATCTCGCCAATGTCGCTCCGGTTCTGGAAAAGGCCTTCGCCATGAAGGGCTCGCCGGCGGTTGCCATTTCGATCAACTCGCCGGGCGGCTCGCCCGTCCAGTCCCGGCTGATCTTCACCCGCATCCGCGAGCTTGCCCGCGAGAAGCAGAAGAAGGTTCTGGTCTTCGTCGAGGACGTCGCCGCCTCCGGCGGCTATATGATCGCGCTTGCCGGCGATGAGATCATCGCCGACGCCACCTCGATCGTCGGCTCGATCGGCGTCGTCTCCGGCGGCTTCGGCTTTCCCGAACTCCTGAAGAAGATCGGCGTCGAGCGGCGCGTCTACACGGCCGGCGAAAACAAGGTGATCCTCGATCCGTTCCAGCCGGAAAAGGAAAAGGACATCGAATATTTAAAGAGCCTGCAGCTCGAGATCCATCAGGTCTTCATCTCGATGGTGCGCGAGCGCCGCGCCGGCAAGCTGAAGGATGACGCCACCGTCTTTTCCGGCCTGTTCTGGAGCGGCACCCGCGGCCTCGAACTCGGCCTCGTCGACGGCCTCGGCGACATGCGCCAGGAGCTGAAGCGGCGCTACGGCCAGAAGGCGAAGCTTGAGCTCGTCACCGCCAGCCGCGGCCTGCTCGGCCGCCGCATTCCCGGCGTGTCGCCGGTCTCGCTCGAGGGCGCCGCATCGGGACTCGCGACGGGGCTTGTCGAAGCGGCGGAAGAGAGAGCATTGTGGAGCCGCTTCGGGCTTTGAGAGGAGCAAGAGAGGGGCATGGCACAGCTTATCACCATCCTGGTCCTGGTCTTTTCGGCCTGGTGGCTCTACCGCCGCTTCGTCTCCGACGCCCGCAAGCTCGCTGAAAAATCGCGCCGCGCCGAGAAGGAGCGCCAGACCGGCGCGATCGGCACGCTGGTCAAGGATCCCGTGACCGGTGAATACCGGCTGAAGCGGGATGAGGAATAGAAGGTATTGCCCTGCGCTGCCCCTCATCCGCCTGCCGGCACCTTCTCCCCGTAAACGGGGCGAAGGGGGCATGCCGCAACGTCTCCGTTCCTCGCTGACCTCTCGCGGGGCACGTCCCCTCTCCCCGCGCGCGGGGAGAGGGCTAGGGTGAGGGGCAGCCGTTGGGCAGTGTCTCTCGACATGCCCTCCCGCAAAACCCTTGACCCCTGCCGCCCTCCATGGCACCTGTCGCGCCGATAATCCCTAAGCAATCGGTGCCGTCGATGTCAGCTATCCCAGACCATATGAACCCGAAGCGCTCCTTCCAGGCGCTGATCCTGACCCTGCATAGCTACTGGGCGGACAAGGGTTGCGCGGTGCTGCAGCCCTACGACATGGAAGTCGGCGCCGGCACCTTCCACCCGGCCACCACGCTGCGCGCCCTCGGGCCGAAGCCTTGGAAGGCGGCTTACGTCCAGCCCTCCCGCCGCCCGTCGGACGGCCGCTATGGCGAAAACCCGAACCGCCTGCAGCATTATTACCAGTATCAGGTCATCCTGAAGCCGAACCCGCCGAACCTGCAGGAGCTTTACCTCGGCTCGCTGGCGGCGATCGGCCTCGATCCGCTGCTGCACGACATCCGCTTCGTCGAGGACGATTGGGAAAGCCCGACGCTCGGCGCCTGGGGCCTCGGCTGGGAATGCTGGTGCGACGGCATGGAGGTCTCGCAGTTCACCTATTTCCAGCAGGTCTGCGGCATCGAATGCGCGCCGGTCGCCGGTGAGCTGACCTATGGTCTCGAGCGCCTGGCCATGTATGTCCAGGGCGTCGACAATGTCTACGATCTGAACTTCAACGGCCGCGAGGGCGACGAGAAGATCAGCTATGGCGACGTCTTCCTGCAGGCCGAACAGGAATATTCGCGTCACAATTTCGAATTCGCCAATACCGAAATGCTGCATCGCCACTTTGTCGACGCCGAGAAGGAATGCCGGGCGCTGCTCGATGCCGGCGCCCCCGGCAACAGCGCCAACCAGCGCCTGCACAAATGCGTCTTCCCGGCCTATGACCAGTGCATCAAGGCCAGCCACGTCTTCAACCTGCTCGATGCCCGCGGCGTCATCTCGGTGACCGAGCGCCAGAGCTATATCCTGCGGGTGCGCACCCTCGCCAAAGCCTGCGGCGAAGCCTTCTTGCTGACCGATGCCGGCGGCGTCAACCTGTCGAAAGAGGCGGCGTAAAAGCCGTCTCTAAAAATTCGCCGCTCTCGAGACTGCGCTTCTTTCGCGCGAAGCTTATCGCTGTTTCGATCAGGTATAGATTCGGTCTGTCTTTTGAAGAGCGGCATTTTTTATTTCAAAATCGCATTTGAAAACTGCGCAGGCGGGATGTTGCGCCTTTTATCATGGCCCATCTTATGCGCCATGCTGCTCGCACTGACGTCGTGCAGCAATTTCGACCAAGAGTTCACCGTCCAATCGGCAAACAGCACGGTTGAGGTCTACACCGACGGCACCGCCTTTGTGTCGGAGTTCTTCGACATAGCGGTCAAAAGGGCGGAAAATTACGGCGGCGTTTACGTTGATATCCCTCAACGTTTCACGGATGCGTCAGGTGGTGTTCACTGGCGCGATTTCCAACTGGCCGCAGCTCGGCGCGGCGGACTCGATGAATATTTTTCCATAGAAAACAATGTGCCGGGCTATTCGATTTATATAGGAATGGAGCACTGCAAAAGTTGCTCCGCAGATCTGCCCAAGGTTCCTACAAAGATCCAGATCGCTTACTGGCTCGGACGCCTGGTTCGTCAGGAAGGCAACCGCGAGGTTCTCTTCCTGCCAGCCTATATGGGTCGCGTGCACGGCCAGGGAGCGAAAAAAACGCTGACCCTGAAGCTGCCGCCGGGCGGAACGTTACGCCCTTCGCAACAGGATCGGGCGGCGGCCTATGACGTCACGCGCAGCGCGCCGAATGAGCTCTTGGTGTCGATTCCAGCAGGCAAGGGGGATAGAGTCCTGCCTGATATCGAGATCGAATATCCCGCAGGGACCTTTGTGATTGTAACAAGCGGGAAGCGGATACAGTGGTGGCTTTCCGATCACTTTCTCCCCTTCATAAGCATTTTAGGGCCGCTGATCGTCGCTCTGGTCGCTATCCTCAATTTTCGACCGTCCTGGCTTGTGCCTGCACCATTGATAACTGTCGACACCAAAATAACGCAAAACATATCCCCCGCTCTTGCGGCCTATCTGTTCCGGAATTGGAAGGCAGATGCGGCAAAAGCGGCCTTCCTGGCGTCCGTCTGCCAACTCGCAGTAAAGCGAATGCTTCGCATTTCCAGCCTGGATGAGGATGCGGAGGCTTCGAACTTAATCACAAAGCAAGAGCGCAAGAAGGGCAAGCCGGGTCGTTCCAGGTGGTATGCTCTTCCGGCTGCGACGCGCTTGGTATTCGGCCAAATTGAAGGAGAGCGGCCTGCCGGCGATCGGCGCAGAGTTAAAAATGCCCGGCCTGATGTGAGGGATGAATTGCACAGAACAGTCACCGAGGAATATCAGAAGATCAGAGGCACAGATCGATGGAGCTTGGCGACTGCTGCGACCGTTCTGGTTCTTGGCATTGTCGTCGCCTCATTCTCGGGCCTTTTGATTTTTTCCGCGGCCATCTGCGGGATATTGTTGGTTCTTTTGATCGTTACAACGATGTTTCGCCATCCGGAGCGGTTTCCCGTGGCCACCGGCACCTCCGAGCAGTTCGCACAGGCGACTTTTTTGTTTGTGGGGCTTCCGGCGATTGTGATTGCTGCGCTTTCCTATATCGGCACGACCAAGGTGATCAGCGAACAGTGGCCATATCTGACGGCGATCTTGCTGCACATTGCCGGCATTATCGCGGTTTTCGCGATGCTGCGCATGCCAACGCCGAAGCAGCGGCAGATCCGCAATAATATCCTCAATTTGAATCGTTATATCAGCGGCGAGATAAACGGCCCGACAATGTCGGTCGAATGCTACGAGCACAATCTGCCATTCGCAGTCGCGCTCAACGTCGAGCAGCGCTGGACCGAACGCTTCAATCTGTGGCGAGAGAGCCAGAAGATGGATGCCTATGCTCCGGATTGGCTGATAACCTCTTAGTCAGCAGAGTATCCATCAAAGTCTCATCGAAACCGGCTGAAGAATTGTTTCGCCACGATGACTTTCCATGGCCGAATCACTAACGTGCGATCATCGAATCGGGGAGCCCATCTGCATGTTTGTCATACTCGCTATTGTCGCTGTCATCGCGCTTTACATCGTCTTCATCTATAACGGCCTTGTTCGCTCCCGGCAGATGGCGCAAGAGGCCTGGTCGGGCATCGATGTGCAACTGAAGCGCCGCGCCGATCTGATCCCGAACCTGATCGAGACCGTCAAGGGTTATGCCGCCCATGAGAAGTCGACGCTCGAGGAGGTGGTTGCGCTCCGGAACAAGGCGCAGGCCGTGCCATCAGGCGATGTCGCCGGCAGGGCGCAGGTGGAAGGGCTGCTCGGCCAGGCGCTCGGGCGGGTCATCGCGCTCGCCGAGGCCTATCCGGATCTCAAGGCCAACCAGAATTTTGCCGAGCTGCAGGATTCGCTGGAAACCATGGAGGGCGAGCTGCAGATGTCGCGGCGTTATTACAATGGTGCGGCCCGCGATCTCAACGTCAAGGTCGAAAGCTTCCCCTCCAATCTCGTCGCCGGCCAGTTCGGTTTTGCCAAGCGGGAATATTTCGAAATCACCAATGAGGCCGATCGTGCCGTCCCCAGCGTGAAATTCTGACGGTCCGGCATTTTGCCTTTGCGAGAAAGCGATTAAGAGCAAGGGCAGATTGCGGCCGGCAATGGTCGCTCCATGGAAGAAACAACATGACACGCACAGCCAAACTCACGATCATCCCGCCTGCCGGGCCGCTTTCGGGCCGCGCCATGCCGCCGGGTTCGAAGTCGATCACCAATCGGGCACTGCTGCTCGCCGGCCTTGCAAAGGGCACGAGCCGGCTGACCGGCGCGCTGAAGAGCGACGATACGCGTTATATGGCCGATGCGCTGCGCGCCATGGGCGTTGCGATCGACGAGCCCGATGAGACCACCTTCGTCGTCACGGGCAGCGGCCGGCTCATGCCGCCGAAGGCGCCGCTCTTCCTCGGCAATGCCGGTACGGCCACACGCTTCCTGACGGCGGCGGCCGCGCTCGTCGACGGCACCGTCATCGTCGACGGCGACGAGCACATGCGCAAGCGCCCGATCGGCCCGCTGGTCGAGGCGATGCGCACACTCGGCATCGATGTGAGCGCCGAGACCGGCTGCCCGCCGGTCACCGTCAGGGGGACCGGCCGCTTCGAAGCCGACCGCATCCTGATCGATGGCGGGCTGTCCAGCCAATATGTCTCGGCGCTGCTGATGATGGCCGCCGGCGGCGACCGTCCTGTTGACATCGAGCTCGTCGGCGAGGATATCGGCGCGCTTGGCTATATCGATCTCACCACGGCGGCGATGAAGGCCTTCGGCGCCAAGGTCGAAAAGACCAGTCCCGTCACCTGGCGCGTCGAGCCGACCGGCTACCGCGCCGCCGATTTCGTCATCGAGCCGGATGCGTCCGCCGCCACCTATCTCTGGGCGGCCGAAGTGCTGAGCGACGGCAAGATCGATCTCGGCGTGCCGAATGATGCCTTCACCCAGCCGGATGCCAAGGCCTACGAGACGATTGCCAAGTTCCCGCATCTGCCGGCTGAAATCGATGGCTCGCAGATGCAGGACGCCGTTCCGACGATCGCCGTGCTTGCCGCCTTCAACGAGACGCCGGTGCGCTTCGTCGGCATCGCCAACCTGCGCGTCAAGGAATGCGACCGTATCCGCGCCCTGTCGACCGGGCTCAACAATATCCGCGAAGGCCTGGCCGTCGAGGAGGGTGACGATCTGATCGTTCATTCCGATCCTGCTCTCGCCGGTCAGACGCTGCCGGCCGCGATCGACACCTTCGCCGATCACCGCATCGCCATGAGCTTTGCGCTTGCGGGCCTCAAGATCGACGGCATTACCATTCTCGATCCCGATTGCGTCGGCAAGACCTTCCCGGCTTACTGGCGCACGCTCGCCGCACTCGGCGTGACATATCGGGACAAGGATTGACGGAAAGCGCAGCCGAGGCTGCCGGCGGGGAGACAGGGATGGGGCGTCGGTTTTTCGGTTTTTGCTTGGCGCTGCTCTTGTTGGTGGCCGCCCCGGCGGCCTTTGCCACGGAACTGATCGACAGTTTCGTCTCCGACATTGCGCTCGAAAAGAGCGGTGCGATGACGGTGACGGAAACCGTCACCGTCAATGCCGAGCGCGATCGGATCAAGCACGGCATCTTCCGGGACTTCCCGCTCTATTTCACCGACGCCGGCGGCCGTCGCCGCAGCGTCGACTTCGACGTCGTCTCGGTGAAGCGCGATGGCGAGGATGAGCCCTGGCACACGGAACAGATATCAGGCGGCATCCGCATCTATGCCGGTTCGGCCGAGGTGACGGTGACGCCGGGCCGCCACCGCTACGTCTTCACCTACAGGACCGACCGTCAGGTCCGCTATTTCGACGATCATGACGAACTCTACTGGAATGTCACCGGCAATGGCTGGCTCTTCCCGATCCGCTCGGCCACCGCGACGGTGAAGCTGCCGCCCGGTGTCGCTGCGACGCAGACGACCTTTTTCACCGGCCCGAAAGGCGCGACGGAAAAGAATGCCCGCGTCAGCCAAACCGCAGCCGGCCTCGTCTTTTCCACCACCGCGCCGCTCAATCCCAACGATGGCCTGACCTTCGCGATCCGCATGCCGAAAGGGTCGATCGATCCGCCGAGCAAGGATATGGAGAGCACATGGTGGCTGAAGGATAACCGCGATTACTTCATCGGCTTCGGCGGCCTGATCCTGGTTTTCGCCTATTATGGGAGATCTTGGTGGAAGGTCGGCCGCGACCCCGCCCGCGGTGTCGTCGTGCCGCGCTGGGATGCGCCGGAGGGCATCTCGCCGGCCCTGGTCAACTATATCGACAATAAGGGCTTCTCCGGAGGCTGGACGGCGCTTGCCGCAACCGCCCTCGATCTGGCCGTCCGCGGTTACGTCAAGCTCGAAGATCTCAAGAATTCGATCACCATACGCGGCACCGGCAGGCCGCTCGACAGGCAAAAACTGCAGGCCGGCGAGACCGAGCTCCTGAAAGCCGCCGGCGGCGCCGGCAGGACGCTGACGATCGACAAAGCCAATGGCGAGCATGTGAAATCGGTGGGTCAAGCCTTCCGCTCGGCGATCGAGAAGGAACACCGCGGCAAATATTACAATTCCAATATCGGCTACACCATAGGCGGCGTCGCGCTCAGTGCCGTCTTCCTGGCGGCGCCGTTCATTGTCGGGTCGCTCGAGCCCGATACGGTCGTGATGATGCTGATGCCGATCGCCATCTCGGTCTTCATTGCCGTCTTGGTCGCCGGGTTCACCCGGCCGCTTTATCGCGGCAGATCGCTGTTCGGCAAGATCATCGCACTCGTGGTCACGTCAATCGTTGTTTTCGTCGGCGTGAGCATCCTTCTGCTCAGCGTTCTGGCCTTCGCCTCCTCGCTCGTGGAACTGCACGAGACGCCGATGCTCTTTGCGATCGGCGGCATCGTGCTGCTCAACATCCTCTATTTCTTCATCATGGGCGCGCCGACCCCGCTCGGCGCCAGGATGATGGACGGCGTTGATGGCCTGCGGCAATATCTGACGCTGGCCGAGAAGGACCGCATGAACATGGCCGGCGCGCCCGAAATGTCGCCGCAGCATTTCGAGACGCTGCTGCCTTATGCGGTGGCGCTCGGTGTCGAAAAACCCTGGTCGCGCACCTTCGAGACCTGGCTTGCGGCTGCCGCCGCCGGCACGGCCGCGGCCTACGACCCCTCCTGGTATTCCGGCGATTTCGACAGCGGCCGCTTTTCCGACCGCGTCGGCGGCTTCTCCTCGTCGATGGCCTCGACCATCGCCTCGACGATCCCGTCGCCACCGCCGTCGAGCTCGTCATCCGGCTTTTCCGGCGGCGGCTCCTCCGGCGGAGGCGGCGGCGGTGGCGGAGGCGGGGGCTGGTAAGCTTTCCCGCTTGACCTTTCGGCGCTTGGCCCTTAACCGCCAGGGACAAAAGGAAAGGGTGGCGCATGAAGGTTCTGTTGATCGGATCGGGCGGACGCGAGCACGCACTCGCCTGGAAGCTGGCGCAATCGCCGTTGCTGAGCGAGTTCTATGCCGCACCCGGCAATCCCGGCATTGCCGAACACGCCATCCTCGTACCCGTGAATATCGACGATCATGAAGCGGTCGCCGCTTTCTGCCGGGAGAAGGCAATCGATTTCGTCGTCGTCGGCCCGGAAGCGCCGCTCGTTGCCGGCCTTGCCGACCGCTTGCGCGCCGATGGCCTGGCCGTCTTCGGTCCCTCCGCCGCCGCCGCCCAGCTCGAGGGCTCCAAGGGTTTCACCAAGGATATCTGCGCCCGCTACGGCATTCCCACCGGCGCCTATCAGCGCTTCAACAACGCGCCGAAGGCCAAGGCCTATATTCGCGCTCAGGGCGCGCCGATCGTCGTCAAGGCCGACGGCCTTGCCGCCGGCAAGGGCGTGACGGTGGCGATGACGCTGGATGAAGCCTTGGCCGCCGTCGACGACTGCTTCGAGGGCGCCTTTGGCGCGGCCGGCGCCGAAGTTGTCGTCGAAGCCTATCTCGACGGCGAGGAGGCAAGCTTCTTCTGCCTCTGCGATGGCAGACATGCGCTGCCGCTGGCAACCGCCCAAGACCACAAGCGGGTGGGCGAGGGCGATACCGGCGTCAATACCGGCGGCATGGGCGCCTATTCGCCGGCGCCCGTGATGACCGCCGAAATGGTCGAGCGCACCATGAAGGAGATCATCGAGCCGACGATCCGCGGCATGGCCGAAAGCGGCCATCCCTTCTCCGGCGTATTTTTTGCCGGATTGATGATCACCGAGAAGGGTCCGGAACTCATCGAATACAATGTCCGCTTCGGCGATCCCGAATGCCAGGTGCTGCTGATGCGGCTGAAGAGCGATCTGCTGCCGCTGCTTTTGGCTACCGCCAACGGCACGCTCGATCAGGTGAGCGCCGACTGGAGCGACGATCCGGCACTGACTGTCGTCATGGCCTCGAAGGGCTATCCCGGCGCCTATGAAAAGAACACGCCGATCCTCTCCCTGCCGCAGGCGGGCGACGGCGAGAAAGTGTTTCATGCCGGTACGGGCCTCAAGGACGGCGCGCTGGTTGCGACCGGCGGCCGCGTGCTGAACGTCACCGCGACCGGCGGCACGGTCGCCGAGGCGAGCGACCGCGCCTACGCCCTGCTCGACAAGGTCCGCTGGGATAACGGCTTCTGCCGCCGCGACATCGGCTGGCGGGCGATCGAGCGCGAAAAAGCCTGATATCAGGTGTAAACCGGCGCCTTCGTTAAATTTTTACCCTTTCCCCTGACGGGATGGAAACAAAGCTGCGTTAAAACACTCTCATAGTGAGACGGAGCGGCTTCATGCGTCAGATTTTCCTCGGTGCGGCAATCCTGCTGATGGCGGGTTCGGCAATGGCCTCCTCGATCGAGGTGATCGGCAAGGCCGCGCCGCGCGCTGCCGAGGGCAGCATCGTCACCGAAAGCTGCGCCGATTGCCCGCCGCTGCAGGCCGAGATCACCAAGAAGGATTATACGGTGCCGGAACTGAAGCCCGGCGCCGTGCAGGCGACCGAGGTCCGTGATGTCGGCGGCGAAAAGAAGATCTATCGCACCGAAGCCTGGATGGGCGGTTCGCCCGTGGTCTTCGTCAGCAAAGCGACCCCGGAAGCGATGATTGCCGCCGCGCCTTCAGCCCCGGCCGCAGATGGCATCGATATGAACGCCACCACCGCCGCCGTCATCGGCAGCGATGCCCGGCCGGTTGCCGCCGGCATGGCCGAACAGCCGGCGCCGCTGAACGTGTCCGAATTCAAGCTGCGGTTCTAAAAACTTTCCAGCTTCTTCCGTCCTGATTTGCGTGAAGAAAAAGTTCCCTGCCCCTGCCCGATCAAGGTTTCGATCGTTGGGGTTCCACGTCAGGTGGACCGGATGCACCCTCGAAGAGAAGCGGGGGTGCATTCTGTTTTGACCTAGAGACAGCGCCGGCAGATACGTCGTTTTCACGTCGCGTGCGCCACGCGTTCGATCAGCCGCTCGATCTCGCGATCGGAAAACACTTCGATACCGGCCGCTTTCAGCGCCGCCGCCGTCACGCCGTTGCCGGCCTGCCTGCGGCCGGAAAAGCTGCCATCATAGATGAAAGCCGAGCCGCAGGACGGGCTGCCGTCGATGAGCAGCGCATAGCGGCAGTCGGCCTGCCTTGCGAGCGCCACGGCGTTCTCCGCCGCCTGCAGGAAGTCTTCCGTCACATCGCCGCCGGTGATCTCGACAACCCGCGCCGTGCCGCCCAGCACCTCTTCGCCCGTTGCCGCGCCGGCGATCTCCGCCGGCGGCCGCGGCACCGGCATGCCCGCCGACATTTCCGGACAGATTGTCACCAGCCGCCCCTCGGCGCGCCAGCGCTCTATCGCCGGATGCACCAACGGCTTCGCCCGCCCGTCATAGCGGACGGCGTAGCCCATAAGACAGGCGCTGACGAGAATCTTGTCTTGCATGCCTGTTTGATAGCGCCACGGCGGCGACAATGCCAGTGTTGGATGACCTCGTATTGCGTGATCATTCCTCGGCGGTGGCTCGAAGATCCTGCGCCTCGATTGGCCCTTACGATAGGACGGCACACCTCTCCTCCGTCGTCCTCGGGCTTGACCCGAGGACCCATGGCCGCATGTATTGCGTTTAAGTTAAAACGCCCAGCCGAAACCCGGCTTTCAGCCCGAAATCTTCGAGAAATCCGCAACCGTTCCCGTCGCTTCGCGGATCAGCCGCAAGAGGGCGAGGCGGTTGGCGCGGATGGCGGCGTCCTCGTCGTTGACCAGCACCTCTTCGAAGAAGCGGTCGACCGGGCCGCGCAGCTTGGAGAGAGCTTCCATCGCCGAACGGAAATCTTCCCCGGCCACGGCATTCGCCGCATCCTTCGAGGCGCTTGATATGGCGGCAAACAGCTCCTTCTCGGCGTCGAGCTTCAGGAGTGCCGGGGATACGCCGTCGGCAATGACGGTGCCCTTCTTTTCCTCGGCGGCGAGCAACTGCGTCGCGCGCTTGGTGCCGGCAAGCAGGTTCTTGCCGTCTTCCGAGGTGATGAAGGCCGTCAGCGCCTCGACACGGCGCGCCACCATCAGCAAGTCGTCGGCATCGGGCGTCAGCACGGCGTCGATGAGATCGTGGCGGGCGCCCTGATCGCGCAGATAGACCTTCAGCCGGTCGTGGAAGAAGGAGAGCAGATCGCCATCCCTTGTTGTCGCCAACAGCGGCAGGCGGACCCTTCGCTCCAGCAGGATCCTGACGACACCGAGGGCTGCCCGCCGCAGCGCAAAGGGATCCTTCGATCCCGTCGGCTTTTCGTCGATCGCCCAGAAGCCGGTCAGCGTGTCGAGCTTGTCGGCAAGCGCCAGCGTGATCGCCACCTTGTCTTCCGGCACCCGGTCGGACGGGCCTTGCGGCTTGTAGTGATCCTCGACGGCCGCGGCAACCGAGGCGTTTTCACCCTGCAGCACCGCATATTTGCGGCCCATCAGGCCCTGCAGCTCCGGAAATTCGCCGACGGCTTCGGTGCGCAGATCGGCCTTGGCGAGCACGGCGGCGCGATCGGTGAGCGCGGTATCGGCGCCGGTGACAGCAGCCAATTCCTTGGCCAGCGCCCGGATGCGGGCGACGCGCGCGCCCTGCGTGCCGAGCTTGGCATGGAACGTCACGTCGAGCGCGTCGAGCTTGGCCATGCGCTGATCGAGCGGCTTCTTGAGGTCGAGGCCGAACTTTGCCGCCGAAGCTGCAAGCGTTTCGAGATCCGGCAAATTGCCCTGGTCCCGCTTCCAGAAATGCAGCGCGTCCGAAAGCCGGGCCCGCACCACCTTGCCGTTGCCGTGGACGATTTCCTTGCCGCCGTCATGCGCCTGGATGTTGGAGACGAGGATGAACCGGTTCGACAGCGTGTCCTCGCCCTGCTTGCGGGTGACGAAGCACTTCTGGTTGGTTTTGATCGTCAGCCGGATGATTTCCGAGGGGATGGAGAGGTAATCCTCTTCGAAGGAACCCATCAGCACCTGCGGCCATTCGACGAGGCCGGAGACTTCCTCCAGCAAGCCTTCGTCTTCCACCAGTTCGAGCCCGTTGGCGAAGGCGATGTCGCGCGCGTCGTGCAGGATGATGTCCTTGCGCCGCTCGGCATCGAGGATGACCTTCGCCCTTTCCAGGCTCCCTGCATAATCGTCGAAGCGCCGAACGGTGATCGCCTCGGGCGCATGGAAACGATGGCCGTAGGTGATGTTGGAGGCGGTGATGCCGTCGATCTCGAAGGGGATGACGACTGTCTCCTCATGCTCGGGGCCGAAAGTGCAGACGATCGACTGCAGCGGCCGCACCCAGCGCAGCGCGCCGGACTTGGAGGAGGCCTTGCCCCAGCGCATCGACTTCGGCCAGGGGAAATCGCGGATGATGGCGGGCATCACCTCGGCGACGATCTCTTCCGCTGCGCGGCCGGGCTTGGAGATGACCGCGACGTAGAAATCGCCCTTCTTCGGATCGCTGACCACCTGCGCCTCGGAGACCGACGAAAGGCCGGCGCCGCGCAGGAAACCTTCGATCGCCTTTTCATTGGCGTCGGTGCGCGGCCCCTTGCGCTCCTCGCGCACATCGGCCGAGCGGGCCGTCAGGCCGTGAATGTCGAGCGCCAGCCGCCGCGGCGTCCAATATTCACGCGCGCCCTCATAGGACAGACCCCCTTCGACGAGCGCATCGGTGACGAGCTTCTTCAGGTCGCCGGCGGCCTTGCGCTGCATGCGGGCTGGAATCTCTTCGGAGCGGAGTTCGAGAAGAAGGTTTGGCATGTCACACTTTTCCTTGCGCCCGCGGGCAGGGCGATCCAAAACGTTGCTTCTGCTATCAAAGAATGCCGCATCTGCACAACCGCAAAAACGGAAGAGGGCGATGGGGTGGATGGTTGGAGGCGCTGTGCCGTGTGGCCCCCTCATCCGACCCTTCGGGCCACCTTCTCCCCGCTGGGGAGAAGAGGGAGCAAGTCGCTCCGACACTGGCAAACGAATCCGCCTGCTAATAGGCACTTCATCCAATGGGATCGATGGCGAAGCGCCACTCTCCCTCTTCTCCCCAGCGGGGAGAAGGTGGCCCGAAGGGCCGGATGAGGGGGCCCCACGGCACAACGCCGATGACCCCCCATCCATTAACTTCCGCTGTGGAAACCACAGTCGGGCATTGCCTTGCCGCTTTTCGCCGCTATGGTCCCGCAACTTTCGTCGACACAGGAAATCCCATGGCCGCTGACCTCCGCTTTCTCGCAGCCCGCATCGCGGCCGAAATCAACGCCCGGCCGGATCAGGCCAAGGCCGCCATAGAGCTGCTCGACGAGGGCGCCACCGTGCCCTTCATCGCCCGCTACCGCAAGGAAGTGACGGGCGGGCTCGATGACACGCAGCTGCGTAATCTCGCCGAGCGGCTGGTCTATCTGCGCGAACTCGAAGCCCGGCGCGCTGCGATCGTCGAATCGATCACCGGTCAGGGCAAGATGACCGACGAGCTGATGGGGAAAGTGGCCGGCGCCGAAACCAAGGCCGAGCTCGAGGATCTCTATCTGCCCTATAAGCCGAAGCGCCGCACCCGCGCCGAAATCGCCCGCGAACGCGGCCTCGGCCCGTTGGCCGAGACGATCCTTGCCGACCGCGGCCGGGAACCGGCGGTGCTCGCCGAAGCCTTCGTCACCGCTGACGTGCCCGATGTGAAGACGGCGCTCGAAGGCGCGCGCGACATCATCGCCGAAGGCATTGCCGAAAACGCCGATCTGCTCGGCAGACTGCGCGCCCATATGCGCCAGGCGTCGCTGCTGAAGGCCAAGGTCGTCGACGGCAAGCAGGCGACGGGCGAGAAGTTTTCCGATTATTTCGACCATTCCGAACGCTGGGCGACCGCCCCCGGCCACCGCGCGCTCGCCATGCTGCGCGGTTGGAACGAGGAAGTGCTGACGCTGACGATCGAGGCCGATGCCGAGACCGCCTCGCCCAACAAGCCGGTCGAACGCATGATTGCTTCAGCCTATGAGATCGGCGCAAGCCGCCCCGGCGACCGCTGGCTGATGGAGGTCGCAAGCTGGACTTGGCGCGTCAAGCTTTCCATGTCGCTGTCGCTCGACCTGATGCGCGAATTGCGCGAGAGGGCCGAAGAGGAGGCGATCCATGTCTTTGCCCGCAATCTCAAGGATCTGCTGCTCGCCGCCCCCGCCGGCTCGCGCGCGACGATGGGCCTCGATCCCGGCATCCGCACCGGCGTCAAGATCGCCGTCGTCGACGGCACCGGCAAGGTGGTGGCGACCTCGACCGTCTATCCCTTCCAGCCGAGGAACGATGTGCGCGGCGCCCAGATCGAGCTCGCATCGCTGATCCGCAAGCACAATGTCGAGCTGATTTCGATCGGCAACGGCACCGGCAGCCGCGAAACGGAAAAGCTGGTGGCCGACATGCTGGCCGACCTGCCGGCCCCGAAGCCGACCAAGGTCATCGTCTCGGAAGCCGGCGCCTCGGTCTATTCCGCCTCGGCGACAGGTGCTGCCGAATTCCCCGATCTCGACGTGTCGCTGCGTGGCGCCGTCTCGATTGCCCGCCGTCTGCAGGATCCGCTCGCCGAACTCGTCAAGATCGAGCCGAAATCGATCGGCGTCGGCCAGTATCAGCACGATGTCGACCAGCAGAAGCTGTCGCGTTCGCTCGATGCCGTGGTCGAAGACGCGGTGAATGCCGTCGGTGTCGATCTCAACACGGCGTCCGCGCCGCTGCTCGCCCGCGTTTCCGGCCTCGGGCCCTCGATCGCCGACGCCATCGTCCGCCACCGCGACAGCGAGGGCCGTTTCGAAACGCGCCGCGACCTGCTGAAGGTCGCCCGGCTCGGCGGCCGCACCTTCGAGCAATGCGCCGGCTTCCTGCGCATCCCCAACGGCAAGGAACCGCTCGACGCCTCCTCCGTCCATCCGGAGGCCTATGGTGTGGCCAAGAAGATCGTTGCCGCCTGCGGCCGGGATCTGCGCGCGTTGATGGGCGACAGCGCCGTCCTGAAAGCGGTCGATCCGCGCCAGTTTATCGACGAGAAATTCGGCCTGCCGACGGTTCGCGACATCATCGCCGAGCTGGAAAAGCCCGGCCGCGACCCGCGCCCGAGCTTCAAGACCGCGACCTTCGCCGAGGGCGTCAACGAAATTTCCGACCTGAAGCCCGGCATGGTGCTGGAGGGAACGGTGACCAATGTCGCCGCCTTCGGCGCTTTCGTCGATATCGGCGTGCACCAGGACGGCCTGGTGCACGTGTCCCAGCTTGCCGACCGTTTCGTCAAGGATCCTCACGAGGTGGTCAAAGCGGGCGATGTCGTCAAGGTTCGGGTGGTCGAGGTCGACGCCAAGCGCAAGCGCATCGGCCTCTCGATGCGCCGTGACGACGGTTCTCAGCCATCTCAGCCGCGCGGTGATTCTCGCGGAAATCAGGGAGGCCGGCCGCAGAATGAGAGGCGGCCTGCGGCGCCGAAACAGGAAAGCCAGGGCGCATTCGGCGCCGCACTCGCCGAAGCGATGAAGCGAAAATAAGGGCTTAGCCACCATTTCGGCAAAAATGCCACAGTTTGGCAGCGTTATTGCAGGAGTGCTAAATCAGGCGCTTGTAAGGCGGAAGAGAGTTATTAAGTTGATGTGACCATCCTGTCACATTTGCGAGGCGTCCATGGCGTCGGCTTTCTTATCGATCGTCCAGCAAATCATCCGCAAGGGTTCGTTGAAACTTACCCTTGCCAATGGCGACACCCATATGATCGGCGACGGCACCGGAGACATGGTCGTCGCCCGGCTTGCCGATCAGGAGGCCGAGGACGCCATCCGGCGCGACCCGACGATGAAGCTCGGCGAAATGTACATGCAGGGCCGGTTCATTCTCGAACAGGGCAACATCTATGATTTCCTGTCGCTGGTGAAACAGAATACCACCAACGAGATCTTCGATTTCAAGATGGCAGCACTGCTCGTCGGCCGCATTGCCTGGCAGCAGTTGAAGAGCCGCCTGCCGGTCAATCGCAACAAGCACAACGTCGCCCATCATTACGATCTGTCGGCCAAGCTCTTTGATCTTTTCCTCGACGAGGATTGGCAATATTCCTGCGGCTATTTCGATCCGCCGGGCATCAGTCTCGATGAGGCGCAGCTCGCCAAGAAACGCCATATCGCCGCCAAGCTCCTGCTCAAGCCCAACCAGCGTATCCTGGAGATCGGCTCCGGCTGGGGCGGCATGGGCATGTATCTGACGGAGGCGACGGAGGGCGCCGAGTTCACCGGCATTACGCTCAGCGAAGAACAGCTGAAGGTCTCCCGCGCCCGCGCCGAAAAACGCGGCCTTGCCGACCGCGTGCGTTTCGAGCTGCAGGACTATCGCAGCATGACCGGCCAAAAGTTCGACCGCATCGTCTCCGTCGGCATGTTCGAACATGTCGGCATCGGCAATTACGCCAATTTCTTCCGCAAGGTCTCTGATCTCCTCGATTACAATGGCGTCATGGTGCTGCATTCGATCGGCCGTCCGAAGCCGAGTTTCGGCACCAATGCCTTCATCGAGAAGTATATCTTCCCCGGCGGCTATATCCCGTCGGTCGGCGAAGTCGTGCCGCCGCTCGAAAAGGCCGGGCTCTTGGTCAAGGATATCGAAATCCTGCCCATGCATTATGCCTATACGCTGCGCCATTGGCGCGAGCGTTTCGTGGCGCGCAAGGCCGAAGCGGTGGCGCTCTACGACGAGCAGTTCTTCCGCATGTGGGAGTTTTATCTCGCCGGCTCGGAAATGGGCTTCCGCTGGGATGAGCTCTTCATCCTGCAGATCCAGATCGCCAAGAACCAGTTCGCCGTTCCCGACAATCGCAATTACATCGCCGAGAACGAAGCCAGGCTGAAGGAATTCGAGGCGAGACGCGCGCCGCTGGAAAAGGTGACCTTCTGAGCGGCAGCGGCCGGACGCAATGAAAGGACATGCGGATGAGCAGTGCTTTTCCCGAGATCTATCTCGTCCGGCACGGCGAGACCGAATGGAGCCGGTCCGGGCGCCATACCGGACGCAGCGACATTCCGCTGACTGACGTGGGCGAGGCCGCCGCTCGCAAGCTTGCCGAGCGGCTCTCCGGACGCTCCTTTTCCGCCGTCTGGTCTAGCCCGTCCGCGCGCGCCCGCACGACCTGCGCGCTCGCCGGCTTCGGATCGGGCGCGGTGATCCGCGACGATCTCGCCGAATGGGATTACGGCGCCTATGAAGGCATCACAACGAAGGAGATTCTGGCGAAGCGCCCCGGCTGGCAGCTCTTTCGCGACGGCTGCCCGAACGGCGAAACGGCCGCCGACGTCGGCGCCCGCGCCGACGCGGTCGTCCATGCGCTTCGCCAAGTGGGTGCGACCATCCTGATCTTCTCAAGCTCGCATTTCCTGCGCGTGCTCGCCGCCCGCTGGCTCGGCCTGCCGCCGGAGGGCGGCGCGCTTTTCGTGCTGGATACGGCTTCTATCAGCGTGCTCGGTTACGAACACGATCTGACGGAGCCGGTCATCCGCCAGTGGAACCAGCGGTAAGGATGCTGCGGGGTGGGTTTGCGGTGATGTCGGTTCAGGATAATTAAATCGTCGTTGGCGCCGTGCCTGTGGCCCCCTCATCCGACCCTGCGGGCCCTCTTCTCCCCGCTGGGGAGAAGAGGAAGCAAGACGCACCGACACTGCCTAAACGAACCAGCCTAGTCAAAAGCACTTCATCCAATGGGATCGATGACGAGGCAACAATCTCCCTCTTCTCCCCAGCGGGGAGAAGGTGGCCCGAAGGGTCGGATGAGGGGGCCTCACGGCAGGACTTTCATTAGCGCCCTTTGTTCACCGTGGTTAACATTGGCGTAACGACCTCACGATAAATGTAGCCACCGCCGCTCTCCGCGGCTTTGTTTTTGCGTTTTCTGGAGTGCGGACGTGTTTCATCGATCAGTCGTATCGATCTCTTTCCTTATTGCCTTTTCATCCATCGCTCCCGCGGCCGCACAGGATGGCGGCCAGCATTTCTGGTCGGGCGACTGGTATCTAAGCGTCGGCGTCGCCGGCTTTTCCGCCCCGAAATTCGAGGGCGCGTCGCATAATGAATTCAAGTTCAGCCCGCTGATCTCGGTCGGCCGGCAGGGCGCCGGCCCGCGCTTTTCCTCGCGCAACGACAATCCCTCCTTCGCCCTGATCGACAAGGGCGCCTTCCGCGCCGGCATCGTCGGCAGGTTCGTGCCCTCGCGCGATGCTGATGACGATCACGATCTGAAGGGCATGAAAAAGGTCAAGTGGGGTGCCGAGGCCGGCGGCTTCGTCGAGGTCTATCCGACCGATTTCCTCCGCGCCCGCGCCGAAGTCCGCCAGGGCATCCGTTCCCATGACGGCGTCGTCGCCGATCTCGCCGTCGATGCCTTCACCGACATCGCGCCCGACCTGCAACTCTCCGGCGGCCCGCGCGCGACATTTGCGACGAGCGGCTATTACGACGCCTATTACGGCGTCAACGCCAAGCAGGCAGCGGCAAGCGGCCTCGATCCCTACAAACCCTCGTCGGGCATCCAGTCCTACGGCGCCGGCGCGGCCCTGACCTGGAAGGCAACGGAAAACCTCTCGGCAAGCTCCTTCCTCGAATATAAGCGGCTGGCCGGTCCCGCCGCCGACAGCAGCCTGGTGCGCGACCGCGGCTCGAAGAACCAGCTCCTGATCGGCGTCTCGGCGACCTACAAGTTCAATTTCTCGCTGCAGTGAGCCAGCGTCGTCACCCGCAGCGGTTCCGGGATAACGATCTGCATCAACAAAGTACCAAAGTGCCGCGGCGATCGCTTCTTGACCGGATCGCCGGGCCGCCGCTAGATGAGCGGCATGCAAGACTCCGACCATTTTAACGATCGCGTCTCCGACGCGCCTTCCGACAACTGGGTCTACCGGATCCTGCCACCATGGCTCTGGCCCTATGCGCAGCTCGCCCGCTGGGACCGCCCCATCGGCTGGCAGCTGCTGATGTGGCCGTGCTTCTGGTCGGCGACCCTTGCCGCCAATGCGGCGATCGACGAAGGGGTCTATTCCGGCAGCATGCTGGTTTCCCACCTTTTCCTCTATTTCATCGGCGCCGTCGCCATGCGCGGCGCCGGCTGCACCTACAACGATCTCGTCGATCACGAGATCGACATGCAGGTGGCGCGCACCCGTTCGCGCCCGCTTCCTTCCGGCCGCGTCACACGCGCCCACGCGAAAATCTTCATCGGACTGCAGGCGCTGGTCGGGCTTTTCGTGCTCTTGCAGTTCAACTGGTTCACCGTCTTCCTGGGCCTGCTCTCGCTTGGCATCGTCGCACTGTACCCCTACGCCAAACGCTTCACCGACTGGCCGCAATTCTACCTCGGCCTTGCCTTTTCCTGGGGCGCGCTGATGGGCTGGGCCGGCATTCTCGGCGAAATTTCGGTCGCCTCCGTCCTGCTTTATGCCGCCTCCGTCGCCTGGACGATCGGTTACGACACGATCTATGCCCATCAGGACAAGGAGGATGACGAGCTGATCGGCGTCCGCTCCACCGCCCGCCTGTTCGGCGACAGGACAAGGGCGTGGCTGATCGGCCTTTACGGGCTGACGCTGGTGCTGATGTTTGCGGCCTTCGCGCTTGCCGGCGCCAATCTCATCGCGTTTCTGGCGCTGCTCGGCGCGGCCGGCATGTTCGCCTGGCAGATCGTCCGGCTCGATATCGAGGATGCCGCCCAATGCCTGGCGCTCTTCAAGTCGAACAACCGCGTCGGCCTGATCATCTTCTTCGGCCTCTTCATCTCGCTGCTCTTCGCCATTCCCTGAATGGAGCGACGCGAAAAACGACAAAACCCGGCGCCGGCGCCGGGTTTCAAATGCTTGCGAAAATGAAGTGTCGCGATATCGCTCAGTTGCGGGCGATGATTTCCTTGCCTTCGATCCGCATGGCGACGCCGAGCTGGCCGGTGGTGCGGCGCACCAGGAAGCGCGGACGGCGATTGGCGAAGTAGGAATGGCGGCGGCGCGGCTTCAGATCGCCGGTGCGCAGGGCGCCGATATGATCTTCGAGCGGCCGCGCGACGCCGTCAGCCTCGACCATCAGCATCGGAATGCGGAAGGCCTCGGACCAGCTGCGCCAGTCGGCGGCGATATCGCTGAGATCATGGGCGACCAGCAGCGGAATGCAGAGCTCCGGGTCGGCATGGTGGAGTTCGAGCGTGACGGTTACCTCGCCGTCGCCATGGTCGATGGCGCGGGCGGCGACACCCTTGAAGACACGCTTCGGCAGGGCAATGGAGAGCGGCAGGCCGCTGGAGGGAAGGACTTTGCGCAGGACCGCGCCGCGTTCGTCTATGGTGATGCTGACGTCATCCGAACAATCATGGATGGCGTAGCTGACCTGCTGCGGGAAGCGGGACGGATCGAGACGCAGCGTCGTGCCAGCCCAAGCGGGCTTCAAAACGGGATTGTTCATTTCATTCTACCCTTGTCTTACCTGAGAGCCGGTTTGCGGTCTTCTCCTCGGGACTTTTCGTCCTCTATGGCCGACAATAGGCGGGCGCCCTTCCGTACAGCTTAAAAATTGCGGTTAAGAAAACTTTGCCTCCCCTGATGGTTATCAAAACCGAATCCGGCAGGGTTTCCGGAAGGTGAACGGTGTGCCGTCCCGAAATGACGCAACCCAGAGGTAAGTCTCGGGTAAGTTTTGCGTGGCAAAATGGGCTTACCGGCAGTTTGTCGTTCTTTTAGAGATTTTGCCAAAAGGGCGCTTTTGATGATTACGGCTTCCCTCGCTTATTCGATCCTGTCGAAGGATATGACGTCGAGCCTCAACAAGGTTGCGTCGCAGGCGACGGTCAAGAAGGATGCGCAGTACTACGCCGACCATATCAACAAGGTCACCTCGGTCGACGACTTCCTCGGCGACTACAAGCTCTACAGCTATGCGATGAAGGCCTATGGTCTCGAGGATATGACCTACGCCAAGGCCTTCATGAAGAAGGTGCTGGAGAGCGATCTGACCGACCCCGACAGCTACGCCAACAAGCTCTCCGATACGCGCTACCGCGAATTCGCCGCCGCCTTCAATTTCAACGCGCCCGAAAAGGACGTGCAGACGGATGCCCAGGAGGACGAGCTCATCGGCCTCTACAAGCAGTCCTTTGTCGATGCCGACAAGGCTGCGGCTACCGAGAGCACCTATTACAGCAACAATATCGACAGCGTGCAGACGGTCGACGACCTGGTCAACAACACGCGGCTGCGCACCTATGTGCTGAAGACGTTCAAAATCGACCCCACCTATGCATCGAAGGATTTTCTGCGGCAGGTGCTGACGAGCGATCTCAGCGACCCCACGAGCATCGTCAACACGCAGGGCGGCGACAAGTACAAGGCGCTTGCCGCCCAGTTCAGCTTCAATGCCGACGGTACCGTCACCGGCACGGCGCAGACGGCGGCGCAGAAGGCGTCTGTCATCGAGACCTACACGCTGAATTCCCAGTCGGTCATCATCGACAATTCGGTCGGCTCCGATGTCTACTATGTCGGCAAGACGGCCGCCGAATACAACAAGGCCTACTACACCGCCAAGATCGGTACGATCACCAATGTCGACGATCTGGTCGCCGACAGCCGGCTGACCTCCTACATCAAGACAGCCTACAGCATGGGGGCTGACTTCACCGCGGCAGCGCTGCGCACGGTGCTGACCGATCCCAGCTATGCCCAGCTGATGGGCTTTACCAACGTCTACAATGCTTTCAATTTCAAGTCTGACGGTTCGACCTCGAATACGGCGCGCGTCCAGTCGGTTGAGCAGGCGAACCAGTTGAAGTCGGCCGCGTCAAGCACCACCAACTATTATAGCGTGACCTCGCAATCGAGCAGCATCACCAATGTCGACGACCTGCTCGCCGACAGCGTGCTGGCGCGCTACATCAAGGACGCCTATGGCCTCGGCGTGAATTTCAGCAATGCCGAGCTTAAGAACATCCTGACCGACTCGGCCTATGCCGCCGCCCAGGGGAAGGCTGGCCTCAATGCCGATTTCAACTTCAATGCGGATGGCTCGATCAACGGTTCCGTGATCCAGACCGACACGCAGCGTCGGTCGACCACCGACAAGTCGGCGGCGAATGCGACGCACTTCAACAGCATGATCGCCAGTGTTACCAATGTCGACGACATCATGTCCGATCCGATTGCCGTCAGCTATATCAGAAACAGCATGCAGATCGCGGACAGCGTCTCCGATGCGACGTTGAGAACCTTCCTCGTCGATCCTGCGGCGGCCAGCGCCCAGGGCTACAGCGATGTCCACGATCTCTTCAATTTCAAGACGGACGGCTCGGTCGCGACCCTCTATTCCGGGCAGACGGCCGCGCAAAGCGCGAGCACTGCCAGCAAGGCGGATGACGCGGCTGTCTATTACCAGGCGACCATCGCCGGTATTTCCAATGTCGATCAATTGCTGGCTGACCAGAAGCTGAACAATTTCGTCCGCAACGCCTTCGGTATTCCTTCGACCGTCACCGATCTCGCTCTTCGCGATATCCTGACCGATCAGAGCGGCACCGGCACCTATGCCGACGTTGCGGCCGCCTTCAATTTCAAGGCGGACGGCACGCTCGAAGACGGCATGCCGGCGCAAACGGACAGCCAGGTCACCAACATCAAAATTGCCGCCACAGCGCGTACGAACGACTATTCCGCCAGGATGGGGACGATCGCCAATGTCGATGATCTCATCGCCGATCCGGCCATCACCAATTTCCTGAAAAGCACCTACAATCTGCCGTTCAACATCTCGGACGCCGACCTGAGGAGCATCCTCACCGATTCGACGGCGGCCGCCGCAGCCGGCTACGCCGATCTCAATGCCGATTTCAACTTTGCTGCCGATGGCTCGCTTCCAGCCGTCAGCTCGGTGCAGACCGCCGCTCAGGCGCAGACCACCAATGACAATTATATGGCGCGCTATGACGACGAGCGCGACGAGGCCATCGCCGAGGTCGCCTCCAACTACAAGAGCATGATGGCCGACAGCACCAGCCTGCTCGATTTCTCCGAGATCACGAGCGTCAACGATTTTCTGCGCACCAATTCTTCGGCCGACTTCAAGAAGAGCAACGACAATCTGCCGGATCCCTTTCATGTGGCGCTGCAGGCCTTCGGCCTGAACGACCAGGAGGTGTCGCGCTCGATGATGCGCAAGATCCTGACGAGCGATGCCTATGATCCGGACGGCTATATCGCCTCGCTGAAGGATGAACGCATCACCAATCTCGCCAGGGCCTTCAACTTCGGCCCGGACGGCAAGGCGGCGTCACCCTTCCAGGCGCTGCCCGACGCGACCATGGCCAAATACGCCACCGACTACAAAGCGCATATGACCATGCTGCTGAAGGCGGGCCCGGTAAAGGACAAGGCGGCGAAGGACGCGACGGCCGAGGTGGATTATTTCGCCAAGACCATGGCCAAGGTGAAGTCGCTCGACGATTTCCTGGACGACAGCCGTCTGACCGATCTGGTGCTGAAGGCGAACAACCTCGACCCGGAGGATTACGACAAGGCGACGCTGAAGAAGATCTTCACCTCCGACCCCGACGACAAGAAGAGCTACCTCAACAGCAAGGCCGATGCCCGCTTCAAGGATATCGTCGCCGCCTTCAACTTCGACAAGGACGGCAATCTGACCCGCGCCAAGATCGGCACGATCCAGAACAAGGCGGCCGAGGAGAACACCCAGGAGCTCTATGTCAAGCAGACGCTGGAAGCCCAGCAAGGCGAAACCAACGACGGCGTCCGCCTGGCGCTCTATTTCAGCCGCAAGGCCTCCAGCATCACCTCGATCTTTTCGATCCTCGGCGACAAGGCTCTCTATCAGGTGATCACGACGGCCTATAGCCTGCCGTCGCAGATCTCCGGCATGGACGTCACCAAGCAAGCCGATCTGATCAACCGCTTCGTCAAGCTCGAGGATCTCCAGGATCCGAAGAAGGTCGACAAGCTGTTGCGCCGCTTCACCGCGATGTACGATGTTCAGAACAGCGCCCAGCAATCGCCGGCCCTGCAGATCCTGACCGGCGGCGGCTGATAGAAGTCCTAATTGCTCTTCAGTTTCAATGATTTGCCCCTCACGCTAACCCCTGCAGACGGGGGTTCGAAGGACGGGTCGAGACGCGTGGCTCGGCCCCGGTCGGTGCCGGCAGGCGGATGAGGGGCTGCCCCCCGTCACCTTCAAACGTCGAGACTGACGACTTTTCCCGGATTCATGATATTGGCCGGATCGAAAGCGCGTTTGATGCGGCGCATCAGCTCGATCTCGATCGCCGGACGGATCGCCGCCAGCTCGTCGCGTTTCAACTGGCCGATGCCATGTTCGGCCGAGATCGAACCGCCATGGGCGAGCACCAGCCCGTGCACGATGTGGTTCATTTCGCGCCAGCGGGCGATGAAGGCCGCCTTGTCGGCGCCGACCGGCTGGGAAATATTGTAATGGATATTGCCGTCGCCCATATGGCCGAAGGCGCAAATGCGGGCTCCGGGCATCGCCGCCATGACGGCCTCTTCAGCCTCGGCGATGAAATGCGGGATCCTCGACACCGGCACGGACACGTCGTGCTTGATCGATCCGCCTTCCGGCTTCTGGGCATCCGACATGCTCTCGCGCATATGCCAGATGGCTTTCTGCTGGGCCACGGATGAGGCGATCGCCGCATCGAGCACCAGTCCGGCCTCAAAACCCTGTTCGAGCACGCCGTTCATCATCCGCTCCGCCGTCTCGGCCGAATCCGACGTCGAAATATCGATCAGCACGTACCAGGGATAGGCCGCTTCCAGCGGATCGCGCACGCCGTCGATGTGGCGCGTGGTGATCTCGACGCCGAAACGCGGCATCAGCTCGAACCCGGTGAGCGAGGTGCCGCAGAGGCTGGCGGCAAGATTGAAGAGACCAAGCGCGTCCTCGACCGAATTGAGGCCGGCGAATGCCACCTGATGGCCAAGCGGCTGGGGAAACAGCTTCAGCACCGCGCCGGTGATGATGCCGAGCGTGCCTTCGGCGCCGATGAAGAGATCGCGCAGATCGTAGCCGGTATTGTCCTTCTTCAGCCGGCGCAGGCCATCCCAGATCTCGCCGGTCGGCAGCACCACTTCGAGGCCGAGGCAGAGCTGGCGCATATTGCCGTAGGCCAGTACCGCCGTGCCGCCGGCATTGGTGGAGAGATTGCCGCCGATGCGGCAGGAGCCCTCCGAGCCGAGCGACAGCGGAAACAGCCGCCCATGCGCCTCGGCCGCCTTCTGCACATCGGCAAGGATGGCGCCGCCGTCGGCGACCAGCACGTTCGCCACCGGATCGACGTCGCGAATCCTGTTCATGCGCTCCAGCGACAGGACGATATCGGACTGGCCCGCGCGCGGCGTCTGGCCGCCGACGAGGCCGGTATTGCCGGTCTGCGGCACGATTGCGGTTCCGGTCTCGGTGGCGAGCTTCATGATATCAGAGACCTCCTCGACCGAGCCGGGCTTTAAGAGGAGAGGGGAGGAACCGTGATAGAGCCCGCGGTTTTCGACGAGATGCGGCGCAAGGTCGGCCTCACCACGCAGCGCGTATTTGTCGCCGACGATGGCGGCGAAGCGGTCGAGAAGATCGGTGGAAATGCCGGGGCTGCTCATCGGGTCGATCCTCTGTCGCTTCTAAAGCGCGTCGCGATCTTTCAGATTCGCTTATCACGCTTTAGGTCTTTGTTTTTACGCATGTCTTTATCGCAAAACCGCTGCACACTTTTGCGAGACATGCTCTATCAGCTCTATCAGTGGCGCGGGGCGGCAGCCCTTTGCAGGCGGTCGTTGATCGCTTCGCCCAGGCCGTCGTCGGGAATGGGCGAAAAGGCGATGCTCGAGACGCCGCTGGCATCGGCCCGCTTCATGTAGTCGAAAAGATTGGCCGCCGCTTCCGCAAGATCGCCGCGCGGGCTGAGGTCGAGAACGATGCGTGCGTCGCGCGCGCCTTCGACTGCCGCACCGCCGAAGGCGATCAGCGCCTCGCCGGGTTCCACCGCGCGCGCATTGAGACGTACGCTGGCGCCCGGCGCATAATGCGAGGCGAGCATGCCCGGCGCCTCGATGGCCGCCGATGCCTTTTTGGCGCGCAGCAGCGGCCTGCCGGCGATGCGTTCGATCTCGCGCGCCGCCAGGCCGCCGGGCCGAAGCAGCCTCACCCGGTCGCCCTCCACCTTGACGATCGTCGATTCGACGCCGACCGTGCTCGGGCCTGCATCGAGGATCAACGGAATCTTCGCGCCGAGATCGGCCTCGACATGGGCAGCACTCGTCGCGCTGATGGCGCCGGAGGTATTGGCGCTCGGGGCTGCGAGCGGCCGCCCGAAGGCGCCGATCAGGGCGCCGGCGAAACCCTTCGGCACGCGCACGCCGACGCTGTCGAGACCGGCGGTCGCCAGCGAATGGATCGGGCTTTCGGCCTTGAGCGGCAGCACGAGCGTCAGCGGACCGGGCCAGAAGGCTTCGGCGAGCGCTCGCGACACCGGATCGAACTCGGCATGATGTTCGGCCATGGCAAGGTCGGCCATGTGACAGATCAGCGGATTGAAGCGCGGCCGGCCCTTCGTTTCGTAGATGCGGGTGATGGCGGCGGGGTTGGTGGCGTCGGCCGCAAGGCCGTAGACGGTCTCGGTCGGCATGGCGATGGCGAAGCCGTCGGCAAGAGCGGCTGAGGCCGCTTCGAGCGCCGCCTGCCTGTCTGCCTCTATGTCGATGATGCGTGCCATGTGCTGCCCGGATTGATCCCGGCAGTCATTAGGCTTTCCGTCGCCGCCGATCAATCGCTGTTATAGCTGCCGGATGATTTCGCGCAGCTGTTCGTTGCGGGCACCGAGCAGCAGGACGTTGCGGATCGCCGCCTGGGGGTCGTGGGTGCGGAAGAGCAACCCATTGCCGCGTACCGACCGGTCGATGGTCATCCTTTCGGAGGAAACCTCGCCCGGTTTTATCGCGACGGCGAAATACATGCGGGAATAGCCGACGTCGATGCGCTGGAAGAAATTGTCATTGTCGCCGATGTCGGAATAGAAATTGGCAATATAAAAGGCCCAGCTCACCTCGTCATAATGGGCAAACTTCGTGCGCGCGGCCGTGACATGGCAATAGCCGAGATGCGGGCTGTCCTCCAGCGTCCGGTGGAAGACCATCTTCGGAAACTGGATCGAGTGGTGAAAGCCGTTGATGTGCTGATGCGTTTTTTCGCCGGCCACCTGCAGCTTGCGGCCGGTCTTTGCCGCGACCTCGTCATGGGTGAGGTAGCGCTTTTCCTCTGCCAGCCAGTGCCGCCGTTCGCGCGGGATGCGGCCGGTGCGCAGGAATTCGGAATGGGCGGCAATCGGCTGCCGCTCCCGCAATCTGCTGGTGTCCTTCGCATCGAAATAGCGGAGTCTGGCCATGGTTCGCGTTCTTCGGTCGGTCTGATTCATCGCAAGGATAGGGTCCTATGCTTAAGGCGGTGTTAACGCGGTTCCGGCTGCGCCACGGCTGCCGGCAGGTGTGAAAAGATGTCGCAAATGCGACGGTGATCGGCATCCGGCAGCCGACCTCTCTGCGAAACGGGGCTTTACGCCATGTCGCAATTGACGATAATTGCCTGGAGAGTCGGCGATGCGATCGAGCGGGGCGGGCCGTCACGGCCTTGCCGCATCCTGTCGTCAATTTCGAAGCCGATGTCGCATTGCAACCAAGCAGCAGGCGGGCTCGGTGATTAAATGACGCCATGAACAATTCTCCAAGAGGAGAAGGAAGCGGGCGCGCTTCCGCGGTTTTTCCCGCTTAACGGCGGCAGCCGGATGCACGAGGATATGAAGATGGATATTCGCAGCAACGTTTTGCGTCAGCTCAAGAACCGCCGTGAGGGCTTCAGCCTCGAGCAGCCGTTCTATATCGACGAGGATTATTTCCAGCTCGACATGGAGATGATCTATTATCGCGACTGGCTGTTCATGGGCCATGATTGCGAGCTGCCGAAGCCGGGAGCCTATTTCACCGTTCAGATCGGCCGCTATCCCGTCGTCATCGTGCGCGGCCGCGACAATGTCATCCGCGCCTTCCACAATAGCTGTCGCCATCGCGGCTCGCGCGTCTGCACCAAGGAGCGCGGCTCCTCCGTGCGTCTCGTCTGCCCCTATCATCAGTGGACCTATGATCTCGACGGCAAGCTCGCCTTCGCCCGCCATATGGGCGATGATTTCGACAAGACCGGCTTCAACCTGAAGCCCGTCCATTGCGAAAGCGTGGCCGGCTATATCTTCATCTGCCTCGCCGACACCGCCCCGGATTTCCAGACGGTGCGCGACAAGGTCGAGCCCTATATGGCGCCGCATCGGATCGGCGAGACCAAGGTCGCCTTCCAGAGCACGATCATCGAGAAGGGCAACTGGAAACTCGTCTGGGAAAACAACCGCGAATGCTATCACTGCGCCGCCAATCACCCGGAGCTCTGCCGCACCTATCCTGAAGCGCCGAGCGTCACCGGCACCGATGGCGGCGCCGACGATCCCGAAATCGCCGGCCATTGGGCGCGCTGCGAGGCCGCCGGCCTGCCGAGCAAGTTCCAGATTTCCCCGGACGGTCAGTTCCGCACCGCCCGCATGCCGTTGATCGAGGATGCCGAGAGCTACACCATGTCCGGCAAGCCGGCCGTCAAGCGCCGGATCGCCGACGATATCTCGATCAGCCATATCGGCACCATGCTGCTCTTCCACTATCCGACGACCTGGAACCACCTGCTCGGCGACCATGCCATCTCCTTCCGCGTGCTGCCGCTCAGCGCCAACGAGACGGCGGTGACGACCAAGTGGCTCGTCCATAAGGACGCGGTCGAGGGCGTGGATTACAATCTCGAGGAACTGACGCATGTCTGGACCGAGACCAACGATCAGGATCGCCGCATCGTCGAAGAGAATGCCTTCGGCATCCACTCGCCCGCCTACGAGCCCGGCCCCTATTCTTCCCTGCACGAGGGCGGCGTCATGCAGTTCCTCGAATGGTATTCGAACTTCATGGTGAACCGGCTGCAGGGCGACCAGGCGAAGATCTCCGCCGTCGCCTGATGCATGTCGCCCGCAACTAAGGCGGGTTCAGGTCGACCGATCCAAAACAGAAAAGCAGCCGGTCGCCGGCTGCTTTTGGAACCATTCAGCCACGAACGCGTTGCGTGGCAGGCGGTGATCGCCGTTGAATGGGAGAGAGGTAATGATCGGGCTGAAAAGCAAAATCGCGACTGCAATTCTCACTGCCGCCGTCGTGCTGACGGGCTTTGCCCCGTCGCAGGCAATCCAGATGCCGACCGCCCCGCAGGTGGAGAAATCCTCCGCCGTCGAGGAGGTCCAATATCGCCGTTACTATCGCCGCGACTATTACCGGCCCGGCTATCGCCCCGGCGCCTATTACCGCCCCGGCTGGTACGGCGGCTATCGCGGCTACAGCTATTACCGCCCGGGCTATCGCCGCTATAACGGCTACTGGTACCCGCTCGCCGCCTTCGGCGCCGGCGCAGTCATTGCCGCCCCGCGCTACGTTGCGCCCGCGCCGCGCTATGGCTCGGCGCATGTCGCCTGGTGCGCCAACCGCTACCGTTCCTATCGGGCCTACGACAACACGTTTCAGCCCTATAACGGCCCACGCCAGCAGTGCTATTCGCCTTATTGAGGTGAGGTAGGGGACGTGCGACGCGAGTTGCTTGGGCGCAGGAGTTGGCCGGAACCTCACCCCGCTCTCCGGATGACGGAGGGTGGGGGAAGCTCTGCGCCTAATACGTCGCCCACGAAAACTCAGTGAACGGCTGTTATCACCGACATGCCAGCTTCGTCGGCGGCACGGATAAGCGCTGCTCGCGCGTCCTGCGCCGGAATTTCTCCATGAATTGCATCCCGGCATGCCCTGATCGCAATAAGATATTCGTCTCCATCGTCGACCGGCCAGCCAACCGTCAGCATCTCGGCTGCCTGTACAAGGCTTGCAACAAGCTTGTATTTTTCCGGCCCACTCACGACGAGCATCAGAGGGGCAAATTCTTCGGATGTGCACCACTTCATGACATTAGGTCTCCCCACGGTAAATATATTAGTAACCGTGCAAGAACCGTTCCGGACGAGTGGCTGCATGAACCAGCCGATCATCCGAGCGTCGTTCGATGGGGCGGCCAGCCAGCAGGGCGGGCTATTCGCCTTAATTGATGGCCCGAAAGCTGCCCCTCACCCTAGCCCTCTCCCCGTAAAGACGGGGCGAGGGGACGTGCCTTACGAGACGCTGGAGAGGGACGGAGAGGTTGCGGCTATCCCCCCTTCGCCCCGCAAGCGGGGAGAAGGTGCCGGCAGGCGGATGAGGGGCAGCGCGACACACCCCACCCGCACATTCAAAGAATATTCACCCGCCGCAGCAGCCACCAGGCGAATGCGATCGAGGCGATGATGATGATGAAGGCGTATTCCGTGCCGTAGTCGCCGACGGCGAAGGGCAGGTTGGCGGTGTTCATGCCGAAAAAGCCAGTCACCAGCGTCGGCGGCAGCAGGAAGGCGGTCATGATCGACAGCAGATAGAGGTGGCGGTTGGTTTCGGAGGATTGTTTCGAATCGATTTCTTCGTGCAGCAGGCGCGCCCGATCCTGCAGCGCATAGATATCGTGGTCGACCGTCTCCAGCCGGCTCGTCAGCCGCCGCGCCACGTCGTCGAAGCCGAAGGGCATCTCGTCTTCATCGGCCGCCGCCGCCCGGCGCATCAGCGCCAACACCGTGCGCAGATGGCGATGCAGCCGCACCACGGTTCGCCTGACCGGCGCCAGCCGGCGGCGCTCGTCGCGCGGGGCGTTGTCGTAGACGATATCCTCGATCTGGTTCAGCTCTTCGGTGAGTTCGATGACGATGGCGATCAGCGTACGCTGAAACTCGATCACCAGCAGTTCGAAGAGATCGACCGGCCGCGCAAATTTGCCCGGATTCTTCTCGATCAGCCCGCGCGCCCGCTCGACGCTGCGCAGCGGCTGCAGCCGCGTGGTGATGATGAAGCGGTCGGACATGGCGAAATGCAGCCAGCCGAGATTGTTGGTGTCCTGGGCGAAATCACGCTGGCAGTCGACGAGCGTGCCGTAGAGCATCTGTTCGTCGACGGTGATCGCCGCATGGGTGTCATGCGTCGTCAGCGCCGATTTGGCGTCCTCGGTCAGCCCGTCGAGCGTCTCGAGCAAGGCCGGCACGCGGGCGTCGACCAGGTTGAGATGCAGCCAGTAGAAACAGTTGTCGGCGGTCAGCTCCGCCACCGTCGCGCTGTTGTTCAGCCGTACCGCCGTCTTGTCATCCGGCGAGAAACGATAGGCCCAGACGAAACCGGGGATGTTGACGGGCAATGTATCCATTGTTCGCCGGTCCTTTGCGAAGGCGATGTCATTCTAGAAATTCTCCATGACGTCCATTTGTGCAACTGTGCAAGAGCAAACCGCCATGTCGGGGAAACTATCGCACGGCGGGCCGGGAAATCGAAATTGACGTTTACGTAAAAATCAATTAGCCCTTGCCTCGGAGGGGCTTTGCGCGAGGTGCAGGCCGGTCCCATGGAGGAGAAAGCATGTATAAGGCGCCCGTCGAGGAAATCGCGTTCACGTTGAAGCATGTAGCGGATATGGGGGAGGCGCTGTCGAACGGTCTGTTCGGCGATCTCGGCGACGATCTGGTCGACGCCATCCTCTCCGAGGCGGGTCGTTTTGCCACAGAGGAGGTGGCGCCGCTTGCCGACATCGGCGACCGCCAGGGCGCCCGCCTCATCGATGGCGACGTCAGGTTGCCGGATGGCTGGCGCGATCTCTACCGCAACTGGATCGCCGGCGGCTGGAACGGCCTGACGGCGCCCGAAGCCTTCGGCGGCCAGGCCCTGCCCGACATGCTGAATGTTGCGGCGCTGGAAATGTGGAACTCCGGCTCCATGGCCTTTGCGCTCGCCCCGACGCTGACGATGGGCGCCATCGAGGCGGTCAGCGCCCATGGCAGCGCTGCGCTGAAAGAGACATATCTGGCAAAGATGGTGTCCGGCGAATGGACCGGCACGATGAACCTGACGGAGCCGCATGCCGGCTCCGATCTCGGCGTGCTGAAGGCCCGCGCCGAGCGGCGCGCCGACGGCAGCTATCGCATCTTTGGCCAGAAGATCTTCATCACCTGGGGCGAGCACGACGCGGCCGACAATATCATCCACCTGGTGCTGGCCCGGCTGCCGGATGCGCCGGCCGGCACACGCGGCATCTCGCTCTTTCTCGTGCCGAAATTCCTGGTGAACGACGACGGTTCGCTTGGTGCCCGCAACGATCTCTTCTGCCATTCGCTGGAACACAAGCTCGGCATCCACGGTTCGCCGACCTGCACGATGATCTACGGCGACGGCCGGTTCGGCGGCGAAAAGGGTGCGATCGGCTGGCTGGTCGGCGAGGAGAACAAGGGGCTCGCCTGCATGTTCACGATGATGAACAATGCGCGTCTCGCCGTCGGCATGCAGGGTGTGGCGATCGCAGAGGCGGCCACCCAGAAGGCGCTCGCTTATGCCAGGGAACGCACGCAGGGCAGGGCGCCGGGTTCGACCGGCGCCGGCATGAGCCCGATCGTCGAACATCCCGACGTTGCCCGTATGCTTCTCACCATGAAGGCGCTGACCCAGGGTTCGCGCGCCATCTCCTATGCCTGCGCCCATGCGCTCGACATGTCGCGCCGGGCAGGCGATAGCCGCCACTGGCAGGAGCGCGCCGCGCTTTTGACGCCGATCGCCAAGTCGTTTTCAACCGATGCCGGCGTTGAGGTCGCCTCGCTCGGCATTCAGGTGCATGGCGGCATGGGCTTCATCGAGGAGACCGGCGCGGCGCGTTATCTGCGTGATGCCCGCATCGCCCCGATCTATGAGGGCACCAACGGCATCCAGGCGATCGACCTCGTCACCCGCAAGCTGCCGCTTTCCGGCGGCGATCAGGTCATGGGCTTCATAGCCGAATTGAAGGCGATCGCCGAGGCTGTCGGCCGCTCCAATCTCGACGGTTTCGGCGAGACTGCCGCCAGACTCGGTGCCGCGATTTCAGATCTCGAAGAGACGACCGCCTGGCTTCTGGCAGCACTTGCCGATGGGAGGGCCGCCGAGGCGCTTTCCGGCGCCACTCCCTATCAGCGCCTGTTCGGCCTCGTGCTCACCGGCTGTTATCTCGCCAAGGGTGCTCTGGCCGAAAGCGGCGACGGCAAAGGCGAGGGCCGCATCGCGCTCTGCCGCTTCGCCGCCGAAAACCTGCTTGCCGAGACCGCGGCCCTTCGCGATCGGGTCGTCAACGGCGCGGCAAGCCTCGCCGCCGCCCGCATCCTGCTTGCCTGAGGAGATCCCCATGACACCTGAGGAAAACCTAATGACCGACCACATCATCATCGAGCGGTCTTCCGCTCATCCCGGCGTTCAGCTCATTCGCTTCAACCGGCCGGAAAAGAAGAACGCCTTCACACGGGCGATGTATCGCACCATGGCCGATGCGCTCACCGCCGCCAATGCGGACGCGAATATCAGAGTGACGGTCTTTCTCGGCACCGAAGGCAGCTTCTCGGCCGGCAACGACATCGGCGATTTTCTTGCCACTGCCATGGGCGGCAGCATGGGAGACGAGCTGATCGATTTCCTCTACGCGCTCGCCAGATCCGAAAAGCCGCTGGTGTCAGGGGTCGACGGCCTGGCGATCGGCATCGGCACCACCCTCAACCTGCACTGCGACCTGACGATCGCCTCCGACCGCAGCCAGTTCCGCACGCCTTTCGTCGATCTGGCTTTGGTGCCGGAAGCGGCTTCCAGCCTGATCGCGCCGCGTGTGATGGGCCACCAGCGCGCCTTTGCCATGCTGGCCGCCGGCGAGGCCTTCAGCGCCGAGGAAGCCCGCGAGGCCGGCCTCATCTGGAAGGTAACGACGCCGGGCGAGGTGGAGAATGCGGCGCTTGCCGCGGCTGCGAAACTCGCCGCCAAGCCACCGGAAGCCTTGAAGATCGCCCGCGATCTCATTTGCGGCTCCCGGGAGGAGGTCATCGCCCGCATCGACGTCGAGGCCCGTCATTTCGCCGCGCGCCTGAAAAGCGCCGAAGCCCGGGCGGCCTTCGAAGCCTTCATGCGCCGCTGAACGGCGGCCTGGGGGCAAACGGGGTACCGATTAGACCACCGGCACGTTGAAGACCTCTCCGGCCCTGAGCGGCCGGAACCGGTCCGGAGAAATATCGTGCTCTCGCATCGCGTCTTGCAATGCTCTTACCGGCGCATCGACCGCCTCGTTCGTCAGTTGGAACGTGGCGAAGTGATGCCCGGCCACATAGGCCGCATTTGCCAACTTCATCCCCATCACCGCCTCCTCAGGATTCTGGTGCTGCCCTTTCATGAACCATCGCGGCTCATAGGCGCCGAAGGGTAAAATCGCCAGGCGAAAGCCGCCATGCTTCCGCTGTACCGCTTTGTAATTGATGCCGTGGTGAAAGCCCGTATCGCCGACGTGATAGATCTTGCCGGCGGGCGTCGACAAGACGAACGAAGCCCAGAGCGCCATCCGGCGATCGGCGCCGCCCCGGGCGGACCAATGATGGGCCGGCTCCGCATCGATGCTTATTCCGGCGTGCGAGATGCGCTCGCCCCAGTCCATCGATGTCGTCTGCAGATCGGGCACGGCGCGGCGGATGATCGTGTCATTGCCGAGCGGCGTCACGACACGCGGCCGATGCTTCGCATGCAAGCGTTTGAGCGTCGCGATATCGAGATGATCATAATGATTGTGCGATACCAGCACGAGATCGATCGGCGGCAAATCATCGAATGCGATGCCCGGTTGGACGACGCGTCTGGGGCCGGCAAAGGTGAAGGGGCTGACCCGCTCCGACCACACCGGATCGGTGAGAATATTGAGCCCGGCGACCTGCACCAGCATGGTTGCATGCCCAACCATGGTCACCCGCAGGCCTTCGCCGTCGACGCTTGGATCCGGTTTTGCCGCCGCAAATGGACTTGGGACCGACCGCGGCCAGCGCTCACGGCCGCCGCCGAATTGCCACCGCAAGAGCTCGCGGAAACCAAGCGGCTCGATGCCTTCGGGATTGAAGAAATACGTGCCGTCGAAGTGATCGGACACCGGGCCCGCATAGTAGGGATTGCGTCGTTTGGTCTTGCGCATTCAGAATCGGTTTCCTTGGCCGAGGATAGGATGACTTTAAGCCTGTCGGCTTGAAATCTGAATCCTATCCTCGATTAACGCGTCAGGCCGAAGCAGGAAACTCGTTGACCTTTCGCAGCAGGCTGTCGACCAGCCGTTCCGGCAGGTAACGGCGAAGCGAGCGGACCTGGCGCGACTGCTTGCCGGCGGAATAGCGCAGCTTCGGCTTCTTCGCGGTTGCGGCTTTCACCACCATGTCGGCGACGACCTCAGGCGCATCACCCGTTTCCACCCATTTGCGCATCAGCGCTTCGCTGCGGGCGCGTTCCGAAGCATAGACCGGAAGAGGTTGGTCTGCTCGTGTCAGATTTTCCTCGAAGGATGTTCTGGTGACGCCGGGTTGGACGAGAACAACACGAATGCCGAAGTTGCGCACTTCATGATCGAGCGATTCCGAATAGCCCTCGAGCGCATGTTTGGTCGAGGCATAGAAGGCGTTGTACGGAGCCGGGATGAGGCCGAGGATCGAGCTCATGTTGATGATCCGGCCGCTCTTTTGCTTCCTCATGACCGGCAGTACCGCATTGGCGACGCGCGCCACGCCGAAGACGTTGACGTCGAAAAGCCGCTGGGCCTGGGCGATGGAGGATTCTTCGGCGCCGCCGATGAGGCCGATGCCGGCATTATTGACGACGAGATCAAGCCGGCCGGTTTGCCGGACGACCTCCGCAACAGCCGCCTGCACCGAGGCTTCCTCGGCCACATCACAGATCAGCATCGTTATGCCGGGCCTGTTGGCGGCCGGTTTGCGGCTGGTCCCGAACACGCGGTAGCCGGCCTTCACCAGCGACTCCGCGGTTGCAAGGCCGATGCCTGAGGATGCACCGGTGACCAGTGCAACGCTTCTGTTTCTGTCGGTCATATTGTCAGCTTTCAAAAGAGTGGATCATCGTTGGCCGATCTGTTACTATCTTTTCGATATCGTGTCACTATCGAAAAGATACCTAATGAAAAATAATTCGATTCCGCAATGCCCGGTCGCCCGCGGCCTTCAATCCGTCGGGGATGCGTGGAGCATTCTCGTTTTGCGCGACGCCCATTCGGGCCTCACCCGTTTCGACCAGTTCAGGAAGAGCCTCGGCATCGTGCCGACCATGCTGACCAAGCGTCTCAAGGCGCTGACGGAGGACGGTCTGCTGGAGAAGCGCCTCTATTCCGAACGGCCGCCCCGCGAAGAATATGTCCTCACGGAAGCCGGTCGCGATTTTCTGCCTGTGCTGATGATGATCGGGGCTTGGGCGCACCGCCATTGCGATGGCGAACTCGCCCGCTATGTCGATGTCGAGTCAGGATCGGAGATCGAGCCGATCGCAATCGATGCCGTCACGGGTGCAAAGCTCGGAACGCGGCCAATGCGCATGAGTTTGCAGCGGGAAAGCGAGCCCGGCGATCGATAACGGCCTACTTCTCCAGCGTCGCCACCACCTCGACATGCGAGGTCCAAAGGAACTGGTCGATCGGTGTCACCCCGGTAATGCGGTAGCCGCCCTCGACGAGGATCTGAAGATCGCGGGCCAGCGTCAGCGGATTGCAGCTGACGGCTGCGATCTTCTTCACGCCTGAGCGGGCAAGTTCCTTGCACTGAAACTCCGCGCCGGCGCGGGGCGGGTCGAAGACGACCATGTCAAAGGGCTTGAACTCCTGCGTCATCAACGGGCGGCGGAAGAGATCGCGTTTTTCGACACTCACCGGCTTCAGCCCCTGTGTCTTGCGGGCGGCCTGGTCGAGTGCGGCGAGCGCCGTTGCCTCGGCTTCGACCGCATGCACCCGGCCGATGCGGGCCAGCCTGAGCGAAAACGTGCCGGTGCCGGCGAAGAGATCGGCGATCCGCTTGGCCTTGCCGGCATGGGCAAGCACCAGCTCCGCCATTGCCTCCTCTGCCGGCTTGGTCGCCTGGGCGAAGCCGCCGGGCGGCGGCGAAACCTCGACGCCGCCGAAATCGATAAGCGGCTTGGCCGGCTCGACGAGGATTTCGCCGTTCACGGTCACACGGGCGATGCCGCGCAGGCCGAGCACGGTCTCGATCGCCTTGCGCCGCTGCGGGTCGGAGAGTTTCTTGATGTCGTCGGCCGCTATATCGAGGCCGGAAAACGTCTCGAGCACCGCCACCCGGAAGGGTTCGGCGCTGGTCGCGAGCGCGGCGGCAATCGCCTTGATCGCCGGCAGCCGGGCGACGATCCCTGCCGACGAGATCGGACATTCCTCGATGGCGACGATATGATGGCTTTCGGCCTGGTTGAAGCCGATCAACATATCCTTCTCGGTCTTGCGCGCCGCAAACACCACGCGCCGGCGTTCGCCCGGCCGGGCCGGAACGATCTCGCCGACATCAGGCGTCAGCCCCTTGGATTTGAGTGCATCGACCACCAGCTGCCGCTTGAAAGCGCGGTAGGGGGCATCCGCCAGATGCTGCAGCGTGCAGCCGCCGCAGGTGCCGTTGACGCCGTCCGGACCGAAATGCCGGCAAGGCGGCTCCTGCCGGTCGGGCGAGGGCGTCGTGATCGACATGATCGTGCCCTGGCTTTTGACGCGAGCGATCGCCACTGTTTCCCCGGGAAGGGAAAAGGGCACATAGACCGGGCCGGCGGCGCTGCCGGCAATGCCGTCGCCCTGGGCGCCGAGCTTCTCGATGGTGACGGTTTCGGTGCTCACGGTTTCAATCCTGCCAGAAGGAATTCCTGATTGCCGTCGCCGCCGGCAATCGGGGAGGGGATGAGGCCGAGGCTGTTCCAGCCCATATCCTCGGTGAACCAGCGCTCCAATTCCGCAGCGACGGCGGGCGCAGACGAGGGGTCCTTCAACAGTCCGCCCTTGCCGATCGCCTCGCGCCCCGCTTCGAACTGCGGCTTGACCAGCAGCACGGCGATGGCGCCCGGCGAGGCGATATCAAGAGCCGGCGCCAGCGCCAGCTTCAGTGAGATGAACGAGACATCGGAGACGATGAAGCTTGCGGGGTGGCCGACATCCTCGGCCGTCAGGTTGCGGGCGTTGAGGCCTTCTCGGTTCGTCACCCGCGGGTCGCCTGAGATGCGCGGATGCATCTGCCCATGGCCGACATCGATCGCCGTGACATGCGCCGCACCGCGCTGCAGCAGCACCTCGGTGAAGCCGCCTGTGGACGCGCCGATATCGAGACAGTGATGGCCGGCGGGATCGAGCCGGAAATGCTCGAGGGCGCTAGCAAGCTTCAATGCGGCGCGCGAGACGTAATCCTGCGCCGGATCGTTAATGGCAATATCGGCGTCGGCGCCGAAGAGCGCGCCGGCCTTCGTCACCACCTGGCCGGCGATCCGGACGGTGCCGCGCTGTACGGCGTCGCGCGCCCGCGAGCGGCTGGCAAAGAGGCCGCGGGAGACGAGCAACTGGTCGAGGCGTTGGCTGTTTTGATCGGACATCGGCTGTGAATGACCGGCAAAGCCGCCGGTTGCAAGCATTTTGTTCCAGGATCGCCACGGCCGTCGGAGCTTTCGGACGCCGGAAGCAGATAATCGTCGGGCTCGCCGTTGCTGCGGCGCGTATTTAAGCAAATTTAAAGCCTGCCCGCATAGGGTCGGCTCGATTGCAGCGGTTCGTCCGAACCGCTTCGTGCCATGAAGGCGCAGGCGTCTTTCGCCGATCATGTTTCCGATTCCAAGTCTCTGCGGTTGCGTCTTGCGCGCGACCGTCTCTCGCCGCGTCGACTGTCGCCAGGAGAAACTCAACGATGTCCGCTAAAAACATATCCTTGAACGGGAAGCTTGCGGCGACGTTCGCAGCCCTCATTCTCATCTTCATGTCCGTTTCCGCTTACGTCTATTCCAAGGCAACGGCCTCGGCGGCAGCGTCGGCCGAACAGGAAAAATCGGAGCTGCTCGTCAACCAGATCGACGATGCGCTGCAGGCGATGCTCGAGCAGGCGGTCAATCTGCGCGGCTTCATCCTCTTCCGCAGCGACAGCACCTATGGCGACGTCTTCACCAACCGCGAGCGCATGCTGAAGGCGATCGCCGCCGCCAAGCAGACGGCCGCCGGCGAGCCGCAGCTGGTCGAGATGATCGACGGCATGCAGAAGGCCGCCGACCTCTATTTCCATGAACTTGCCGAGCCGCAGACCAAGGCGCGCAAGGAAACCGACATGCCGATCGAAGAGGTCGTCAAGATCGGCGTCAACGCCACCAAGGGTCAGCTCGACGGTTTCCGCCAGGCGTCCGCCAAGATCAAGGCCGCCGCCCGCGAAAAGTCGAATGCGCTCGCCGCCATCCGCGCCGATGCCAACAGCGATCTGAAGATGACGCTGATTGCCGGCGGCATTGTCGCCTCGCTTGCCGCCGCCGTACTCGCCTGGTTGATGTCGCGCACCATCGTCCGCCCGGTCGTCGGCATGACCGCGGCCATGGATCGCCTTGCCGGCGGTCAGAACGATATCGAGGTGCCGGCTGTCGAGCGCGGTGACGAAATCGGCCGCATGGCGCAGTCCGTCCTGGTCTTCAAGCAGGCGGCGATCGAGAAGCTGCGCCTTGCCGGCGAGACCGACCGCATGCGCGGTGACGCCGAGCGCCAGCGCCAGGCGAGCGACGAGCAGAAGGCGCGCGAGGAAGGCGAGCTGCGTTATGCCGTCGACGCCTTGGCCGGCGGCCTTGCCGGCCTTGCCGTCGGCGATGTCGCCGCCCGCATCCAGACGCCGTTCGCGCCGCAATATGACAGCCTGCGCAATGACTTCAATAATGCCGTCGAAAAACTGCAGGCCGCACTCCAGTCGGTCGGCCGCAACGCTTCGGCGATCAATGCCGGCGCCGGCGAGATCCGCTCGGCCGCCGACGATCTTGCCCACCGCACCGAGCAGCAGGCCGCCGCCGTCGAACAGACCGCCGCAGCGCTGGAAGAAGTGACGACGACGGTGCGCGACAGCGCCAAACGCGCCGAGGATGTCGGCAATCTCGTCGAGCGCACCCGCCTCGGCGCCGAAAAGTCCGGCGACGTCGTCCGCAGGGCAGTCTCGGCCATGCAGCAGATCGAGAAGTCCTCGGGCGAGATCTCCAACATCATCGGCGTCATCGACGACATCGCCTTCCAGACCAACCTCTTGGCGCTGAACGCCGGCGTCGAGGCCGCCCGCGCCGGTGAGGCCGGCAAGGGTTTTGCCGTCGTCGCCCAGGAGGTGCGCGAACTCGCGCAGCGTTCGGCCAAGGCCGCCAAGGAGATCAAGGATCTGATCACCACCTCAGGTACGCATGTCCAGACCGGCGTGTCGCTGGTCGGCGAGACCGGCAAGGCGCTCGAAGCCATCGTCGCCGAGGTGCAGGAGATCAACCGCAACGTCAGTGCGATCGTCACCGCCACGCGCGAACAGTCGATCGGGCTGCAGGAGATCAACACCGCCGTCAACAATATGGATCAGGGCACGCAGCAGAATGCGGCCATGGTCGAGGAACAGACTGCGGCGAGCCATGCGCTCGCCAGCGAGGCAAGCGCTCTCGACGAACTGCTGCGCCAGTTCAAGCTCGGCACTCAGCTTGCCGCTCCGGCCCAGAAGGCCGCCGCCGCAACGCCGGCCTCCCGCCCGGTCGCCTCTCCGGCTCGCGCCCTCGCCGGCAAGGTCACCAAAGCCTTCGGCGGAAGACAGGCGAGTGCCGCGGTTGCGGTGCAGGAGGACTGGACGGAGTTCTGAGAAGGCGCCTTTCTCAGAAAGGAACGTCAAACGAAGAGGGCGGCGCAGAGATGTGCCGCCTTTTTTCATGATGAGATGGCCATGGTGCTGCCCGCGGCCCCCTCATCCGACCCTTCGGGCCACCTTCTCCCCGCTGGGGAGAAGGGGTGATGCCGCGACCTCTCGATTCCCTCTTCTCCCCAGCGGGGAGAAGGTGCCCGGAGGGCGGATGAGGGGGCCGCACGGCACACCCTCACGTCGATAACTATCCCGCAACCCCAACCGCAACCCTGCGCCCCAGCGCCCTAAACACCGTCGAAACAATCCCGGCGCGATCCAACCCGGCATGGGCGATCATCGCTTCGGGTTTGGCCTGTTCCATCCAGATATCGGGCATGACCAGCGAGCGGATCTTCAGGCCGTTGTCGAGCAGGCCCTCGCTCGAGAGATACTGCATCACCTGGCTGCCGAAACCGCCGACGGAGCCTTCTTCGACGGTGATTACCATCTCGTGGTGGCGGGCGAGCTGGCGGATCAGGTCGTGGTCGAGCGGCTTGGCGAAGCGCGCATCGGCGACCGTCGTCGACAGCCCGGCGGCCTCGAGATCTTCGGCGGCCAGCAGACAGTCGGCAAGCCGGCTGCCGAAGGAGAGCAGCGCCACCTTGGTGCCTTCCTTGACGATGCGGCCCTTGCCGATCTGCAGGATTTCTCCGCGCGCCGGCATGTCGACGCCGACACCCTCGCCGCGCGGATAACGGAAGGAGATCGGCCCGGCGTCATAGGCGGCGGCCGTGCGTACCATGTGTTTGAGTTCGGCCTCGTCGGCCGCCGCCATCACCACGAAGCCGGGCAGGGTGGTGAGGAAGGCGGTGTCGAAGGAGCCGGCATGGGTCGGGCCGTCGGCGCCGACGAAGCCGGCGCGGTCGATCGGAAAACGCACCGGCAGTCCCTGGATCGCCACGTCGTGCACGACCTGGTCGTAGGCGCGCTGCAGGAAGGTGGAATAGAGGGCGGCAAACGGCTTGTAGCCTTCCGCCGCGAGCCCGGCGGCGAAGGTCACGGCATGCTGCTCGGCAATGCCGACATCGAAGCAGCGCGAGGGAAAGGCTTCGGCGAGCTTGTCGAGGCCGGTACCATTCGGCATGGCGGCGGTGATGCCGACGATCTTGTCGTCGAGGGCCGCTTCCTGCACCAGCGCCTCGGCAAAGACGCTGGTATAGCTCGGCGCGTTCGGCTTCACCCGCGCCTGCGCGCCGGTGATGACGTCGAACTTGTTGACGCCGTGATATTTGTCGGCGGCGGCTTCGGCCGGCGGATAGCCCTTGCCCTTCTGGGTGACGACATGGATCAGCACCGGGCCGCGGGCATTGTCGCGCACATTGCGCAGCACCGGCAGCAGATGATCGAAGGAATGCCCGTCTATCGGCCCGATATGATAGAAGCCCATCTCCTCGAACATCGTGCCGCCGGTGACGTAGCCGCGGGCATGCTCGACGGCGCGGGTGATGGCGCGATCGATGTTCTTGCCGAGATAGGCCGTCAGCTTCTTGCCGAAATCGCGGAAGCCCATATAGGTGCGACCCGAGGCGAGGCGGGCGAGATAGGCGCTCATTGCCCCTGTCGGCGGCGCGATCGACATGTCGTTGTCGTTGAGGATGACGATGAGGCGGGCATCGAGCGCGCCGGCATTGTTCAGCGCCTCATAGGCCATGCCGGCCGACATCGCCCCGTCGCCGATGACGGCGATGACGCGCCGGTCGTTCTTGTCGAGATCGGCGGCGATCGCCATGCCGAGGCCGGCCGAGATCGAGGTCGAGGAATGCGCCGCGCCGAAGGGATCATATTCGCTCTCCGCCCGGCGGGTGAAGCCGGACAGCCCGTCTTCCTGGCGCAGCGTGCGGATGCGGTCGCGCCGGCCGGTCAGGATCTTGTGCGGATAACATTGATGGCCGACATCGAAGATCAGCCGGTCGCCAGGCGTGTCGAAGACGCTGTGGATGGCGATCGTCAGCTCGACCACGCCGAGACCGGCGCCGAGATGACCGCCGGTGCGCGACACCGCATCGATCATTTCGTCGCGGACCTCGCGGGCGAGCTGCGGCAGGTCGCGATCCTCGAGCTTGCGCAGGTCGGCAGGATAAGTGACCTGGTCGAGCAGAGGGGTCTTCGGCGGATGTGTCACGGGCGGCGCTCTTTCTTACTTTTCCTTGTACCGCTTTATTCGATTAGAACGAGGCAAAACAAGTGATTTCAGGAACCGAAGGTTTTCACCTTAGAGCATGGCGGAAAAATGTGTGAGGGGTTTCGGGAGTTATCACATTCTATTTCCGTAAGTTGCATTCGCCTGATTTTGGCCCGGTGCCGCCCCGATTTTCCGCCTCGCCGGTCGAACGCTGAAAGGGGCGGCGAGCGGCTTGAATATGACACGGAATGGTAGCAATGTTGCCGCACCGACTGGGGGATCAGGTCATGGGAACGATTGTTGCAGCGCATGCTTATGTGAACAACGAGGTCGCCTATGTGGCCTGGGATATCGACGCCAAGATCGACGGATGCCTCGGCTTTGAGGTCGTGCGCGTCTATCTCGACGAGCAGGGAAACGTGGCGAAAAAGTCCGATGGCAGCGAGGATCGCGTGACCTGCGCCGCCTGGGTCGCCTTCAAGGGGCAGCGCAATCCGCATTGGCTGCCGCAGACGACCTCGCTCTGGCCGGTGCAGAAACTGTCCTGGCGCGATCTCACGCTGCGCAAGCGGCGCAACGAAATGCGGCGGCGGCCGGACGAGGTGCGGGTGCGCTACGAGATCCGCCCGCTCGGCGATCTGAAGCCGGGCATGGCGGCGGCCCCGGATCCGACGCCTGCGCTTGTCGAGATCAACAAGCGGGACGACAACGGCAGGCCGATCAAGAAGGCTGACGGCACCTTCGAGAAAATCGCCGTCAAGGCCTATGAAGGTCCGCCGCGGCCGCTCGGTTATCTCGGGCCGGCCGTCGCCTCCAACCCGGTCCATGTGACGCGCAAGCGCGGCCAGTTCGAATCGACCTTCACCAACGGCATCCTCGCCGCCCAGTGGCTCAGAAACGTCCTGCTGGAAGACGGTGTGAAGCAGCCGAACGAGCTGATCGACATGATTTCCAATCCGGCGAACGGCATCCGCAAATATCTGGCCGGCGATGTCATTCCGATGCTCAGGGATTTCATGAATGCGCCCGGACGCTTCCTGGTCGCCCTCTACGAGCTCGAGGATAAGGAGCTGCTCGACCTGCTGCTTGCCAACAAGGACAAGCTGCGCATCATTCTCGCCAATACGGGAAAGGTCGGAGACGAGTGGGATGTGCGCAATGCCCACGCACGCAAGGCGCTGATCGACGCCGGCGTCGAGATTCACCACCGGATGTTCAACAATTCGAGCCAGATCGGCCACAACAAATTCGTCGTGCATATAGCGCCCGATGGAACGCGCAGCGTCTTCACCGGCAGCACCAACTGGACGGCCACGGGGCTTGCCGGCCAATCCAACAACGCCCTGATCGTCCGCAACGATGCGGTTGCCGCCGCCTATGTCGCCTATTGGGAGCGGATGCTGGCAGACAATGCGACGCTGGAAGTGCCGGTCGAATTCGATGACGGCATGCCCGACAATCAGCAGAGCAAGGCGTTCCGGCGTTCCAACGAGACACCGTCTCTCGTCCCGACCGCGAACGGGGCTTCGGTCGAAACGTGGTTCTCGCCGAACATGCAGAACCGCAGAAAGGGCAAGGAGACGCCGCCCGATCTTCGCGAGGTCTACCGCCTGATGCGCCGTGCCGAGCACGCGGTGCTGTTTCTGGCCTTCTATCCCGGTCAGTCGGGCAGGGATTGCATCGTCGGCGAGGCGATCGATATCGGCCTCAAGGATCAGAAGCTGATCGTCACCGGCGCCGTTTCCAGCCCGCAGGCCATGCCCAATTACGTCGCCGGCAAGAAGAACGATCCCGACGATGAGGACGACGATACCGCGGCCGTGTCGCCGCATACGTTCGACGAGGCCAATGTCTCGATCGTCCGGGCCTCGCGCATCGATGACCACCAGCTGCTGGCCGATTTCGGCGCGGAGGAGCTGACGGCCAAGAAGGTCGGCGCCATCATCCATGACAAGGTGCTGGTGATCGATCCCCTGTCGGACGACTGCGTCGTCGTGCTCGGCAGCCACAATCTCGGCTTCAAGGCCTCCTACGCCAATGACGAGAACATGCTGATCGTCAAAGGCGACCGGGCGCTGGCCGAGGCCTATGCCGTCCATATCCTCGATGTCTATGACCACTATCGCTTCCGCGCCGTCGAGGCGGAATTGAAGCGCCAGGGCAAGAAGGGCTGGTCGGGCTTTCTCAACGTCGATGACAGCTGGCAGGACCGCTACGTCAACCGTACCAAGGGGGCGCTGATGCGCTATTTCGCGGCAGGCTAACCGGAAGCCATCTTTGCGATGGGTTTGAGTGCCGTCAGCCTTCCGGCAACGGCACGAATTCCTCTTCGTCGCCGGGAACGATGTCGAAGCGGCCGGTGCGCCATTCCTCCTTGGCCTTTTCGATCCGTTCCTTCGAGGAGGAGACGAAATTCCACCAGATATAACGTTTCGAGTTCAGCGCCGCGCCGCCGAAGAGCATCAGGTGACAGCCGTCGCTGCCGGCTTCGAGCGTGATCGGATCGCCCGGCCGGAAGACCAGCAACTGATCGGCGGCGAAACGATCGCCCGAGATGACGACCTCGCCTGAGAGCACATAGACGGCGCGTTCCTCGTGGCCGGCGCCGAAGGGAAAACGCACGCCGGGCTGCAGGTTGAGATCGACATAGAGCGTGTCGGAGAAAGTGCCGACCGGCGATGTCATGCCATCGAACGAGCCGATGACGACCCGCCCGCGCACGCCTGACGTTTCGATCAGCGGCATGTCGGTCTTTTCCGTATGGGCGAAGGAGGGATCGATCTCCTCCTTGTCGTCGGGCAGCGCCAGCCAGGTCTGCAATCCCGACATCAGCAGCGGGTGGCCGCGCAGATTGTCGGGCGTGCGCTCGGAATGCACGATGCCGCGGCCTGCCGTCATCAGGTTGATATCGCCGGGACGGATGACCTTTTCGGTGCCGAGGCTGTCGCGGTGGCGGATCTCGCCGTCGAAGAGATAGGTGACCGTCGACAGGCCGATATGCGGATGCGGCTTCACGTCGAGCGCCTCGTTCGGTTTCAGGATCGCCGGCCCCATGCGGTCGAAGAAGATGAACGGCCCGACCAGCCGCCGCTGCCGCGTCGGCAGGGCGCGCCGCACCTGGAAGCCGCCGATATCGCTGCTGCGCGGAATGATCAGGTTCTCGATCGCATCACAGGCGAAGGCATCGCCGGGCAGCGGATCTTTACCGGGAAAGAAGGACATGGGGATCTCCGATCTCAAGATATCCGCGAGAGATAGTGCCTGGAGGCCCGCGCGCCAATGGAGCGCGTCTCGTCGGGCATCCGTTCAGATCGCGGTGAAGCCGTTGTCGACGAAGAGGTGGGCGCCGTTGACAAAGTTCGACTCGTCGCTGGCGAGATAAAGGGCGGCGCGCGCCACATCCTCCGGCTCGCCGATCCGGCCCTGCTGGGCGGCGATGGCGGCATCCGAGACATCGACGCCGAGCGCCTGCAGGTCGGCCACTTCGCGCAACCCGTGCGGCGTGCGGATGAAGCCGGGGCAGACGGCGTTGCAGCGGATGTTGCGGTCGCGGAATTCCACTGCGATGGCCCGGGCAAACATGTGCACCGCGCCCTTGGTCGTGTCGTAAAGCACCTCCATCGGCGTCGCCGCGACCGCCGAGATCGACGAGGTGCAGACGATCGATCCGCCGCCTGCGGCAATCATCTTCGGCAGCACGGCCTTGGTCATCAGGAACATCGAGCGCACATTGACGGCGTGCAGCCAGTCCCATTCCTGAAGCGTCGTTTCGAGAAAGGGTTTGATGACGATGGTGCCGGCATGATTGAACAGCACGGTCACCGCGCCGTAGCGTTCCTCGACGCCGGCGACGGCGGCATTGACGGCGGCTTCGTCGGAAACATCGGCCGTCCAGCAATCGGCCTCGCCGCCGGCATCACGGATCTGCTTCACGGTCTCATCAGCCGCTTCGCCGTTGCGGTCGATGATCGCGACACGCGCGCCTTCGACCGCAAACAGCTTGGAGGCGGCACCGCCCATGCCGGTGGCGCCGCCCGAGATGATGGCGACCTTGCCCTTCAATCTATCCGTCATTTGTCTGTCCCCTCATGGTTCTGGAGGGGATCATAGATCGGCCGTAAGCCGATCGCCAAGCGCCTTCGATCCGCTCAGGCCCCGTCGAGCGGCTCGACGCCCTGCGGCTTGCCGGCGCGGTCGAGCCGGATCTTCTCGATGCGGTTTTCGGCGGCCGAAAGCAGCGTCTCGCAATGTTTCTTCAGCGCTTCGCCGCGCTCATAGATCTCGATGGATTCATCCAGCGCCACGTCGCCGCGTTCCAGCCGGGCGACGATGCTTTCGAGTTCGGCGACCGCCTTTTCGAAGGAAAGGCCCGATACCTCAGGCTTGGCGCTTTCAGTCATTCTCAACCCTTCATCATTCGCAGAATATGCATGCCCGCCGATTCGGCCAGACCTTCAAGATCATAGCCGCCTTCGAGCAGGCTGACGACCCGGTTCTTGGCGTGCCGGTCGGCCAGTTCCAGGACGCGGCCGGTGGCCCAGTCGAAATCTTCGCCCGTCAGGTTGATCTGCGCCAGCGGATCGCGGTGATGCGCGTCGAAGCCGGCGGAGATGATGATGAGGTCCGGCCGGAAATCGTCGAGCGCCGGCAGCACGCGCGATTTGAACGCCTCGCGGAAATGGTCGCTGCCGACATTCGGCGAAAGCGGCGCGTTGACGATGGTATTGTGCTTGCCCTTCTCCTCCTTGGCGCCGCTGCCGGGATAGAGCGGCATCTGATGCGTCGAGCAGAACAGCACGGAAGCATCGTCCCAGAAGATGTCCTGGGTGCCGTTGCCATGGTGGACGTCCCAGTCGACGATGGCGACACGTTCGGCGCCATGCCTTTTCTGCGCGTGGCGGGCGGCGATCGCCGCATTGTTGAAGAAGCAGAAGCCCATCGCCGTCGTCTTCTCGGCATGGTGCCCGGGCGGGCGGGCGGCGACGAAGACATTGTCGGCGGCGCCGGAAAAGACGTCGTCCACCGCCGCCATCGCGCCGCCGATCCCGGTCAGCGCCGCCTGCAGGCTTTTGACGCTGGCATAGGTATCGGCTTCCAGCTGGTTGATCCGATCTTCCTCTTCGGGGATCTCGCGCATGACGGCCATCAGATGCTCTTCCGGATGCGCCAGCAGCACCGCATCCTCGCTCGCCTGCGGCGCTTGCCGGCGCTCCAGCCGCTCGAAATTCGGATGTTCCAGCGCGACATTGATGGCGCGGATCCGGTCCGATCGCTCCGGATGGCCGGAAGGCGTCACATGTTCCAGGAAGATCGGGTGTTCATAAAGACGGGTGCTCATGGAGACACTCTATCGGCCGCTTGTGTCATGATCCACAGCAGATGGGGCATCGCAGGACGATTTCAACAAGCGCTCCCGCCGCACCATCTCGCTGGCGGCGGCGTTATAAATTCCTGTCATCTCAGCCGTTTACTTCAAAAAACCCCGTGCTACTGTCGTTAACGGGGAATTTTGCAGGCAGAGTTGTTGATGAGTCAGTCGAAACGCCCGGGTGTGACGGAAATACATGTGCCGTTTCGCGATGTCGATATGAACGGTCGGATGTTCCTGGCCTCCTATATTTCCTATGCCGAATCCGTCATTGCCAGCTTCTGGTCGGCTCGGCCCGAGGTCGAGGACGAACCGATCTACAACGCCAGCAAGATTACCTGCGTTCTCCATCGGCCGCTGCATTACGACGAGCCGGCCCTTTTTACCGCCGCCGTCGACAAGATCGGCGTGCGCTCCATCGGCTTCCTCGTTTCGATCGACACCGGCGAGGAGCGCGCCGCCGAGGTGGAAATCATCTGGCAGGCCCGCAGCAGCGAGGACCAGCAGCCGGCCTCGCTGCCGGAGGAAACGCGCGACTGGCTCTATCGGTTTTTGGATTAGTATGTTGCCCGGGCAGCGGACGCCTAAAGCTTGAGGTCCATGTCAATTGTTCCAGCCAATCTTAGAGAGGAGCCGTCCGGTGACGCGACGTTCAATGCTCGCTACTGCCCTGTTACTTGTGTCGGTCAGCGCTGCGTGGAGCGATGATGAGCCTCCTCGTCCCTATCAAGGTCCTCTTTTCTTCAACGGCGAGGGTTACGTCAGTACGCGCTTCATAAGCGCAGTCGCACCGCTAGGTGACGGTTCTCCGATCTATGCAGGCGCCAAGCCGGGGGGCGGAAAGGTACTCGCAGTGCTGCACTCAGAGCCAGGTCCCGGAGTTCGTGCCGTTCACGTCTTTCCGAATGAGGACATCGTGGTAGCGGTGATCGCGCCGAAACGCACCGGTCTTATAGGATGGAAGGGCTGGATCAGATTTACGGTCGTGACCGAAGGCTTTCCTGATGGAAACGAGGTTTCCCAGGCGTTTTCAGGCGTCATCCTAGAAGTCGACGGCAAGTGAGCCGACTCAGGAGTTGCTCCAGCCCCGATCTCTGAAAGCGATGAGCTAGATATCCGGGCAGAGCCAAATAAAGGATCGTGCAGCGATCAGTCACGCCCTCCGGTCATCTCGTCGCCATGCTCGCGACCAGATCGCTGAACCTTTCTCCCTGAATGCCGACATGGGTTCGCAGCAGGCGGCGGGCTTCATCTCCGTCTCCTGTAAAGATCGCATCGACGATGGCGCAATGTTCCGAGAAGGAGGTCGACAGGCGGTTGCGCACGCGCAGCTGCAGACGGCGATATGGGCGCAGCCGTCGATGCAGCTGCACGCATTGCTCCTGCAGGAAATCGCTGCGGCTCGCGGCGTAGATGGCCTTATGAAATTCCTCATTGTCGTAATAATAGGCATCGCTGTCACCGGCCGCGGCGGATTGTTCGCAGCGGCTGTGGGTGGCGGTGATCGCCTCGCGTGACGCCTTGTCCAGCCGGCGGGCGGCGAGCGATCCGGCCAGGCCCTCGAGCTCGGCCATGACCTCGAACATCTCGTAAATGCGGTGCGGGCCTGGATCGATCACGATGGCGCCGCGGCGCGGACGGATTTCGATGAGGCCGATGGCATCAAGCTGCATCAGCGCCTCGCGCACCGGCGTCCGCGACACGCCGAAGCGATTGGCAAGCACGGTTTCATCCAGCCGCTCGCCGGGGGCGAACTCGTAGGAAAGTATCGCATTTTCAATCTCATCGCGGAGCCACCGGCCGACATTCTCGGACATTTCTTTCGCTTCCTTCATACATAAATGCCATTCTTGTATACACAAACGTTGACGTCGTGTACGAAGAGTGCCAATGTACATACTACAGACGAAGCCCCGCGAGGGGAAGCGGTGTCCACCGGCGTGAACAGCGCCCGACCTTCAGAAGGAGAATGGCATGCCTGAGGCGTCTTTCTTCACCGACATGCTGCAAAGCATTACGGATCACGGACGCCAGCTCCTGTTTTCCGGTTCGCGCAATACGCAGGCCGCCGCCAAAGCCGATCTTGAGACCCTCTGTGAGATGCTGTTGTCGAGCCGCGGTGAAGCATCCGGCATGGCCCTTGCCGCCGAGATTCTCGATCGCTGGGGCGCGCTCGAGGACGAGGGCGCGCAGACATTCTTCCATATGCTGCACGAAAAGTTCGGGCCGGACACGGTGAGGCTCGATCAGGCAATGGAAAATTACCGCACCGACAAAAGCTCTGCTGCGGCCATTGCGCTCCATCAGGCCGCGGAGCCGCGGCGCCAGGAGCTCCTGCGCCGGTTGAATCACGCGCCGAACGGCACCGCCAGGCTCGTCCGCATGCGTCAGCAGCTGCTTGCTTCCAAGGACCGGTCCGAGGCCTGTTATGCGCTCGATGCCGACTTCACGCATCTGTTCGGTTCCTGGTTCAATCGCGGCTTTCTGACGCTGCGGCCGATCGACTGGACGACGCCGGCCTATATCCTCGAAAAGATCATCCGATATGAGGCCGTGCATGAGATTGCCGGCTGGGAGGAGCTGCGCCGTCGTCTGGCGCCGGCCGACCGTCGATGCTTTGCCTTTTTCCACCCGCGGCTGGCCGACGAGCCGCTGGTCTTCGTCGAGGTGGCGCTCACCCGATCGGTGCCGAAGGCGATCGCGGATGTGCTCGACGAGGGGAGGGAGCAGATCAATGCCGACGAGGCGACGACGGCGGTCTTCTATTCGATCTCCAACTGCCAGGATGGCTTGCGCGGCATCTCGTTCGGCAATTTCCTGATCAAGCAGGTCGTGGAAGATCTGCGCAAGGACCTGCCCGGCCTGAAGAATTTCGTCACGCTGTCGCCCGTCCCGGGTTTTGCCCGTTGGCTTGCCAGGATGCGCGCCGCGACCGGCGATCGGCCCTTATCCGAAGCAGCCCTGGGAACGCTGAGCTTGCTCGACGATCCGAACTGGCCGGGCAGCGAAAGCAGCGCGGCCGACGTGGAGCGTGTGTTGCTGCCGCTGGCGGCCCGCTATTTCCTGACCGAACGGACGCCGGAAGGCCGCCCCGTCGATCCCGTCGCCCGCTTCCATCTCGGCAATGGCGCCCGGCTCGAAAGGGTGAATTTTCTCGGCGACCGCTCGCCCAAGGCGCTCCAGCAGGCGCACGGTCTGATGGTCAACTACCTCTATAAGCTCGATGACATCGTGGCCAACCACGAGGCCTTAGCGCAGCGCGGCGAAGTGATTGCCTCGCCCGCCGTCAAAAGCCTGCTCAGCCAGAGCGACGAAGGCCGCCGTGGCGGCAATGGCCAGCAAGGTTCTCGAGCATTCGCGCAGCTGATGAATTCCACGCTTGGAGGAGGGCGAAAGTGAGCAACCATCTTTTCGACGCCATGCGGGCCGCCGCACCCGATAACGCACCGTTCATCCGGATCGATGGCACCCGCACATGGACCTATGACGAGGCCTTCGCCCTTTCCGGCCGCATTGCCGGCGCGATGGATACGCTCGGCATCCGCCCCGGCGACCGGGTTGCGGTGCAGGTGGACAAAAGCGCCGAGGCATTGATCCTCTATCTCGCCTGTGTTCGCAGCGGCGCCGTCTACCTGCCGCTCAACACCGCCTATACGCTGGCCGAACTCGATTACTTCATCGGCGACGCCGAGCCGCGTCTGGTGGTGGTTGCCTCGGGCGCTCGCGACGGCGTCGAGACGATCGCCAGGCGTCACGGCGCGATCGTCGAAACGCTCGACGCCGATGGCAGCGGCTCGTTGCTGGATCTTGCGCGCGACGAGCCGGCCGACTTTGTCGACGCCTCGCGCGCCGCCGACGATCTGGCCGCGATCCTCTACACCTCGGGAACGACGGGACGCTCCAAGGGGGCGATGCTCACGCATGGCAACCTGCTGTCGAACGCCCTGACCTTGCGGGGCTATTGGCGCGTCACCGCCGGCGACCGGCTGATCCATGCCCTGCCGATCTTCCATACGCATGGGCTGTTCGTCGCCACCAATGTCACGCTGCTCGCCGGCGCCTCGATGTTCCTGCTGTCGAAATTCGACGCCGACGAGGTCGTTTCCCTGATGCCGCAGGCAACAATGCTGATGGGTGTGCCGACCTTCTATGTGCGCCTCCTGCAAAGCCCGCGCTTCGGCAAAGAGGCGGCAGCCAACATCCGCCTCTTTATATCGGGCTCGGCGCCGCTGCTTGCAGAAACCCATACCGAGTTCGAGGCCCGGACCGGTCACGCGATTCTCGAGCGCTACGGCATGACGGAAACCAATATGAATACCTCCAACCCCTATGACGGCAAACGCATCGCCGGCACGGTCGGCTTGCCGCTGCCTGGTGTGACGGTGCGCGTCACCGATCCCGCCACGGGACAAGTGCTGCCGGCGGAACAGACCGGCATGATCGAGATCAAGGGGCCGAACGTCTTCAAGGGCTATTGGCGCATGCCGGAAAAAACCGCGGCCGAATTCACCGCCGACGGGTTCTTCATCAGCGGCGATCTTGGCAAGATCGACAGCGACGGCTATGTCCACATCGTCGGCCGCGGCAAGGACCTGGTGATCTCGGGTGGCTACAACATCTATCCGAAAGAGGTCGAGAGCGAGATCGACCAGATCGACGGTGTGGTCGAGAGCGCCGTGATCGGCGTGCCGCATCCGGATTTCGGAGAGGGCGTCACGGCCGTCGTGGTGCGCAAGCCCGGCGCCGTGCTGGATGAAAAGACCATTGTCAGCGCCCTCCAGGATCGTCTGGCGCGCTACAAACAGCCCAAACGCATCATCTTCGCCGAGGACCTGCCGCGCAACACGATGGGCAAGGTTCAGAAGAACATCCTGCGGCAGCAATACGCCGATCTTTACACCAGGACGTAAGGCGACCGCCCTCTGGGAGGAGGGTCGGCGGCCTCTGCATCAATCTTGCAAACAGCAACCACGGCGCTGGAGGCGTCGGAGGGAGGGGAATCATGGGTATTGAAATACTGGCCATAGGCATGCTCGTCGCCATGTTCGTCGTTGCGACGATCCAGCCGATCAATATGGGCGCGCTCGCTTTCGCCGGCGCCTTCGTGCTCGGCTCCATGACCATCGGCATGAAGACCACCGATATTTTTGCGGGCTTTCCGAGCGATCTGTTTTTGACGCTCGTCGCCGTCACCTACCTCTTCGCCATCGCGCAGATCAACGGCACGATCGACTGGCTGGTCGAATGCGCCGTCCGGCTGGTGCGTGGACGCATAGGCCTGATCCCCTGGGTGATGTTCCTCGTCGCCGCCGTCATTACCGGTTTCGGCGCGCTTGGGCCGGCTGCCGTCGCCATCCTCGCGCCGGTCGCGCTGAGCTTTGCCATCCAGTACCGCATCCACCCGGTCATGATGGGGTTGATGGTGATCCACGGCGCGCAGGCGGGCGGCTTTTCGCCGATCAGCATCTATGGCGGCATCACCAACCAGATCGTTGCCAAGGCCGGCCTGCCTTTCGCGCCGACATCGCTGTTTCTCTCCAGCTTTTTCTTCAATCTGGCGATTGCGGTGCTGGTCTTCTTCGTTTTCGGCGGTGCAAAGGTCATGAAGCAAGTGCCCGCAGCATCCCTTGGCCCCTTGCCCGAACTGCACCCCGAGGGCGTGTCGGCGTCGATCAGAGGTCACGGCGGCACGCCGGCAAAACCGATCCGGGAGCATGCCTACGGCACGGCGGCCGATACTGCTGCGACGCTGCGTCTGAACAATGAGCGAATGACGACGCTGGTCGGCCTGATCGCGCTCGGCATCGGCGCGTTGGTTTTCAAGTTCAATGTCGGCCTCGTCGCCATGACCGTCGCCGTCGCCCTCGCGCTCTTGTCGCCGAAAACCCAGAAGGCGGCGATCGACAAGGTCAGCTGGTCGACCGTGCTGCTGATATCAGGCATCATCACCTATGTCGGCGTCATGGAGAAGGCCGGTACGGTCGACTACGTGGCAAACGGCATATCCAGCCTCGGCATGCCGCTGCTGGTGGCGCTCCTGCTTTGCTTTACCGGCGCCATCGTTTCGGCCTTCGCATCCTCGACCGCGCTGCTCGGCGCCATCATCCCGCTGGCCGTCCCGTTCCTCATGCAGGGACATGTCAGCGCCATCGGCGTCGTCGCCGCCATCGCGATCTCGACGACGATCGTCGATACCAGCCCATTTTCCACCAATGGTGCGCTCGTGGTCGCCAATGCGCCGGATGACCGGCGCGAGCAGGTCCTCAAGCAGTTGCTGGTCTATAGCGCGCTGATCGCCATCATCGGCCCGATCGTCGCCTGGCTGGTGTTCGTCGTGCCGGGGCTGGTTTGACGAAAGTTCGGCGAGGCTGTCGCTTCCGCCGCGGGGCATTGCCCGCGGCGGTCAAGGCATCCACGCCGTGGCGTATTCAGAGTTGCACGCTCCCCCGGATCGAGGGCGTCGACCGGAAATCTAGTGCCGAGAAGCTATAACATGCTGTGGTTGTAGTATTTCCCGGTCACTCCGGAGTGTCCGATATTGCACGTGCGAATTCCGTTGCTTTTGCGAAGACAACACTATTCAATATTCAAAGATGCTTTCATTCGTTCAGGTTGAAAATCACTCATGATTCAATCGACTGACGTCTCATCTCTTCTGACGGATATGATTTATGGAAGTCTGTTCGGAGAGTGCAGCTGGCAGGATTTCCTGGACCGCCTTGCGCAGACGTCGCCGGGCGGCAAGGCGGCGCTTCACTATCACGACCTGACCTCGTCCGTCGCCCATGTTCCCTTCATGTCGGGATTTTCGCAGTCCGAGATCGACCAGTTCATGAGCCACTTCGCCTCGGTCAATCCCTGGATTCCGAGATTGGATCGCGTACCCGTCGGCCAGGGCCTGTGCGGCGACGAGATCGTTCCGCGCGAGGAGCTGGTCAAATCGGAGTTTTATAATGACTGGCTGAAGCGGCAGACCGGATGCGAGACGAGCGTCGGCGTCTCGATCATTCGCGAGGAAAACCGCACCTTCATCCTGTCGGCCTGCACGACGTCGGCGGACCCCGATCTCAACAGCGCGGCGGCCAAGCTTTACACGCAGCTCGCGCCGCATCTGAGAAGGGCTTTCGACTTCATTCGCAAGCGCGATCTTTTCGCACCGCACGAACAGGCGACGCAGACCCTGTTCGACAGCATCGGCGTCGGATTGATCTATGTCTCGGAGCAACGCAAAGCCCGTCGCTGGAATAAAAGCGCAGAGGCCTTGCTGGCAGCCGGCTTGCCTGTGCGGATCGGCGCCGACGGCACGCTCGCGCTTCAATGCGAGAAGACGGCTGCGGTTCTCGAATTCCTGACCTCCAGAAACGGCGTGCAGACCAAACCGCACACCGCGATCGTCAAGGGCGGCAACCAGGATAATTACCGCATCACCCTCGTCCGGCTGCACTCCGATGCGTTCACGCAGTTTCTGGAGGGGCCGACCGTGGCGGTGATCGTCGAGCCGATCGTGGCGACGCCGCTCAATGAGCGGCGCGATTTGCTGATGCAGCTTTACAAGCTGACCGCGACGGAAATCCGCATCGCCTCGAGCATCGCATCGGGCCATTCGCCGAGGGAAGTGGCGATGGCCGATGATATCAGCTACGAAACCGTCAGAACCCACCTGAGAAACATCTATGCCAAACTCGGGGTCAATTCTCGGGTCGGCCTGGTGTCGCTGCTGATGCGGTGAATTCTGGAGGCGCAAGCCCGGTCTTCATGCGCGTGTGGGTCGCCTGGCTCAATATTCCGAACCGCTTCCATTGTTCAGGTCCCGTGCGCCGTTTTACGGAATGGTTCACGAAGGAATGCCGATCCGCCGGTTCGCCATTCGTTGAATAGGCTCCGCCAAGGCGGGCGCTCGACGGGCGGATGGCAAAGTGTCCCGGCTCAAACAGCGCGCTTGTCCGAAACCACCCTTGATGCTAGAAAAATGGTATGGACAACAACGTGATCAGCACTTTCGTGATGATGGTGCCGCGCTCATAGCGTGGCGGGTTTCGTGCGTCCATATGCACCAGCAACCGCCCTCGAGGCGGTTTTTTCATGGGTCGATCCGTCTCGCCGGCAATAACAGCCTTCGAAAGGAAACACCGATGAACAAGACCGACATCTATATCACCACCTCCATCCCTTATGTGAATGCCGCGCCGCATGTGGGCTTTGCCCTCGAACTCGTCCAGGCCGATGCCTATACCCGTCATCTCAGACTTCTCGGTCATGACGTCAGGTTCCAATGCGGGACCGATGACAACAGCCTGAAGAATGTCAGGGTCGCGGAAGCCGCGGGACTACAGGTGAGGGACTTCGTCAATGCCAACGCCGACAGGTTCGAGCGTCTTGGCGGCCGGCTCGATATCTCCAACCAGGAATTCGTCCGCACCTCCCGCGATCCAAGGCATGTCGCCTGTGTCCACGCCTTATGGCGGGCCTGCGCTGAAAAAGGCGACCTCTATCGCAAGGCCTATGAGGGCCTCTATTGCGTCAGCTGCGAGCAATTTTACGAGTCATCGGAACTCGATGACGGGCGCTGCCCGGAACATGGTATCGCTCTTGAGATCGTCCGTGAGGAGAACTGGTTCTTCCGTCTCTCCCGATACGGCGGCAGGCTCCTCGAACTCGTCGAGACCGGGGCGCTTCGCATCGTTCCAGCCCATCGGCGCAACGAAATGCTTGCCCTGGTGCGCCGTGGCCTGACCGACATCAGCGTGTCGCGCAGCGCAGAACGGGCGAGAGGCTGGGGCGTTCCGGTCCCCGATGGGGGTGGTCCCGATGCGGATGACGTTGTCTATGTCTGGTTCGACGCCCTTGCGAACTATCTCACGGGCCTGGGGCACGGATCCGATCAGACGCTTCTGCAGCGTTATTGGAATGGCGGAGAACGCATCCATATCGTCGGCAAGGGCATCTCCAAGTTCCACGCCATCTACTGGCCGGCCATCCTGCTGTCCGCCGGCCTGCCGCCGCCGTCGTCGATCCTCGTGCACGGCTACGTCACGGTGGATGGCAGGAAAATCGGGAAGTCGGCCGGCAATGGCATCGACCCGGAAAGCATCATCGACGCCTACGGAACGCCGGACGCGCTGCGATATTACCTGCTCCGGCACATACGCTCGGGAGACGATGGCGACTTCTCGGGCGAGCGTCTCGAAGCCGCATGGTCGGGAGAGCTCGCAGGCCAGCTCGGCAATCTCGCCAACCGGGTGCTTGCCCTTTTATATCAGTCGTTCGGCGGCATTGTACCGCCGGTGCCGGAGAACGAGTTCGTGCTGGAAGCTCACCGCCTTCCGGGGAAGGTGGCGCGGGCCTTCGATACCTACGAACTCCATGTCGGCCTCGCTGATATTTTCGAGTTTGTCGGTGAGGCGAACCGGCGGTTTACAAAAGGTGCACCATGGGCGGATGCGAAAACGCTGCTTGCCGATCCCGCTTCGGAGGATCGCAAAGCGACCACCGAACGTCTTGGCGCTTGCCTGGCCGAGCAGATCTACGGCCTTGCGACCGTTGCCCGCTGCCTCCTCCCGTTCCTGCCAGGCTCGGCCGCAACGCTGCATTCCAGGCTGGGAATACCGTCTCCTCGGCTTTATCGGGATCCCCTGATCGTGGCTGGTGTCAAGGCTGCCCCGCAAGCCGTGCTCTTTCCGCAAAGAGCGGCAGCTTGAACACCCCAGGGCGTGATACTCTGCGCTGCAGTGGCAGCAGCGCGGAGTCGGGGTGGCGGGGACAAGACAGGGCGTTTTGACGCGATCCCGGATGTCATAAAAGCTTCATATTAAAGCTATTGCGGAAATCGGGAAATAGTCTACAGTTTCTATCAGGAAACAAGATTTCCTGAAGCAAATGAAAGGAGACCGATTGGATTCATTTTTTCCGGATGCCATGCTCTTCGCATGTTTCGCCCTGGTTTTTGTCCTGATATTTGCGAGTGGCAGGCGCAGGTCAAAAAGCTCCGGCGATGGCGGGGGAGGCTGGTTCGACGCCTCGGACGACGGCGGCTGTGACGGCGGCGGCGACGGAGGTGGAGGAGACTAAATCAAACTGAAATCGATAGAATGCCCGACCGCCTCAAGGCGGTTTTTTGTTGCCTGTATTCCAAGCTTTACCTTGCTCGCAACAAGCCTTCCTTCCTCAATCCATCAGCATCGAGACGCAAAGCCTGCGCCGCAGGCAAGCGGGTCTTGGTGTGCCGCAAACGCAAATGGCCGCCTTCGGGTGAAGACGGCCACTGCATGTATTTGCGATCGAGGCGCCTTACGCGCGCGCCGGCAGCAGGGGATAGCCGACCATGACGGCCCGGCCGAGCAGAGCGGCGACGAAAGCCTTGATGACGTCGCCCGGAATGAAGGCCATCGACCCGACGAAGGCCTTGGTGAAGCCGAGACCGGCGCCGGTCGCGAGATAGGCGATGCCGAACGCATAGAGCACGACGATCCCGCCGGCCATGGCGGCGAGGAAGAAGCTCACCGTCTGCACCAGGCCGGATTGGCCGTGATTGACCAGGCGCTCGCTGAGATAACCGGTGACGAAGGCGCCGAAGATCCAGCCGACGAGGAAGCCTGCTGTCGGCGAGGCGAAGATGGCAAGGCCGCCGCGGCCGCCGGAAAGCACCGGCAGGCCGATGGCGACGAGCAGCAGCACGATCAGCACGGCAATCGCGCCGCGCCGGGCGCCGAGCACGACACCGGCCATCATGACGCCGAGCGATTGGGCGGTGATCGGCACCGGGATGAAGCCGAGCGAGATCGGCGGCAGCAGGCCGAGCGCCACGATGATCGCGGCAAAGAGGGCGGTAAGGACGAGGTCGCGGGTGCTCATCATGAACTCCGTGGTTAAAATTGGTTAACTTCCATGCCGTCGAATGCGGCGCGCGTCAATCGCGGCGGCGACATTATCCGCATCCCTGAGCGTCAGGATGATCAGCGGCGCCAGCAGGCTCGTCGGCCGGACCTTCAGCCCGCGCGCCTTGTGGGCCTCGCGGATCGCCCGGTAACGGCCGACAATCTCGGGCACGAAGCGCAGCACCAGCCCCAGCGCCAAGCCGATATCGTCGGCCTGCACGAAGCCGGTGCGTTCGAGCGGGCGGGCGAGCGCCGTCACCTCGTCGATGAAGGCGGCGATCGACGTCGTCGCCGTCACGGCGGCGGCAAGCAGCATCAGCGCCGTCAGCCGCAGCACCGGCACGAGTGCTGCCTGCCAGGGGTTGAAGAGCAGGTTGAAGAGCGCCACGACCGCGATCGTCAGGAAGACCGGCCGCAGCCGCCGCAGCCCCTCGCCGAGCGGCAGGCCGGTCGTGCGGTAGACAACCGCCGTCAGCAGCACGAAGCCGGAAAGCAGGGCGATATTCTGGCTGACGAACAGGACGACGCCGAAGACCGCAAGCGATACCAGCTTGACCCGCGGGGAAAGCCGGTGCATCGGGCTGTTGCCTTCGACATAAAGCGACTGCATCAGGCGGCGATCTCCCTGTAGCGGGCGATCGCTTCAGTCGCCGGCGCATCGGCGGCCAGCCGCCCTTCGTGAAACAGCAGCACCCGTTCGAAACCGGCGATCAGCTCCAGATCATGGGTGATGACGATGGCGCTTTCCGGCAACCCGGCGATAATCCGCTCGACCAGCGCCCGGTTCTTCAGATCGAGCTGGTTGGTCGGCTCGTCGAGGATGAGAATGCCGGGCCCGGTCACCAGCACCGAGCAGAGGGCCGCCACCTGCAGCTCGCCGCCGGACAGCTCGTGCGCCCGGCGATCGGCGAGCGCTTCGGCGCCGAAACGGGCGAGAATGCCCGCGACCTTCGCCTCGATCTCCGCCTTGCTGAGCCCGTGCCGCTTCAGCCCGAAGGCGATGTCGTCGCGGACGATTGGCAGGATGATCTGGTTCTGCGGCGTCTGGAAGATGAAGCCGACATCGGGGGCCGCCGCCTTCTCATCGGCCGTGTCGCGGCCGTTGACGGTGACGCGGCCGACCGTCGGCTTGGTCAGCCCGTTGATCAGCCGCGCAAACGTCGTCTTGCCCGAACCGTTGAGCCCGATGACGCCGATGCGTTTGCCGCTGATGCCGAGCGTCAGCGGCGCCAGCGCCACCCGCGTTCCGAAACTGACCCCGGCGCCTTCGAACTGAATATCCAAACCAAACCCTCGCATCGGCGACGCCGGAAAGCGCCTTCAATGGGCAGCTCCGCGGAGACCAGCCCCTCATCCGGCTGCCGCCACCTTCTCCCCGCAGGCGGGGAGAAGGGGATATGCCGCACCGTTTCCCTCTACCTCGACGCTGCGTTTGGCACGTCCCCTCTCCCCGCGAGCGGGGAGAGGGTTAGGGTGAGGGGCAGTCGCGGTCACCGGCGCCAACCTGACAGCAGTGCTTCTACAAAGAGCAAACCTCGCTGTCGACATCCGATAGCGATATCGGGTGGCTAGGAAGATTTTCCGCGGTATGATGCGTCCATGACGAATCTGCTCTCCAATGCCGACGCCCGCCGTGTCTTCCTTGCCAAGCAGGGATTGAGCACGCCACCGAACCGCGCCCTGACCAAATCAGGCCTGCTGCAGCTCATCCATGAGCTGGGTTTCGTCCAGGTCGACAGCATCCAGACGGTGGAGCGGGCGCATCATCAGATCCTGTTTTCCCGCAACCAGACCTATAGGCGCGAGCATCTGACGGCGCTGCTTGAACAGGAACGGGCGCTGTTCGAGCACTGGACGCACGACGCCTCGATCCTGCCGAGCGCTTTCTTCGTCTATTGGAAGCACAAGTTCCGCCACCAGGAAAAGGTCTTGATCGAGCGCTGGCGCAAATGGCGCGGCGAGGGTTTTGAGGCGGCCTTCGAGGAGACCTATGAGCGCGTCCGGCGCGACGGCGCGATCCTGGCCCGCGACGTCAAGGCCGATGGCCATGTCTCCGGCGGCTGGTGGAACTGGCATCCGAACAAGACGGCGCTCGAATATTTCTGGCATACTGGCAAATTCGCCATCGCCGGCCGCTCGAACTTCCAGAAGATCTACGATCTCACCGAGCGCGTCGTCCCCGGCCATTTCCGCGAGCCGGAGGTAAGCCGCGAGGAATTCATCGACTGGGCCTGCCGCAGTGCGCTCACCCGCCTCGGCTTCGCCACCCATGGAGAGATCGCCGCCTTCTGGAACCTCGTCTCGCCTGACGAAGCCAAGGCCTGGGTATCCGCCCATCGCGACGAACTGGCCGAAGTGCTGATCGAGCCGGCACTCGGGGCCAAGCCGCGGCCGTCCTGGGCCTTTGCCGATTTTCTCTCGACGCTCGACAGCTACCCGGCTGCCCCGCCGCGCATCCGCGTGCTCAGCCCCTTCGACCCGATGATCCGCGACCGCAACCGCACCGAACGCCTCTTCGGCTTCTTCTACCGCATCGAAGTCTTCGTGCCCGAGCCGAAGCGCGAATATGGCTATTACGTCTTCCCGCTCCTCGAAGGCGACCGGCTGATCGGCCGCATCGACATGAAGGCGGACCGGAAGAAATCGACGCTCGATGTCAGGCGGCTCTGGCTGGAGCCGGGGGTGAAGCCGTCGGCCGGACGGCTGGAGCGGCTGGAGGCGGAGCTGGAGCGCGTGGCGCGGTTTGCGGGGGTGGAGAAGGTGGTGTTGCTCGACGGGTGGAGAGGGTAAGCGAAGTCGTCCGATATAATCTTGCTTACCGAGGGACCGAGGCGTTGCCACGACGCCCCTTCTCCCCAGCGGGGAGAAGATGCCGGCAGGCAGATGAGGGGGTGAGCGGCAAAGCCGCGAATGCGCTGAGCGCAAGCGAAGGGCAGCATGGACGGTGTACCGTGCGGCCCCCTCATCCGACCCTTCGGGCCACTAACCGGGGTCGAGCCGCGGGTCTCGACCCGTCCTTCGGATCCCCGCTGGGGAGAAGGGGAGTACTCAGCAAATCTCCGTCTTGCTGATCTTGATGCCGAAACCTTCCAGGCCGACATAGTGGCGTTCGCGGCTGGTCAGCAGCTTGATCGAGCTGACGCCGAGGTCCTTGAGGATCTGGGCGCCGAGGCCGATTTCCAGCCATTCGCTTTCGCGGCTCTGCGCTTCGGCATGTGCCTCGCGGCCCTGGCTGCGGGCCTTGCGGCCGTTGTCGTAATGGCCGACGCCGACGGAGCCCTCACGCAGATAGACAATGACGCCGCGCCCCTCGGCGGCGATCTTCTCCATGTAGAAATCGACCGGGCTCTTCTTGCCGAACAGGTCCTCGGCGACATTTTCCGGATGCAGGCGCACCGGGATGTCGATGCCGTCGCGGATGTCGCCGAAGACGACGGCGAGATGCTGCATCGGGTCCCAGGGCAGGGCATAGGTATGGGCCTTGGCCTTGCCGAAGGCCGTGTCGATGTCGAAGCTCGCGCCGTGCTCGACCAGCGTTTCCTTGCGCTGGCGATAGGCGATGAGATCGGCGACGGAGACGAGCTTCAGCCCGTGCTTTTCGGCAAAATCGACCACCTGCGGCCCGCGCGTGACGGTGCCGTCATCGTTGACGAGTTCGGAGATGACGCCGATCGGCGGCAGGCCGGCGAGCCGGCAGAGGTCGACCGCCGCTTCCGTATGGCCGGAGCGCATCAGCACGCCGCCTTCGCGCGAAACCAGCGGGAAGATATGGCCGGGACGGACGAAATCGGCGGCCCCGACATTCGGATTGGCGAGGTTGCGCACCGTCAGCGTCCGGTCGTCGGCCGAGATGCCGGTCGTCGTGCCATGCTTGAAATCGACCGAGACGGTGAAGGCCGTCGTATGAGCCGAATCGTTTTCCGCCACCATGGCGTTGAGGTTGAGGCGCTTGGCCTCTTCCTTCGGCATCGGCGCGCAGACGATGCCGGAGGTGTGGCGGACGATGAAAGCCATTTTTTCCGGCGTGGTGTGCACGGCGGCGACGATCAGGTCGCCTTCGTTCTCGCGGTCATCGTCGTCCATGACGACGACGATTTCGCCGGCCTCGAAGGCCCTGATGGCGTCGACGACGCGTTTCTGATCGTAAGACATGGACGCTCCTATTTCAGACGGCCGGTCTGGCCGCGGTCGCGAAGATAATGATCGGCGATGGCGCAGGCGACCATCGCCTCGCCGATCGGCACGGCGCGAATGCCGACGCAGGGGTCGTGCCGGCCCTTGGTGCGGACATCGACATTCTTGCCGTCGGCGTCGATCGACTGGCGTTCGGTCAGGATCGAGGAGGTCGGCTTGACGGCGAAACGCGCCACTACAGGCTGCCCGGTCGAGATCCCGCCAAGAATACCGCCGGCATTGTTGGAAAGAAAGATCGGCGTGCCGTCATTGCCTATGCGCATCTCGTCGGCATTGTCTTCGCCCGATGTTTCGGCGGCGGCAAAACCGTTGCCGATCTCCACGCCCTTGACGGCGTTGATCGACATCAGCAGCGAGGCGATGTCCTGGTCGAGCTTGGCATAGATCGGCGCGCCGAGGCCGGCGGGCACGCCCTCGGCGATCACTTCGATGACCGCGCCGATCGAGGAGCCGGCCTTGCGGATGCCGTCGAGATACTCCTCCCAGACCGGGACGATCGACGCATCGGGGGAGAAGAACGGGTTCTGCCCGACCTGGTCCCAATCCCAGTTGCGCCGGTCGATCTTGTGTTTGCCGATCTGCACCAGCGCGCCGCGCACGGTCACGCCGGGCACGACCAGGCGGGCGATGCCGCCGGCTGCCACGCGCGCGGCGGTTTCGCGCGCCGAGGAGCGGCCGCCGCCGCGATAATCGCGGATGCCGTATTTCAGGTCATAGGTATAGTCGGCATGGCCGGGGCGGTATTGCCGGGCGATCTCGCCATAATCCTTCGAACGCTGGTCGGTGTTTTCGATCAGCATCGAGATCGGCGTGCCTGTCGTCGTCATCGTCTCGCCGTCGGCATCCAGCATGACGCCTGACAGCACCTTCACCAGGTCGTCCTCGCGCCGCTGTGTGACGAAGCGGGATTGGCCCGGCTTGCGCTTGTCGAGCCAGACCTGGAGATCGGCGAGCTTGAAGCGCAGCCCCGGAGGGCAGCCGTCGACGACGCAGCCGAGCGCCGGACCATGGCTTTCGCCCCAGGTGGTTACGCGGAAGAGGTGACCGAATGTATTGTGCGACATGTGTTCCCACGGTGGCGCCAGGGCCGGTCGCCGCCGGCCGCGCCATTGCTTGAAAAAGGCGCGACACTCATAGGCCAAAAAGCCGCCGGGGCAAAAGCCTTTCTTTGCGCCAAACCGGCTGCTGCCGAAATCCTGTTTCCCTCCTTGGCAACAGGACGGCCGTCACGAAGCCAGCCGCCATCCGGTTCCGGTCGCCTCGGCGGTGAAATCGTCGAAGGAGAGCGCCGGCGAGAAGGCGTAGCCCTGCAGGATATCGCAGTCGAGATCGCGCAGCAGGGCGGCATGCGCTGCCGTCTCCACGCCTTCGGCCACCGTCTCGACGCCGAGCGAACGGGCAATGTCGATGATCGAGCTGACCAGCGCCCGCTCCTGCGACGCGCCGATGATCGGCTGCACCAGCTGGCGGTCGATCTTCAGCCGCTTGGGCTTCAGCTTCAGCAGGCTGACGATCGAGGTATGGCCGGTGCCGAAATCGTCGATCTCGATATCGATGCCGAGCGCCTTGATGCGTTCGAGGTTCTGCGAGACCACGTCCTCGCTCTCGTCGAGGAAGATCGATTCCACCAGTTCAAAGGAAAGTTCCCCAGGGCGGATATGCAGGTCGGCGAGCGATTCCAGCAGGCTGCCGTCATGCAGCCGGCGAGCGGAAACATTGACGGAAACCTTGGGAACGGCAATGCCCAGCGCCGTCCAGCGCATCTTGTCGCGCAGCGCCGTTTCCAGCACGATCCGGTCGAGCGTCTGCACGACATTGATCTCGTCGGCGATGCGCAGGAACTTGTCGGGCGCAAGCCACCCCTTGGACGGATGTTTCCAGCGCACCAGCGCTTCGACGCCGGTCAGTTCCATCGTCCGGGCCGAGAATTGCGGCTGATACCAGGCGGTGAATTCGCCGTTGTCGATGCCGGCAAGGATCTCGTCGGCCGTGCGCTTGGTGTTGATGATATCGGCCTGGAGATTGTGATTGAAGAATTCGAAGCGGTTGCGGCCGGTGCTCTTGGCACGGTAGAGCGCGATGTCGGCATTGATCAGCACCTTGCGCGCATCGATATGGATGCCGTTGGCGAGCGCGATGCCGATCGACACGCCGCAGCGGCAGGAAAAGCCCTGGAAATCGATCGGCTGACGCATCTCCTCGACGATCCGCGTCGCAAGCTCGGCCATCTCCTTGTCGCCGACATCGCCGGCGAGGATGACGAATTCGTCGCCGCCGATGCGCGCGACGAGATCGCTGCCGCGGACATTCTTGGCGAGCACCTTCGAGGCATGCACCAGCATCGCATCGCCGGCCGCATGGCCGAGCGTGTCGTTGATATCCTTGAAGCGGTCGAGATCGATGTGCAGGATCGAGAATTTCTGCCGCTGCCGGCGCCCGTCATGGGTCAGGTTTTCGAGCGCGATGTCGAGCTTGCGGCGGTTGGCGAGCGCGGTCAGCGGATCATGCAGCGAATTGTGCTCGATCCTGTCCTTGGCAAGCTCGAGCTCGATATTCTTGGCGACGGCTTCGTCCTTGGCGGCCTTGAGCCGGATCGTCATCAGCATGTCTTCGGTGGCGTCGAAGGCAATGCCCATGATCTTCATCTCGCCGGAAGCCGTCTGGTGGAGTTTGCCGACCGAGCGGACATAGCGCACCGAGCCGTCGTCGACGATCACGCGGCAGACGAGGGTATGCGTATCGCCGCTTCGCTTGAAGTGACGCGCGCTTTCGAGCGCCAGCCCCCGATCCTCCGGGTGGATGCGGGAAAGCCAGATTTCCTCCGTCATGAAGCCGTTGCGCGGCGCCAGCCCGTATAGCTCGTGCATTCGCTCGTTCCAGATCGAGCCGCCCCGGTCGGGCCGCGCCTCCCATATGCCGCAGCGATAGGAATTGAGCGCAAGATCGAGCCGGCTGGAAATCTCGGCGAGCTGTCCCTCGCGGCTCGAAAGCTCTTCAAGCGCCAGCTCCAGCTCGGCGTTCTTGACCTCGCTCACATCCCTGGCCTTGCGCAACGCCTCGGTCGCCTCCGCATCGGCGGTCACGTCCCAGACGATGCCGATCGTCTTGCCGGCGCCGCCGGCATCCCTGTAGAGCGCCCCGACTGAGCGCAGATGCCGGATGCCGCCGTCGGCGAGCATGATGCGGTACTGCGCCGTGCAGGCAGCACCCGCGATGCTGCAGCTGAAGAAATGCACTTCGGCGATCTCACGATCCTCAGGCAGGATCGCCGCCAGCCATTCGTCGAGCGGCCGGCTTCCTTCCTCCGCCGGCTTGCCGTGCAGGGCGGCGGCGCACGCATCCCAGAGCAGGCTGGTCGAATGGTCCTGCAGCTCCCAGATGCCGATATTGGAGGATTCGAGCGCCAGGTTGAGGCGCTGCGACACTTCCATCAGTTTTGCCTCGCGCGTCTCCAGCTCGGCGATGTTGCGATTGCGTTCGCCGAGCAGCAGCGTCGCAAGGAAGATCGGGACGATGATGATGCAGCCGGCGGCAAAGACGATCAGCCGCAACTCCGTCCGGTTTTCCGGTATTGCGGTCCAGCCGTCGTTCGGGACGGCGGAAAGCTCCCACTTGCCGCCGGCAAAGCTGATCTGGCGGCGGATCGGATCCTTGTCGTCGGTGCCGGCCGAACCGAAGAACGGCGCCGGACGATCGGCTTTCCCGGCCAGCGGGCCGATATCCCGGACGGCGATCGAAAGGTGGTCGAGATTGGGAAAGCGCTCCTGGTTTTCACGGTCGCGCGCCGGCATCAGCCCGGTCGCCTCGTAAAACATCTTCCGGTCGATGGTCGCCTCCACCGCGCCCCAGAGGCGCCGCTGGCCGTTTTCCTTGACGAAGACAGGAAAGAAGACAGCAAAGACGTCCCGGCCGCCGGTCCGGATCGGGCCGTAGAAGCGGGCCGACTGATCGCCGGCTGCGCGCGTCATCGCCTTTTGCGAGAAGAGGACCTCACGCACGTCGCGGCCGATCCGCTCATTGCCGGCTTGCGTCGGATAGATGTCGCTGATGATGAAATCGGGCGCGACGGCGATATGAACGAAAGCCGGGTTCTGGATCAGCAGCCAGTTGATCTGGCGCTCCATCTCCGCCTTGTTTGCCGTGCCGTTGACGGAGGTCAGGTTGGCGAGATCGCGGACGACGCTGAGATCCATGTTGATCTCGGCCGCCACCCGGGCGCGCAACAGGTTCATTTCGCTTTCGGTGCGGATATGAAGTTCGCGCACATCAGAGGCAGTATTGGCCCGATCGAGGGCGAAGCCGACCATGGTGACGATGACGGCGACGAACGACGAAACCAGAAACGAGACGCGGGTATTCTTCAACACGCGCCGAAACTGCTTGCCGTCGCCGAACCTGGATAGCAAAATGAGACCCTCATATTCCCGGTAACTTTAGGAGGCAGGGGTTAATTTACGATTGCCTGTTTTCGATGCTGAAAACTGCGGGAGGGTGGGAAAGGCGTGGTTAACGCGGCATCTTGATTATATTTAAAATCCTATTCATCAATTGGGCGGGAAAAGCCATCCTTACGGGCAATTTTCGCCATATTCAGGAGCTTATCTGTGGCCAGTGTTCTCGTGCAGCGTTTCAAAAGGATTGTTGCCATGCGTTTCGTCGTCGCCACGCTTTTGGCCACAGCAAGTTTCCTGTCGCCGATGAGCGGCTTTGCCGAGAGCGCCGATGTCGAGGCGACGATCAAGAAGGTCGATACGGCCAATCTCGTGCTGACGCTCGACGACGGCAAGACCTATCAGGCACCTGAGGAATTCAACTTCGACGGCCTCGAAGCCGGCGTCAAAGTGATCGTCTTCTACACCGAAGTCGACGGCAAGCGCGTCATCAACGATCTCGACATCGTCAAATAGGCGCCTAACGCCGAGATCGGCGTATAAAATTCACTTTCATTCAATTCTGATCGAAACGCGGTGACGACCTACAGCCAGACGATCGTCCGGTCATTGGTGTCGATCCTGACGATCTGGTCCTGCGGAATGCCGCCTTCGGCCGCGCTGCTCTTCGGCAGGTCGGCGATCATCTGGAAAAGCGTGCGGATGACGCCGCCATGGGTGACGCAGACCGTTGGGCGGTCGACGGAGCGCAGCCATGCGCCGGTGCGCCAGGAGAGGATCTCATAGCTTTCCGCATCGTCGCCGGGTGGGATGAAATCCCATTTCGAGGCATTGCGTTCGGCCACCCGCTCGCGTTGCGTCGCCTTCAGCTCCTTGAGCGTCGAACCCTCCCAATCGCCGAAGGAGATCTCCACCAGCCGGGGATCGGTGCGATAGGCAAGCGGCGGCAGTCCCATGGCGGCACGCATGATTTCCATAGTCGCGCGCGTGCGCCCGAGCGGGCTGGCGACGAAATCGAACGCGCCGACCGTCTCGCCGAGAATCTCAGCCAACGCAATGCCGTTTCGCCGGGCCTGTTCCAGGCCCGTGGCGTTCATCGCGATGTCTTTCTGACCCTGCAGGCGGCGCTCGGCATTCCAGTCCGTCTGACCGTGTCTGATCACATAGATAAGCACGGTCCAGACTCCGGAGGCATTAGTCCTTGACGACCGAAATATCCGGCGCGTCGACCGCCTTCATGCCGATGACATGATAGCCGCTGTCGGCGTGGTGCACTTCGCCGGTGACGGAGCGCGACAGGTCGGACAGCAGATAGAGGCCGACATCGCCGACTTCTTCGATGGTGACGGTGCGCCGCAGCGGGGCGTTATATTCGTTCCACTTCAGAATGTAGCGGAAATCGCCGATGCCGGAGGCGGCGAGCGTCTTGATCGGTCCGGCCGAAACGGCGTTGACGCGGATGTTCTGCGGCCCGAGGTCGACGGCGAGATATTTGACGCTGGCTTCGAGCGCGGCCTTGGCGACACCCATGACGTTATAGTTCGGCATCACCTTCTCGGCGCCGTAATAGGTCAGCGTCAGCATCGAGCCGCCTTCCGTCATCAGCTTCTCGGCGCGGCGTGCGACCGAGGTGAAGGAATAGACGGAGATCTGCATAGTCTTGGTGAAATTGTCGGGCGAGGTGTCGATATAGCGGCCGGTCAGCTCGTCCTTGTCGGAAAAGCCGATCGCATGCACGAGAAAATCGATCTTGCCCCACAGCTTTTCGACATTTTCGAAAACGGCGTCGATGGTGGCTTCGTCGGCGACGTCGCAGTGGCCGACCAGCGTCGCTTCGATTTCGGCGGCGAGCGGCTCGACACGCTTCTTCAGCGCATCGCCCTGATAGGTGAGCGCAACTTCTCCGCCCTGCGCATGAATGGCCTTGGCAATACCCCACGCAATCGAACGATTGTTGGCGACACCCATGATGACGCCGCGTTTGCCTGCCATGAGGCCGGATGCTTGAGCCATATTTCGCTCCCTAGGATTCTGATCGATCCTGCCTATGGCATAGGCCGTTAATCGGTTCAAGCTTGGCCTGGATCATCAACTGTTAGGGATCGTAACAAAGGGTGCGAATGTCGTAAAAATTTCACAGAAACAGGCCTTCGCGCATGCTGCGCATGAGATCGGTGATCTTGTCGTCGGGTTTTTCCCACAGGATGATGCGCAATTCGACGACGAGATCGCCTCTGCTGCCGTCTTCCCGCGGCAATCCCTGGCCGGAAATCCGGATCGTCTTGTCCGAGCCCGACCAGGCGGGAACGGTGATATCAAGCGGCCCGGCCGGTCCGTCGATGCGCGCCTCGGTGCCGAGCACGGCGTTTTCGATGCTGAGCGGCAGCACGGCGTGCAGGTCGAAACCGTCGACGGTGAAGCGCGGATCGGGGGCGATGCGGATATTGACGACGGCGTCGCCGCGCTGCATGCCCGGCAGCTTGAAGCCCTGTCCCTTGAGCCGGATCTCGTGACCATCCGTCGTGCCCGCCGGCAAGGCGAAGCCGATTTCGCGACCCTCCGGCAGCGCTGCGGTGATCCAGCCGCTCTTCAGCACGTCGTCGATCGTCACCGTCGCCGTCGTCACCTCGTCAGGCGCTTTTTCGAGGCCGGTATCCTTGGCGCCGGTGAAACGGCGCACCAGCGATGTCAGAATGCTGAGCGGCAGCGACAGGTTGGCGCCGGCATTGTTTGATGCCTCGCCGGTTTCCTCCTCGGCTTCGGCGGCGTCGCCATCGGCGCGCCTGCCCGCTTCGGCCTGTGTCTGCCCCTGCGTCTGCTGATTGTGGGTCTGCTGATATTGGGTTTGCTGATTCTGGGCGTGCTGGGCGCGACCCTGCGCCTGGCCGCCGGCCGCAGCGCGGGCCTGCGCGCCGAAAATGCGCTCCGCCATCTCCTCGGCGCCTTCGCCGGCGGCCGCCTGCTGCCTGGAGCCTTCGGCCGCGGCGTTCTGGGCAGCCCGGGCAAGCTCTTCCATCACCCGCTCGGCATTGGCCTGGGCCGCCTTGGCGCGGGCTGCAGCCTCGCGCGCGGCCTGGCGCTGCTGCATGATCGTCTGTTCATGCTTCTTGGCTTCCGCCATGCGTACGGCATTGTCGAACAGGCTGCGTTTGCGCGGATCCTTCAGCGTTTCATAGGCGCGGCCGATCTCGGCGAATCGGGCCGTCGCCGTCGGATCATCCTGATTGTGGTCGGGATGCGCGGCCTTGGCCATGTTGCGCCAGGCCGCCTTGATCTCGTCCGCCGCCGCGTCGCGCTTGACGCCCAGAATTTTGTAAGGATCGCGCATGTCAAAACCGCCGGTGTTGCGATGCGGGCGCCTGTCCTTGCCCGGCATCCCCGCCCAATATCAAAGTCCAATATCAACGCCGTGAGGCGCCACCGGCCGCAAAGGCAGGGGGAGCCACTCTCAACGCCGATCGTGCGGCCGAGTTGCTAATCACTTCTTATTTCTGTGGAGGGATGCGGAGTGTTTCGCCGCAAATGGTTAGCTCTTTGCTAAGCATTCGCCGCAAAGCCGCCGGCCGTTAACCTGTCCGCGCCGAATCGGTTGTCCCCCCGGGGATCGATTCCCCGCGGGGATAATCCCCGCCGGATCAATTCCCCGCGAGGGATCAGCTTTCCCGCCGGATTAGCTTTCCCGCCGGATCAGCTCTCCGGCTGGAAGCTCAGAAGCTGCCAGTTGCCGCCGCCGACGAGGCAGGTCTTGCCGTAGAATTTGGCGATGCCGACATAGGAGTGCCGGGTAGTGCGGAACTGTCGGCAGACCTGGCCCGCCTCATTGTTTTCGACGATCGTATCGATGACGCCGGCGCTGCCGGTCGATGCATTCGCCCAGGGAAGCGGCTGGCCTTCGAGCCTGTTCACATCGGCCGACGTCACGGCGTTGCGCACCGTCATCTCGTCAGAGAGCGTGTCGGTGCTCGGCGGCGGCTGTGGCACCGTGCCTGTTGCCACCGACCGGTCGACCTTGGCTTCGCTCAAGAAATCCATGCCGCCGCCAACGCAACCGGAAAGCGACAGCATTGCGGCGCCGATGACCAGGAAGGCGCTGCTGCGTTGCCGCAGACCCTTTGTATGGCGATATGACTTTGCTATGACTTCCACCCTGCATCCTGTCCAGTTATGAAAAGCTGGGCGAATTTTGAACAATCCGGGGCATTTGAACCAATATGTCGGCAAACGAGTTAACAAGCGGTGACTTTACCGAAAGTGGCGAACCCTTCAAGCTCTTTGCCGAGTGGCTGAAGGAGGCGGAGGCCTCGGAACCGAACGACCCGAATGCCGTGGCACTGGCAACGGTCGATGAAGATGGCCTTCCCAATGTCCGCATGGTTCTCCTGAAGGGATTCGATGATGACGGTTTCGTCTTCTACACCAATTTCGAGAGCCGGAAAGGTCTCGAAATCTTGGGGCAGAGGAAAGCCGCCATGTGTTTCCACTGGAAAAGCCTGCGCCGCCAGGTGCGGCTGCGCGGCCCTGTCGAGATCGTGAGCGACGCCGAAGCCGACGCCTATTTCAAGACGCGGGCGCGCGGCAGCCGCATCGGCGCCTGGGCCTCAAGGCAGTCCCGCCCGCTCGAAAGTCGTTTCGCGCTGGAGAAGGCGGTGGCCGAATATACCGCCCGTTATGCCCTCGGCGACATTCCCCGCCCAGCCCACTGGTCTGGCTTCCGCATCCGGCCGACCTCGATCGAATTCTGGAAGGATCAGGCATTCCGCCTGCATGACCGCATCGAATTCCGCCGGCCCATGCCGGTCGGAGCGTGGGAAAAGGTGCGGATGTATCCGTGATCGGCTTACCTGCGCATCAGCCGCAGCGGAATGCCGGAGGCAAGCGCCGAGACGTAGCGTCGCTTCTGGTAGAAGCCGTTCAGCGACATGCGCGGGAGACAACCGGTTTTTCCCGCCGCCGGCAGTCCCGGCTGGGTGGTGACCGCGACCGAAAAGCCGAGCCGGCCGGCAAGCGCCGCCTCGCGGCCGGTCGCTGCCTCCGGCGTGCCGTAGGGATAGGCGATCGTGACGGGACGGATGCCGGTCACCGCCTCGAGGTAATCGCCCGAAACTTCCATCTCGATTCGCGCCTCGGCTTCCGGCAGGCGGGCGAGTGCCCGATGGCTGATCGTATGAGCGCCGAGTGCGGCGAGCGGGTGCTGCGCGAGCCATTGCAGTTGCGCCGGCCCCATCACCAGCTCGCGCACGATATCGGTCGGCTCGATGCCGTTGTCCCGCGCCAGCATATCGAGGGCGGCAACGGCGCGCGCCTCGTCGGAGCGGTGGATATAGGCCGCGAAGCGGTCGAAGGCGTCCCATTGCTGTTGCGGGTTCTCGAGCGCCAGCCGCTCGCTGCCGCGGCCGAAATCGAAGCGGATTTCGCCTGCCTGACGCAGGAGAACGGCGAGCGTCTCCCACCAGATGCTGTGGGAGCCCTCGGCAAAGCCCTTGGTGACGAACACCGTGAACGGCGTCCGATGCCGCTCGAACACCGGCAGCGCATGCTCCAGATTGTTGGTGTAGCCGTCGTCGAGCGTAAAGGCCGCAAACGGCCTGCCGCCCTCGGGCTCGGCCAACAGCGCCGGCAGCTCGTCGAGCGGGACGAAGCGATAGCCCTCCCGCTTGAGCCGCCTGAGCGCCGCGTCGAGAAAGTCAGGCGTGATTTCGAGATGTGCGTTCGGCGCGAAGGATTGGGCGACGTGCGGGCGGACGTGATGCAGCGTGAAGATGACGCCGCGCCCGCGCGCCTGCCGCATCAGCCCGGCCGCGGCGATCAACCAGGATGCCTCGAGCCCGGCGCCGATCGCCGCGCGTTTTGCCAGTCGCTTCAATTGTCCCGTCATGCGCCGCCCATTGCCTTTTGCGGCAGACTAGAGCCTTTCCTGGTTAGATTGAAGCATTCTGTTGGCTCAAACGGAGTCGGATGGTCGACCGGCCGGCGCGCGTCGTAGCCCAGCTCTACGGCCAAGCCGGCCGGTCGATCAGCCGGCCCGTTCAGCCAACCCGAAGGGCCGGGCATCTTTGCGCCAGGATCAGAGGCGATCGGCTCGGACGTACCAAGGGGTATGCCCATCGCCAATCGCCTCTGCCCTG